>JBKKBM010000163.1:0-6451 GCA_046714215.1 Terriglobales bacterium | reverse complement strand
ACGAAATCGCGGGAGTGCTCGGCTCGGGGGTAAGCGCGATCCGAGGCATGTTGAGGGTGAGCACGGAGCGAGCGCCTGGTTTTTCGAAAGAAAGCCGCGCGAGCAAAGAGCGAGGGCGCAGCCGCGAAGCGTTGCGGAGCCCTGGAATAGAAGATGAGGAAAGGACGATATGGTCAGCGGAATCTTAGGCAAAAAAGTCGGCATGACGCAACTGTTCGATGACAAGGGTGAAGTCCGCCCCATCACCGTGCTGCAAGCCGGCCCCTGCGTCGTGACGCAGAAAAAGACGGCCACCCGTGACGGATATGAAGCCGTGCAGATCGGCTTGGTTGAGTTCGTGAAGAGTTCCAAAGTCACCAAACCCATGCAGGGACACTTCGCCAAAGGCAATGTGCCCCCGGTGAAGTTCATCCGCGAAGTCCAGGTGATTGACCTCGGCAAAGGCGCCACTGAAGGCGCTGAGGGCGAAGCCGGCGTGAAGGTGGGCGACAAAGTACTGGTCGACATCTTCTCCGACGATAAGTTCGTGGACGTAAGCGGCACCAGCAAGGGCCGTGGTTTTGCCGGCGTAGTCAAGCGCCATAAGTTCGGCGGTGGTCCGGCCAGCCACGGGCACATGTTCCAGGTGCAAGGCTCGATCGGCGCGTCGTCATTCCCGTCGCGCGTATTTCCGGGCACGCGTATGCCGGGACACATGGGTGTGGTGACCAAGACGATCCGCAACTTGCGCATCGTGGGCATCGACCTCGACGAGAACCTTTTGATGGTGGAAGGCGCTGTGCCGGGACATCGGGACGGCTATGTAGTGATCAGCAAAGCCAAGAAGCCGCCGCGTGAGCGTCGTGGCTTTGCCGGCTCCGGCACCGTGGATCCGTTGAAGGCAGCCAAGAAGGCAGCTATGGCAGCGAAGAAGAATAAGTAAGTCGGACCAAGATTTGTAGGCCAAGAATTGCAGGAAGGGTGAGCGCAGAGCGAGCGCAGTACAGCGCGCGCAAAGCGCGAGGGCATAGTGGCGAAGCCGCGGAGCCCTCTAGAGAAAAGACTATATGGCAAACATTGATGTACTCGATCTGAGCGGAAAGAAGGTAGGCAGCTTCGAGCTGGCCGAAGAAGTCTTTGGCGCGGTCAACGAAGCCCTGCTGTGGGAAGCGGTGAAGCACTACCGCTCCGCCCGTCGCGCCGGTACGCACGCCACCAAGAACAAGAAGCTGGTGAGCGGCGCGGGGAAGAAGTTGTGGCGGCAGAAGGGCACCGGACGCGCCCGCGTGGGCTCCATCCGTTCGCCTCTCTGGCGGCATGGCGGCACGGTCCACGGACCTCAACCCCGCTCCTATGACTATCAGTTTCCTAAGAAGAAGCTGCAGGGCGCATTGCGCTCGGCGCTCGCTTCCAAGCTGGCCGATGGCAAGCTGACTATCGTCAAGAGCTTTGAGTTGAAAGATGCCAAGACCAAAGCTTTCCGCGAGGCCCTTAACGGCCTGAAGGTGGAGAAGACGGTCCTGCTGGTGGATTCGGCCAAGGCGGACAACGCCAACCTGGTCCTCAGCGCGCGCAACCTGAAAGGCGTCGAACTCGTCGCTGGTAGCCTGGTGCATCCGTACCACCTGCTGCGTTACGAGCGCGCCATCTTCTCGCTGCCAGCGATTGAAAAACTGCAAGCATCGCTGAAAGCCGCGGCCCCGAAAGCGGAGGTGGCGTAATGAAGACCGCATATCAGATCATCCGCCGTCCGGTCATCACGGAAAAAGGGCTGGGCGTGAAAGAGACCGAATCCACGCTGGTCTTTGAAGTGGCGGCGCAAGCGACCAAGACTGAGGTCAAGGAAGCCGTGCAGTCCATCTTCAAAGTGAAAGTGGCTTCGGTGCGCACCGCCAACTTCGTCGGCAAAGAGCGCCGCCGGGGTAAGTTCTCGGGCTTCCGTCCGGACTGGAAGAAGGCGTATGTGAGATTGAAGTCCGGCGAAAAAATGCCGGAATACGCGCAGAACATGTAAGTGGGCACGCTCTGGCTGGCAGCCGATAGCTGAAAGCCGTTAGCGAACAAGTAAAGATTTTCGAAGTGAGAACTGGGGGCCAGGTAGTGCTCCCGGAGAATAAAGGGTGAGCACGGAGCGAGCGCCGATTTAGCGCGAGCAAAGTGCGAGGGCATAGCGGCGAAGCCGCGGAGCCCTCAGAAGAGAAGCCATGGCAATCAAGACATATAGACCGATAACCCCGTCGCTGCGATACAAGTCGACGCTGGTCAACGATGAGATAACGACCAACCGTCCGCACAAGGCGCTGACCAAGGCCAAGACGGGCACCGGTGGACGCCGCAACATGGGCGACCTGACCAGCTGGCATCGCGGCGGCGGCCACAAGCGCAAGCTGCGCACCATCGACTTCAAGCGCGACAAGTACGGCATTCCCGCGACGGTCGAGTCGATCGAGTACGATCCCAACCGCTCGGCCAACATCGCGCTGCTGGCGTATGCCGATGGCGAGAAGCGCTACATCGTGCAGCCGGTCGGCTTGACCGTGGGGCAGAAGATCGTCAGCGGTCCGGAAGCTGACATCCTCGTCGGCAACGCATTGCCGTTGCGTAACATCCCCGCCGGCACCACCGTGCATAACGTGGAGTTGAAGCCGGGTAAGGGTGCGCAGATGGTGCGCTCCGCCGGCGGATCCGCGCAGTTGGTGGCCAAAGAAGGCGACTATGCGCTCATCAAGCTGCCTTCGGGCGAGACTCGCAAAGTCCTGATCGACTGCATGGCCACCATCGGCCAGGTGGGCAACACCGATCACGAGAACATCTCCATCGGTAAGGCGGGACGTAAGCGCTGGATGGGACGTCGCCCGGTGAACCGCGGCGTCGTCATGAACCCGGTCGATCACCCGCACGGCGGTGGTGAAGGTAAAACTTCTGGCGGACGTCACCCGGTGACCCCGTGGGGCCAGCCGACGCGTGGCTACAAGACCAGAAACAATAAGCGGACTGACAAGTTCATTGTGAGCCGTAGGAAGAAATAGTTGGGTGAGCCCGGAGTGAGCGCCGTACAGCGCGAACAAAGGGCGAGGGCGAAGCAGCGAAGCGTTGCGGAGCCCTTAAAAAAAGGCCAAGCGGACTGACAAGTTCATCGTCAGCCGTCGCAAGAAGTAACGAATAAAGGATTAAACGATGGCACGTTCTACGAAAAAAGGACCATTCATTGATGCGCACCTCATGACCAAGGTTGACGGCATGAACAAGCGCAATGAGAAGAAAGTGATCCGCACCTGGTCGCGGCGCTCGACCGTGCACCCCGACATGGTGGGACACACCATCGCGGTGCACAACGGCAAGAAGTTCATCCCCGTCTACCTCACCGAGAACATGGTGGGCCATAAACTGGGTGAGTTCAGCCAGACCCGCACCTTCAAAGGACACTCGATGAAGGCGGCGGCGGAAACGTCGACCAAACCGGCGGCGGCTCCAGGAGTAGCGGCGCCGGCAGCAGCACCGCCACCGTCGAAGTAAGAGGGCAGCATTTAGCACTTAGCACTCAGTATTCAGCCGAATGAGGTGAAAGCGGAGGCTAAGAGTCAGAACAAGGAACATTAACTTATGGAATTCACAGCTCAAGCCCGCTTCACCCGCGTCAGCCCGCAGAAGGCGCGGCTGGTGCTCGACATGATCAAGGGCCGCCGGGTGGAAGACGCGTTGAACACGCTGACTTTCGCCAACAAGCGCATCGCCCCGAACGTGCATAAGCTGCTGCGCTCGGCCATTGAGAACGCCAACTACATGAGCCAGGAAAAAGGTCTCGATGTGGATGTCGACAATCTCTATGTGAAGAACGCCATCAGCAATGAAGGTCCGCGCATGAAGCGCATCCGCCCGGCTCCCATGGGCCGCGCCTATCGCTATCAGCGCCGCATCGCGCACATCAGCATCGTGCTGGCGGAGCGCAAAGCGCAAGGCGCCGCAGATTCCGACGCGGCAGACGTGGTCAGCGCCGCGCCGTCCGCCAAGGGCAAGACCGCCGGTAAGGCGAAGACCAAGGCGAAGAAACCGGTTGCCAAGAAGAAGGCAGCCAAAAAGTAAGTAGCACGGGGTCAGTATTAAAGGTTTAGCACCAAGCGGTCCGGTCTTTACGCAGAGTAAGCCGGAGCGCGCAGGGCAAAGCGGCCAAGCCGTAGCGCCCTAACAAGGAGAAATGATGGGACAGAAAGTACATCCATACGGATTCCGCCTGGGCTACACCAAGCCCTGGAAGTCGCGCTGGTTCACCGAACGCGACTACGCCAAGCTGCTGCTGGAAGACGTGAAGCTCAAAGCCGAGCTGCGCGAGAAGCTGAAATCGGCCGGCGTCAGCGCCGTCGAGATTGAGCGTCCCGGCAACAAGCTGCGCATCATCATCAAGACCGCGCGGCCGGGCATCATCATCGGACGCAAAGGCGCGGAGATCGACAAGCTCAAGGCGGACTTGCAGAAACGCACCAACCGCGAAGTGTTCGTCGACATCCTTGAGGTGCACAAGCCGGAACTGGATGCGCAACTGGTCTCTGAAGCCATCGCGCTGCAGCTCGAAAAACGCGTCGGCTTCCGCCGCGCCATGCGCAAGAGCGTGGATTCGGCTCTGCGCTTCGGCTGCAAAGGCATCAAGGTGCGCGTCTCCGGCCGCTTGAACGGCAATGAGATCGCGCGCTCCGAGTGGTACCTGCAGGGACGTCTGCCGCTGCACACGCTGCGCGCTGACATCGATTACGGATTCTCCGAAGCCCATACGACGTACGGGCTCATCGGCGTAAAGACCTGGGTCTACAAAGGCGAGATCCTGCCGCAGAAGAAGAAAGAACAGCCAGCCGGTACGACGACGGGCGCGTTCTAAGGGCAGCATTTAGCCCTTAGCACTCAGCATTCAGCCAGTAAAGGTTGAGGCGGGTGTGAAGAGAGCGGGGCGTTTTGGATTTGAATTTGGTTTGAGCTTCAAGCTAACAGCTAAGAGCTAATAACTAAGAGCCAGAAAAGCTTTAAGGACACGAACATATGTTGATGCCAAAGAAAGTAAAGTACCGCAAGCAGCAGCGCGGTCGCATGCGCGGTAAAGCCTGGCGCGGCGCCGAACTCTCCTTCGGGGATTTCGGGTTGAAGGTCCTGGAGTGCGGCTACATCACCGACCGCCAGATCGAAGCCAGCCGTGTCGCCATGACGCGCTTCATCAAGCGTGGCGGCAAAGTGTGGATGCGCTTGTTCCCGGATAAGCCCGTGACCAAGAAGCCCGCCGAGACCCGTATGGGTAAGGGCAAAGGCGCTCCCGATCATTGGGTCGCCGTGGTTCGCCCCGGCAAGATCCTGTTCGAGATGGAAGGCGTTTCGCAGACGGACGCGATGGAAGCCATGCGTCTGGCCTCGAACAAGCTGCCGCTCAAGACCAAATTCGTTGCCCGGCATGGAGCGCACTAGAAATTTGTAGAGACGTAGCTGGCTACGTCTTCAGGTAAGACGAGATTGAGACGAGACATTGAGACGAGACCATGAATACAGTTGAGAAAATTCGTAATTCCACTGACTCCGAGCTGAAGCAGCAGGAACATGACCTCATGGACCAGCTGTTTCGCTTGAAGTTCCAGATGAAGATGGGACAGACCGAGAGCCTGAACAAGATCCGTGGCCTGCGCAAAGACGTAGCCCGGGTCAAGACGATCGCCCGTCAGCGCACCCTCGGCATCGCGACCACCGCGGCCAAACCGGCCAAGGCGGAAGCCAAAGCAGCGGCTGCTAAGAAGACCACGAAGGCCGCGGGCAAGAGCAAGCCCAAGGCGAAGAGCGCGACCAAGGCAAAGTCCGGCGCGAAGAAGAAGTAGGAGAGAGCTATGGCTGAAGTAACTGAGAAAAAGATAGGCCGCGCCAGCAAAGTAGGCGAAGTGGTCTCGACCAAGATGCAGAAGACCATCGTGGTGGAAGTCACGATGAAGAAGGCGCATCCGCTCTACAAGCGCGTCATCTCGCGCTCGAAAAAGTTCTATGTGCACGACGAAGAGAACAAGGCGTTGGTCGGCGACGTGGTGCGTATCGAAGAGACTCGCCCTATGTCCAAGCTGAAGCGCTGGCGCTTGACGGACGTCGTACGCCGCTCGGCCCTGGCCGCGGCTATCGATGCCGAGCACAAGGTGGAAGCCAAAGCCGGTTCCAAAAATTTGCCTAAGGCGACGACCAAGGCTAGCTAGCCTGAAAGATTTGCAGGTTGCGGAAACCGCGAGAGCGTTGTTTCCGCTTGGAGAAACGATATGTCAGTGATGATGAGAAGCATGCTCGAAGTGGCTGATAACTCCGGCGCTCGCAAGCTGCAGGTGATCTTGCCGCTGGGTGGCATCGGACTCACCGCCCATCTCGGCGATGTCTTCACCGCGTCGGTGAAGGAAGCTTCGCCCGATGGCACGGCCAAGAAAGGCACTGTGGTCAAAGCCGTTCTCGTGCGCGCCCGCAAGGA
>JBKKBM010000162.1:0-3479 GCA_046714215.1 Terriglobales bacterium | reverse complement strand
CGCCTACACCATCCGCGCCGTCTATGAACGCGACCGCAAGCTGCTCGAGTTCCTCGAAGAACGCGGCCTGCGTCCCGGCGCGAAGATCAAGCTCCTCGCCCGTAACTATGACCGTACCCTCGCTGTCCAGACCGCGAATGGCAAAGTCTCGGTCGGCCAGCCCGTGGCCGAAAAGGTCTGGGTCACCCGCGCCCCCTCCCTCCGTCGTTAGCGGCCGGCTTGACTGCGGGCCTTAATTACTATTTAATAGAAACAGTTAATGCCGGTTAACCTGCCGGCGAAGCGGAAGTGCGGAATGAAGATCCCCATTCGAATCCTGATCCTTGTTGTCGCGGCCGTCCTGGCCCTCGCCTTCGGCTTTTGGCGTAAAGAGAAGCCCGTCCGTGCGGCCAAAGTCGGCGGCCATGGCCAGCACGCTGCTCCCGTCAAAGGCAGCCGCACCTTTCAGTACGCGGAGCCGCAGCCCGGTCGAGTCGACGCCACGTTTTACAATCCTGCGGTCCCGCCGCCCACCACGGCCAAAGATGGCGTGCGGGAATTCGAACTCGTCATCGAGGAAGATCAGGAACATGAAGTCGCTCCCGGCGTGAAAATTCCCGTCTGGACCTTCAACCGGACGGTGCCCGGTCCCGTCCTCCGCGTCACCGAAGGCGATCTCGTGCGCGTCAAGCTCATTAACAAAGGCAAGCTCCCCCACACCATCCACTTCCACGGCGTGCATCCTGCCAAGGCTGACGGGGTCTTCGAACTGGTGCCTCCGGGCGGCTACTACACCTACGAATTCATTGCGCAGCCCTTCGGCATCATGCCGTATCACTGCCATACCATGCCGACTTCGCAGCATATCCAGAACGGCCTGTACGGCATGATGATTGTCGACCCCAAGCAGGGCCGCAAGCCCATGAAAGAGATGGCCATGGTCATGAGCGCCTTTGACATCGATCGCGATGGCGAGGCTGACTTCTACGCCTGGAACGGCAAGGCCTTCCAGTATGCCGACAATCCCATCCAGTTGCAGAAGGGTGAAGACATCCGCATGTACGTGGTCAACATGTTCGAAGAGAGCATGGTTCCGCATCTGCACGGCAATATGTACCAGCTCTACCCCACGGGTACAGCGCTGAAGCCCGCCGAGTTGACGGACGTGAAGACCCTGAATATCGCCGAACGCGCCATCCTCGAGTTCAAGTACGACTTTCCCGGACAGTACATGTTCCAGTGCCACGTTAGCGAGCACATGGAGCAGGGGTTGATGGGATGGTTCGATGTCGTCGAGAGCAGCAAGAATGTCGCCAAGCCGGTCAAGGCCGCCGCCTCCAAACCAGCCCCCAACCCTGGTAAAGAGGTTGCCCACGCGCACTGAGCCCGCTATGCCTGAAAACCTCATCGCTGAAGACGTGAAGCCTGCCGCCGCCGATCCCGACGCCAAACCCTCGCGCGCCCTGGTATGGGCCAGCGCGGTCCTGCCCGTGCTGCTGCTGGCCGGCATGATCGCGTTGTTCTTCCGCCTCGGCACCGGCATCGACCGCCCCGCACCGGCTCCTCTCGAGAAACTCGACTTCGAGCGTGTGGAGTTGAAGCCTGGCCAGATCATCGCGCATGTGGTGAACACCGGCCCTGACCCGATCGTGATCGCGCAGGTCCAGGTCGGGTGGACGAACCGCGCTAGTTGGGAATTCGAGATCACGCCGGAAGGCGCCATTCCTCGCCTTGGCCGCGCCGAGGTGCGCATTCCTTATCCTTGGGTCGAGGGCGAACCTTACGAAGTCGTGCTCATCTCCAGCAAGAGCGTCGTCTTTGCCCACGACATCGAGATCGCGGCCGCCACTCCCCTCATCACCGCCGAGACCATCGGACGCTTCGCCCTCCTCGGCATCTACGTCGGAGTGATTCCGGTCTTCCTCGGTATCGGCTGGCTGCCGTTTCTCCGCGTGTTGCCGCAGAAGTGGTATTTCTTCCTGCTGAGCCTCACCATCGGACTGCTCGTCTTCCTCGGCATAGATTCGTTGCATGAGGCGCTGGAAGCCTCGGCCAAAGTCCCGGGGCCATATCAAGGTGTCGCTCTCATCCTGATGGCGTTCATCCTGAGCCTGCTCGGACTGTACGTCCTTTCTGACTGGCTGAAGAAGCGCGAAAGCGCCCTCACCATGAACCCCCGTTTGCTGCTGGCCTATAGCGTGGCTCTGGGCATCGGCCTCCATAATTTCGGCGAAGGTCTGGCTATCGGGGCTGCGTATGCCCTGGGAGCGGTGAGCGTCGGCATGATGCTCATCCTCGGTTTCACCATTCATAATCTGACGGAAGGCCTCGCCGTGGTCGCGCCTGTTGTGCAAGGCCGCTTCAACCGTATTCACCTGCTTTGGCTCGGCCTTCTCGCGGGCCTCCCGACCATTGTCGGCACCATCGCCGGAGGCTTTGCTTACACCGCCACTTGGGCCGTGGTCTTCCTCGCCATCGGCGCCGGCGCTATCTTCCAAGTAGTCATTGAGATCACTCGCTACCAGATCGCGGAAGACGGCCCGCAAACCCTGACCACCGGCTACAGTATCGCCGGATTGGCCGCGGGATTCGCCATCATGTATGTCACCGGCCTGCTCGTGACCGCCTGACGCCTTCCGCCCTCGCGCCCAAACACTCCTAGGAGTAGAATCTCTAATTCACAACCCTGGGGGACTACATGAATTCCTTCAACAGCCGCGCCACCTTGCGCGTCGGCGGCCGCGAGTTTGAGATCTTTCGCCTGGATTCGCTCGATAAGCAGGGTCTCTCCACCACGCACCTGCCGTATTCCATGCGCATCCTGCTGGAGAACCTGCTCCGTAATGAGAACGGACGCTCCGTCACCGCCGACGACATCCGCTTCCTCGCCGACTGGAAGGCCGCCGAAGAGCCTTCGCGTGAGATCAGCTTTTCTCCGGCGCGGGTGCTGATGCAGGATTTCACCGGCGTGCCTGCGGTCGTGGATCTGGCCGCCATGCGCGATGCCGTGAAGAAATTCGGTGGCGACCCTTCCGTCATCAATCCGCTGCAACCGGCCGAGCTGGTCATCGACCACTCCGTCCAAGTCGACGAATTCGGCACGGTGCAAGCCTTCACGGATAATGGCATCCTCGAATTTCAGCGCAACCGCGAGCGCTACGCTTTTCTCCGTTGGGGACAGGGCTCCTTCAAGAATTTCGCTGTCGTCCCGCCGGAGATGGGCATCGTCCACCAGATCAATCTGGAATATCTCGCGCGCGTGGTTTTTCAGAATGAGTGTCCCGGTAAACCCACGCAGGCGTATCCCGATACGCTCGTTGGCACCGACTCGCACACCACCATGATCAACGGCCTGGGCGTCGTGGGATGGGGCGTGGGCGGCATCGAGGCCGAGGCGGTCATGCTTGGCCAGCCGTTGTACATGCTGTTGCCGGAAGTCGTCGGCGTGGAACTCACCGGCGAGCTTCCGCCGGGGGCGACGGCCACCGACCTGGT
The DNA here is from genome assembly GCA_046714215.1 of Terriglobales bacterium. Taxonomy (GTDB): domain Bacteria; phylum Acidobacteriota; class Terriglobia; order Terriglobales; family Acidobacteriaceae; genus DATLCI01. Next base: position 5 of record JBKKBM010000162.1, on the reverse strand, counting down.
GCTCA
>JBKKBM010000161.1:0-9959 GCA_046714215.1 Terriglobales bacterium | reverse complement strand
GCTTCCGCTGCAGATTCACTCTGCTCATGTTGCTGCCGTTTGAACCGCTCGCTCCAGGGCACGTGCTGCAGGCCCAGCAGACGGTCATAGGCATTGACAGTGGCAAGCAGCGATAGTTCCCCCCCATTAACAGCCGTCAGGACGATGACGCCGATCTTCTGCTGAGGCATGAAAGAGAGAACGGCGCGGAATCCGCCCAGGCCTCCGCCATGGGACACGAATTTGTGGCCTCGGTAGGTTGTCATGAACAACCCCATCCGGTAGCTTGACGGGCCGTATTCGGTGTACCTGGTCTGACCGAATTCGGTGAACATTGAGCTTCGCATTGCAATCATTGAGGTCTGCATCTGAAGAATGTTGTTCCGCGACAGGAGTTGGGACTTCCCAACGTGTCCCTCGTTGAGGTAGAACAACAGATAGCGGCTCATGTCCTCGACACTGGAGTTGATGATGCCGGCCGCCCCCTCCTCCGGAAAATTCAGGAAGGGATGCGGGATCTCTTTGACCTTCTCGTTGACATGCGCATAAGGAAGAGCGAAGTCGCCGGTCTTGTGTGACTCCCGCACCGAAAAGTTTGTGCGGTCCATACCCAGGGGAAGCAGAACTCTTTGTCGCGTGAGTTCCTCCCATGTCGTGTCCGCAAGCTGCCCCGCCAAGTACCCCGCTGTCATGAATAGCAGGTTGCTGTACTGATGCGTCGTTCGCAGATCCCGGCTCGGTTCCAGATAGCGGAGCCGCTCGATCATTTCCTTCTGAGAGAAGCCGGCGGAGTACATGAAGAAATCGTGGCCCGGCAAGCCGGAGCGGTGACTCACGAGGTCGCGCATGGTGATCCTCACGGTCGCCACGGGGTCGTAGAGCCGGAAGTTCGGCACGTATTCGCCCACGGGTTTGTCCCAGTCGAGTTTCCCCCCGTCGGCCAGCATCCCGAGGGTCACGACTGCACACGACTTGGTGATGGAACCGATGGCGAACAGGGTCTTCGGTGTAACCGGGAGTTGCTTTTCCACATCCCGGAAACCGTACCCTTTCGAGTGAATGACCTTGCCGTCGCGCACAATCGCGATTGCCAGGCCGGGCACGTTCCACTCCTTCATCTGCTCGACGATGAACTCGTCAAGGCCCTCGAGGCTCGGCTTGTTGGCTGCCGGCCCTGTCTTCGACAGCTCCGATCCCTCAACTTTCACCGTTTTCTTCTCTTGCCCGAAAACTGTCGGGGCGATGAAAGAGGCAATCGCAACGGTAGCCACGACAAACAAACAAGCGGTAGTCAGAAGTTTTTTCATAATTGTTGCCTCAATCCTCATGCGAAAACAGCAGTAGGCACGGCGCGCGACTTTATGTCGATGGTAGCATTTCCTATTCGGCCTAAAGCAATGCCGCTCAGCCGCGAGCGGCGTTCACGTTGCGGATTGCGGGCCTTCATCATACGCTCGCGGCCTTCCCCGTCTTGGTTGCTGTTCTTTGAAAGTTCCTCGTCTGCGCCCGGAAAACTCAGCGCAGTGTTACTGAATGAGTCCTCATTCAGCACACTCGGGCGTGCCGAGAAAAGCCGCCATCCATAAGAAAGCCTCCCCACAGGGAGGCTTGCGATGGTGTTTGTTTTGCCGTTTACTGAGCGGAACCCGCCGCGCTGGTCCGCTCCGTCCCCTTCACCGCAAAGAAACTGTGATCGTAAAGATTGCGGTAGAACTTGCCGGAGATCTCCGCCGCCTTGGGCCCGTAGGTGGGGCGTCCTCCCCGCAGGAATACGACGGTCACGATGCGGCCATACTGCGTGTTCGCGTACGAAGTGAACCAGCCGAAGCGGGTCCCGTCTTTGGAGCACGTACCTGTCTTGCCCAGAATAGGTTCCTCATTAAAGTTGTAGCGCACGCTGCGGGCGGTGCCGTAGCGCACGGCGCCGTCCATACCATCGGCTACATCGGGAATATACGCTGCGATGTCGAGGGTCCGCTTCAGCTTGGGTTGATAGCTGGAAACTTCTTCGGGCGACTGGGGATGCTGCAGGTAGTAAAGGTTGCCACCGTTAGCCATGGCGGAGGTCATCGCCGCCAGTTGCAGCGGGGTCATGGAGATGCTCTCGCCGAACGAGCACATCTTGCCTACTCCGCCCAGTTTGGCCGCCAATTCTTCCGTGGGAAATGTTCCCAAGTGTTCGCCTTCAATGTTGTAGCCGGCGAGTTCACCCAATCCGAACTGCTGCGCGTAGTGGCTGACTTTCTCGAATCCCATGCGGCGTCCCAGGGTCTCAAAGAACGCGTTGTTCGAGACGGCGAGCGCGGTGCTCAGGTTCATCGACGAGCGCCGACCCAGCTTAATGTCGGTATCGCGCGAGATCACGCCTTCGCTCAACGCGGCGAGTCCCACGGCCACTTTGATGGTGGAACAGGGCTGCGCGCCTTCGCTCAGCGCCAGCTTCTGATTGACCATCGCCAGGATGCGTCCCGTATCCGGATCCACCGCGACCACGGTCCCGTTCATGTTGCCCAGGGCTTCCACGGCGGCGGCGCGCACCACCGGATCTTCGCCGGTGATCTGATCGCCCGCTGTGTTGTCATCGGCGAACGAGCTGGTATAAAAGCGCTCGTAGTAGCGTCTCTTCTTCGGTCTCTTCGTCTTCTTGGAATACGTCTTCGCCCGCGGACGGGTCGCCTTGAGCTTACTCATCTTGCTTTTAGTTTTGGCGCTCTCGGTCACTGCGGGCGCCGTGGAAGTCTTGGTTTTCTTGGTAGGAGTAGTGCCGGCAAAGCCCGGAACCGCGATAAAAAGTATAAGGACAAAGATCAGAAATGAACGCATTCAACCAACCTAGTTCGGAATTAACACCTTGGATTTTAAAAACCTTAGACCGCTGGGCAAACCATTCCCACCGTGGCGCACACATATAAACCACGGACAGCACTTTTAGTCTCTCGGGGGCTGCTTGGCCCGATAGTACGAGACTTTCGCCCCCGATTGCAACCGCAAAAGCAGGCTTCCGGCAGTATCCTTCACGGTTCCGCCAAGTTATATAAAGATGCTTTGGCTCAAAAGCGAGTTGTTGGCCCAAAATCGCCTTGCGGCCCTCGGCGGAGATTGATTTTGGGAGACTGATTTTGGGAGTTTGACGCTGGAAGCAAGGAAGCCCGCAGCGTAACCCTACTCGATCACGTCCTTGGGGAATTCCATGCCCCAGAAATTCTCGTGGTTAGAGAATTCAAAACCCACTTCGACCACGCCGGCATGGTTGCCACGGCGATGCATCACGATGCGGGCGTCGGCGCCGCGCTTGCCTTGCGGCCACCATAGATAGAAGCTTTGGCCCATGCGGAATGTCCCGCGACAGACCATCAGTCCGCCCCAGCGGCTGATCATCACTGTCTCCGCCAGTTGGTCGATCTCGCCTTTCGCGTCGCGCGACAACGCTACGCTGAAGCGTTTAGGGATGCGCGCCCCGCGACGGCTATGCGTGCTCAGCTTTTGCAGAAAGCTGGCTAACTCCGCGCGCATGGCCGCGTCCATCTCCACGAACTCGAAGCCCAACCGCGCGTTCGCCTGTTGGTGGACCAGCTTGGAGGTGGCGGCGACCGAGACCCCGGTAGGCAGATTGAAGCGCAAGCGGCTCTGCTCCTGGGCCTGGAAGGTGCCGCCGCAGTACACCAGCGCGCCCCCCAGACTGATGTTCTCCGTCTGGCCCAGGCAGGACGACGCGCTCGAAGAGACGATCACCGGCGTATTCACGCTGATGCGCGGATACCGGCGTTGCGCCGGATACGCATCGGCCTTGGAGCTTTGGGTCACGCAAACTCCTCACGCCAGGATTGGACTGAAAGTGGTGGTGTCAACTTACTTCGATAGGGCCTAGATAGCAAGCTAGCAAGATAGTACGACCGCTTTCAGCCAATAGATGTGCCGAGTATCGTGAGCGACACGTTACCTTCGGTTCTAGCACTCAGGCGCAAACCCCATAGTGGCCCGGCAGCGGACGGTTGCGTTCTCGCTCCTCTAGCTCTCGGCCCGCTTACGGATGAAGGCCGGTACGTCCAGATCGTCGGACTCAACCTCCGCCTTGATGTTCTGCTTCACCGATTCGAGGGTGGCGCTTTCGCGCGCCATGGGTTCCCTACTAAAGCCTTCCCGCGCAACGCCTTCTCTGCCAGTTCCTTCCCGGGTCATGGTCACTGACGCCGCCGCTCCAGCGGATGACGAGGAGGCCTGCGGGCGCACCACCGGCGCCGGCCGCGCTCCCATCGTCGGCGCAGATGGTATAAACGCAGAAACCGTCCGCTCGCGCGCGATCGCTGCTGCCGCGTCCGTCACCGTGCGTTCCTTGTCCTTCTTCGCCGGCATGTCCGTGCGGAAGCCGGTGGCGATCACCGTGATCTTCACCTCGTCCTTCATCTTCTCGTCGAGCACCGCGCCAAAGATGATGTTGGCGTCTTCATGCGCCGCGCTCTGGATGATGGTCGAAGCCTCATTCACCTCCGCCAGCTTCAGCGAACTGGAGCCGGTGATGTTGATGAGGATGCCGCGCGCTCCGTCGATCGCTCCCGCTTCCAGCAGCGGCGACGCGATCGCCAACTGCGCTGCCTGGGTCGCGCGCCGCTCACCCCGTCCCGTCGCCGTGCCCATCACCGCATAGCCCATGCCCTGCATGATGGTCTTTACGTCGGCAAAGTCGCGGTTGATGATGCCCGGAATCGTGATGATGTCGGAAATACCCTGCACCGCCTGGCGCAGGATGTCATCGGCCACCCGGAATGATTCAAAAAAACCGGCGTCTTGCGCCACCGCCAACAGCTTCTCGTTGGGGATCACGATGGTGGTGTCGACGGAATCGACCAATTCCTGGATGCCGCGCTCGGCCTGCGTTAGCCGGCGCTTGCCTTCGAATGCGAACGGCTTAGTCACCACCGCCACGGTGAGTGCACCCATCTCGCTGGCCAGCGACGCGATGATCGGCGCGGCGCCCGTACCGGTGCCGCCGCCCATGCCGGCCGTGACGAACACCATGTCCGCGCCTTCCAGCGCTTCAATGATTTTCTCCGCATCTTCCAGCGCGGCCTTGCGGCCCACTTCCGGATTGGCGCCCGCGCCCAGCCCGGAGGTCAGCTTCACCCCCAGTTGGATCTTTACCGACGCCTGCGACATCTGCAGCGCCTGCAAGTCGGTGTTCGCGACCACAAATTCCACGCCCTCTACCCGCGCGTTGATCATGCGGTTGACGGCATTGCCACCGCCGCCACCCACACCAATGACCTTGATCTTCGCGTTGTTGCGCGTGTCATCGTGGAAAGAGATCCGAACTTCGCCGCTGCCGTTGCCATTCTTGCCGTTGTTCTCAGCCATCGCCTTAACCTCGATTTCTTATTCGCTCCGCTGCCCTTGCCCTTACGTTACTCAATTAACCCGATTCATCCATCGCGTCCAAAGCTTTTGCTCTTGCTCTTTCAATTACCCCTTATCCGATTACTCAATTATCCGATCCCCTACCCGGCGCTCTGAAAGAACGCCTTCAACTTGGCCTTCAATCCCATCTCTTGTGGCGCCGCGCGCGCCATTCGCGACCGGTGCGCATACATCAGCGTTCCCAGCGCCACTGCATGCTCCGGCTCAGCGAGTGAGACCGGCATCCGTGAGAGCGGCATCGGCACCCCCAACCGCCCGGGACGTCGTATCACTGACTCCGCCACGGAGAGCAGCCCCGGCAGCCGCGCGGCGCCGCCGGTGAGCACCAAGCCAGCGCCCAGCGTCTCCAACACGCCGCCCTGGCGCAGATTTTCGCGGACGAACTCGAATAGCTCCCGCGCCCGCGGTTCCAATATCTCCGCCAGCAACCGTTGCGGCATCAGCCGCGAAGGCCGCTCGCCTACCGCCGGCACCTCGATCTCATTTCCTTCCGGGACGCTAGTGACCACCGAATGTCCGAAGCTGCGCTTGATCTTCTCCGCCTCCGCCAGCGGCGTACGCAAGCCCACGGCAACGTCGTTGGTAAAGTGATCGCCGCCGATGGGCACCACCCCGGTATGCGCCACCCAGCCTTCAAAAAACGTGATTACCTCGGTCGAGCCTGCGCCGATGTCCAGCAAACAGACACCCAACTCACGCTCATCGGGGCGTAACACGCATTCCGCCGCGCCCAATCCCTCAAAGACAGTGTCATCCACCTGGATACCCGCGCGGTTGGCGGAGGTGATCACGCTCTGGGTCACGCTCTGCCCGGCCGTGACCATGTGCACGCTCACTTCGAGCTTCATGCCGGTCATGCCCAGCGGATCGCGAATGCCTGACTGCTGGTCCACGATGAACTCCTGCGGCAGCAAGTGCACCATCTCGCGGTCGGCGGGCAGCACTACCGACCGCGCCCGGTCGATCGCCTGGCGCACGTCTTCCCGCGTGATCTCTCGCGGGCGCGAACCCAGATTCATTCCGCCGCGGCTGTTGATACCTCGCATCAGCGGCCCGCCCACGGAGACTACCGCGTGTCCGATGGGGCCTCCGCAGACCTTCTCCGCCTCCTCCGCGGCTTTGGTGATGGCCCCCGCCGTCTTCTCCAGGTCCACGATCGCGCCCTTGCGCGTGCCTTTGGACTCCACCGTGGCATGCCCGCGGTACCGCAGCACTCCCTCGCTGACTTCGCCCACCACCACACTGGTCTTGGCGCTGCCTATGTCGATCACCGCGATCTGCTTATCGTTACTACTACCCATTATGGATTCAGCCTTTTCTCGCTCGCCCCGGCCGCGCCCCGCGTGTCCGGATTCACGATGATCTGGTTGTTGTAGCGCAGGTCCACCGACTCCAGCTTGGTGAACTGCTGCCGCCACTCTTGAATGTGGTTGAGGTAGATCCGGTAGCGGTCGGCAAAGCTCCCGCCACCCAGATGGATGACCAGCGACCCCGCTGGATCTTCCACCGTGATCTTCACGTCGTCGGGATCGGCCAGGTCTACTTCGCTCAAATCTTTTGCATAGCTGGTGCCGCCGGCGTCCAACTCGCCCACCAGCCGCCCGTAGATCTTCATTCGCGCCGCTCGCGTCGACACCGGTTCGGAATCGCCCATCCCCGTGATCACCGGGAACGAATACTTCGAGCGCGACTTCGGCGGCAAGTCCATGACTACGCCGCCTGCATCGATCAGGGCGATCTTTGACCCGATGCGCACGAACGCCATCGGCTTGCGCTCCGTGATCTCGACCCGCAGCGTCGCGGGAAGCAAACGCATCACCGTGGCTGACTCCACCCACGGGATCTCTTCCAGTTGTTTGCGCCGGTCTTCCAGCGGCACGCGGAAGATGTTGCGGCCAATGTCGCCGCCCATCACCTCCAGCACCTGCGCGCGGGTCACGTTCTGCAGGCCCGCCGTTTCGATGCTGTCGCTGGCATCCACGCGGAAGCGCCACGAATGGGTGGCGTAGCTGTACACTCCGGCGCTGCTCGCGCCCAAGGTGCCCAGGATCACCGCCAGGATGAGCACGATGCGCAACCGGTTCGCCGTCTTCCGTGTGACCGGCCCTTTACGCACGGGCACGCGGCGCTGCGCGCGCAGAAATTGCGGCTGGTCGTCTGCGTCTAGATCAGCATCAAGACCCGCTTCCAGGTCAGATTGCTCGTCGTCGAGATCGAATTCTGGTTCTGTAATGGAGGCGACGCCCTTCGGGTCCCTCGCTCGAGGGACGGATGCCGAACGGTCCGGGTTAAAACGGTCGTCGTCGCGCGTCATGAACGCATGGAAGAGTCGCCGTTCAAACTATAACCGTTTTCAACCAAAAAGCAGAGATGTTTTTAGGGATTATTTCGGGTTTTGTAGGATTCGCATCGGCGCACGTCGGCGCGCGCTCCGCTCCCGTCCGTTTGGAACCGCTGTTCACCGGGCTGCGTTGCCTATTCCGGAGCTACGATCTCTTCCCGCGGCTCCAGCGCTTGCAGTAAAAGCGGACCCACTTGCGCCACATTGCCAGCGCCCAGCGTGAGCACCAGATCCTCTTGAGTTGCTCGTCCCAGACAACGCGACACCGCGTCCGCGAACGACGGCGCAAAGCTCGCATCTCTTCCCTGCGCCGCGATCTTCTCCGCCAACGCCTCGCCCGTGATCCCGGGAATGGGTGCTTCGCTCGCGGGATAGATGTCCAGCACCTGCAGCGTGTCCGCATCGGCGAACGCGCCCGCGAATTCCTCCATCAGGTCGCGGGTGCGCGTGAATCGGTGTGGCTGAAAGATCACATGCACGCGCTTGCATCCATATTGCTTGGCCGCCGCCAGCGTCGCCCGGATCTCCGTGGGATGATGCCCATAATCGTCGACCACGGTGATGCCCGCGGCCACGCCCTTCACCTGGAAGCGCCGATCCACGCCGCGGAAGTCTTCCAGCCCCGCGCGGATCTTCTCCGGCGGGATATCCAGTCCCACGCCCACGGCTACCGCCGCCGTCGCATTCAGCACGTTGTGCATCCCCGGTACAAAAAGATGGAACTCGCCCAGCGGCGATCCTTTATATGTGACCTCAAACCGGTTGAACGGCTGGTCCTTCCCTACTGTTCCACCAGCCAACACCCGCACGCGGAAATCGCAATCCGCACGCGTGCCATAGGTCACCGCGCGGCGCGCCATCTTCGGGATCAGCGCCCGCACGCGGTCATCATCGCCGCACACCACCGCCATCCCGTAAAAAGGCAGCCGGTCGAGAAACTCGACGAACGTCGCCTCCACGTCCGCCATGTCGCGATAGGTATCCATGTGCTCGCGGTCTATGTTCGTCACCACCGCGAGGATGGGCGAAAGCTTCAGGAATGAGCGGTCACTTTCATCCGCCTCCGCCACCAGATATTGCGACTTCCCCAGGCGCGCATTCGATCCCATCGCGTCCACGCGCCCGCCCACCACCACAGTGGGATCAAGTCCTCCGGACGCCAGCACCGCCGCCACCATGGAAGTAGTCGTCGTCTTGCCGTGCATTCCCGCGATCGCAATCCCGTATTTCAGCCGCATTAACTCGGCCAGCATCTCCGCCCGCTGGATCAGCGCAATATGCCGCGAGCGCGCTTCCGCCACCTCCGGATTCGTCCGCGGAATCGCCGTACTCGTCACCACAACTTCGGCTCCAGCCACGTTTCCCGCCCGATGCCCTATATATATGGTGGCGCCCAAACCCTTCAGCCGCTCCGTGACCGCCGATTCCCGCAAGTCGGAGCCGGACACCTTATAGCCCAGCGTCAGCAGCACCTCGGCGATGCCGCTCATGCCGATGCCCCCGATGCCCACGAAATGGACCCTCTGGATCTTGGCAAACATGCTCAAGCCTTCTCCACCCGCTTCTCCACTAACTGTTTCACCATCTCGGCGATCGCCTGGGCCGCACGCGGATGCGCCAACTCCCTCGCCTTAACGGACATCTGCTGCAAGCGCGCGGCGTCGCCCAGCAACTCCGAGACTGCCTGCGCCAGTGACTCCGGCGTGAGATATTTTTCCGCGATGACGACCGCTGCTCCACCGGCTGCCAACGTCTGCGCATTACGGGTCTGATGGTCATCCGCCGCAAAAGGAAACGGTATGAAGATGGCCGGCTTGCCCGCCGCCGCGATCTCCGCCACCGTACTTGCGCCCGACCGGCACACGATCAACGCGGCGTGAGCAAACGCGTTGGCCATATCTTGAATGAATGGTGACACATTCGCCGCTACTCCCGCCTTTTCATACGCCGCGCGAGTCTCGTCGTAATCGCGTTCGCCCGTCTGATGGATGATGTGCAGGCCGTCGATCTTAGCCAGCGCGGGCAAGGCCGCACTCACCGCCCGATTGATGGCCCGCGATCCCTGGCTCCCGCCCGTCACCAGTAGCGTCTTTCCCGAAGCATTTGCGCGCTGGAAAAATTCCTGACGCACCGGCACGCCCGTAACCACGGCTTTGGGAAAATACTGCTTCGTATCTTCTAAGTGCACGGCCACGGCGGACACCCACCGCCCCACCATCTTGTTGAC
>JBKKBM010000160.1:0-6963 GCA_046714215.1 Terriglobales bacterium | reverse complement strand
GGTCGGCACGGTCACGCTCTGCCCTAGGCGATAGCTCGTATTCACGGTCAGGGCCACCGTCTGGCATGCCGTCAGTACGATCGCCGCGGGATCGGGCGCCCCACCTTCCGTCGCATAGGCGTCTCCCGGCGTGTTCCCATACGACGTACTCGAACTGCTGATGATGATGTGAGATGACTGGGTTGCCGTGCGACCTGATGCATCAACGACACGCAACGTAAACAGATATGTACCAGGGGCAGAGGCAAATCCCGATACCTCTCCCGTGGACGAGCCTAAGGTGAGTCCAGGAGGGAGGCTGCCGCTATCGATCGTCCAAAGGAGGGGTGTAAATCCGTGCAGTGCGGCGAAGGTGAAGAAATAGGACTGGCCTTGAATGCCGCCCGGTTGAGGAGTGTCGACGATTTGAAACGCAGGCGGCGGAGATGTGGTCTCAACGTGCCGCGGAGGACGCGGCGGGCGTGTCACATTGAGGTCCTGAGTCGCTAGTAAGAAAGCTCCTGGGATCAACAAAAAGCCGAAGAGACGGCAGACTTGCTTCAATAGGGCTCCATCCATTGCTGTCGAACGCGAAAAACAGAGAAATGTCCGGGGCGCTGCCTAGGTTATAAGGCCGGAAGATTGAGAGTCAATAAAAATGAAAGTCAATGAAAATGGCCCTGGGTTCGACTTAAAGGCGTGCCAAGGCGAGTTCGAGGTCGCGCCAACCTGCTTCCATCCGGCGCTCATCTTCCTGGTCCACATAGCAAAGGCCCAGGCGGTTCTCTTTGGGTACGATAGAACCCGTATACGTTTCTCCGCGTTGGAGAGAGGCAGCCCGCAGTGCCGAATCAAGCACGCGGGTTGCATTCAGGGGGCCCGTGTTGCGGATGAACCACGCGCGCGGACTGAAGCGGGCATGGTTGTCTATGGCTTCCCGCAAGACGTGATGCAAGTCCGGGTCTGCGGCGAGCAGGCCAGTCTCCTCGTTGATGTCTGTCAGTCTCGGGCCGATGATGTCCTTGTACACCACGCAAGGCACGCCTGCGGCCATCGCTTCCATCAGGCCTACGTTGCCCCCTTCCATCTTGGAGAGCAGCACGTGTACTTTGGAGCGGTTCAGGACTTCATTGATCTGAGGCCCCTTCAAGCCCTGGAAGATAGTCACATCATCGCCGACACCGGCATCGCGGACCTGCTGCTCAAACTGTTTTCGGTCTCTGCCCCAAGTCATGCCGATTAGGGCGACCTTGATCCCCGGGCGCATCTTCCGCATCGCCCGAAACAGAACGTCGTGACGCTTCAACTTCATGAAGCTGGCGATCATCACTACGTCAAAATCTTTCTTCGTCCCAGGGATGGGATAGAAGACATCGGGATTCACCCAATCCTGCGCCCCGATGGGAACCGGGACCAGGGGTAGGTTGCAGCTCTGCATGTCTTCGGCGGCGGTCTGTGAAATGGTCTGGCAGACAACGAGAGTGGATTGGCAGATGAATTGCGCCCAGAACGGTTCGGGATACGGGTACCAGCTGGGTTCGAGAACGAGCGAAAATCTCTCGCAGACTCGCTTAAGGTCGAAGTTCACCAGAAAAGTCTTGAAGTGAGGTGTGTACTTCAGGAGTAACACACCCCGCTCCGTCGCTGTGGGGACCTTCAGCACGATCAGATTCTTTCTCAAACTGACCCGCTCCGGTTCGGGGATGGACCGGATCAAGCCCGCGACCCTCGCGCCTTCCCTCGATCGCAGCAGTTGCTGGACGAAGAAATTGTCATTCAGATCGTACGGGTCACTGGCGACCACTTGGGCGGAGACGAACCGTGCGAACTCCTTCAGCCGTCGCCGTCTTAGGTCGGAGCTCTTTACGCGCCGGGCGGCGTTGCAATAAGAGGACAGGGCTGCCTCGAGAAACCCACCCATTTCGGCCACCCGTGCCCGGGACAGCGCGGCGGAAGAATACGCGGCCTGCAACCACGGGCTATCCCAGTAAAGGTCCCGTGCCCGATAGTTCATGTCCTCGGATAAAGAAGACATTCCCGAACGTTCTCCCTCTATGCGCGTGTGGATCGCGAGTCCAAGGTAACACGGCGAATCCGATGACAACCGGCTATGCTTGATCGCTGGCGGGGCGCAGCAGGGGGAATTTCTGCCGCGCTTTGTGCATGATCCGCCGCAGGAAAGCTACTTCATCCTTCGTGAAGAAACCGAACTTCGCCAGCAGTGCGGGAAAGAGGAGTGACGCCAGCACCGTGGTCCAATAGTCATTCAGGACGCCTCGGGCCGCGGCTGCGTGCCCTAGCAGATAGCTGCCCACGCCCAACGCGATCAACAGAGATATCAATCCATACTGATAGGGCACGGGCAAGTAACGCTGGCTCACCCGCAAAGTGAGGATGGCAAAGAATGCGAACGACAGTACTGTGGCCCATGCCGCCCCGACCCCACCGAACGCGGGAATGAGCACCAGATACCACGAGATGCAGAACACGCAGGCGGCAGCTAGGATCAATGGTTTCACCGCGGTCTTCTTCGCGGCGTAGAAAACGCTGTCTCCCACAATGCTGATGGCCCAGAAGAGGTATGCAAATGTGACCACCGGCACCGCGGCCGCCGCAGAATAGTAGCTCGGCACCGCCACCCACCGAACCAGTTCGGGGGAGAACAGAGACACTAGGAGCCCCACGTAGATGTAGGCGGCGCTCAGAAGAGTGGCGATCCGAGCGATCATCTGCCGTCCTTCTTCCTGCAGCGCCAGCTCCACCATGACCGGTCCCCAAAGCTTGACAAAAGGTGTGAGCAGAAGAAAAGTGACGAGATATCCCAGCTTGTAGCTGACGGCGTAGATGCCCACGGCTGTCTCGCCGTGGAAAATAGTCAGGACGTAGCGATCCCCGCCACTCAGCACGAACATGAAGAGTCCTCCCGGGATGAAAGGGAGCCCGTAGCGGAACATCTCCTTCCACAGGCTGAAGTCCGTGGCCCATCGGGCCCGGTGCAGGATGTACAGCATCACCAGGATCGCGGGTACCGCCGTGTGCACCAGGGTCGAGATTAGAATGCCCTTCAGCCCCGCCCGGAGCCAGTAGACCAGCACCAGGTTGAAGGCGACTCCCAGGAAAAACCGTCCGAGCGACAGAAACAGATAGCTGCTGGAGCGGAACCGCGATTGCAGGCTGATGAGCCCGAGCTGAAAGATCACCTCCAGCGGAATGACAGGTGCGAACAGGCGAATGGCCCAGCCGTATTCAGCGGAGCGAAAAAAGAGGGTGGCCAGTTGGTCGGCAAAGGGATAGATCACACCCAGCATGACCGCACCATTCACAAAGATGCCGAGCATTGCCGTGCTGAAAACCTTTTCTCTGCGGGTGGTGTTCTCCGCTTCCAATTGGTAGAAGGACAATGCAGCCAGCCCCAGCCCTCCCATGACGATCAGGCCCAGCACGCCCTGGGTCCGGTTCAGCAATTCCAGGATCCCGTACTCAGCGGGGTCGATCCTGCGGGTATAGAGCGGGATCAGCAGGAACGACAGGGCATTCATGGAAACCACGCTCAGACCATAGATGAGGAAGTGCTTCACCCATTCCCGGGCAGAGCGCTGAGTGTTAGGAGCGTCGGTCATTGGTGTCAGACTAGTCTAGCCCGCTTTGGTGGATTCGCGAGGTAAGACCTCACTTCGCAGCACCCTGCTAGGCATCCGTCTGGAGTGACGGTGTGCGCGCTGCGGTGGGCTTCACGCGAGAAATGCACAGTCGAGTCTTACCGGACGCCTCGCGCTCGATCTCGCGTACCTGCACGAATTGGAGGGCCACATCGCTTCCCAGAAACTCCTTTAGCTTATTGCGCAGATTGGCGACGCTTGTTTCGGAAAAGGAAGTATCCGGAACAAACCTGATCAGGAAATCTGCCGGCTTTTCCTGGATGACCTGGAGCTTTTTTATTCCAGACGCGACCTTAATGATGCGGTTGGTGAACGAGATTCCCGGCACTACGCTCCCGTCGGGTAGATAGAAGTTGTCTGTCACCCTGCCGTGGATGCCGCTGATGAGTGGATATCCCCTGCCACAAGCACACTGCTCAGGCCTCGGGTATATGCAATCGTTGATCTTGTAGCGGATCAGCGGGAAACCAGGATTCAGGAAATCTGTGACCAGAATCTCGCTTAAACCATCGGAAGCCCCCGGTATGGGAACACTTTCAACGTAAACCGCCGATGGGTTTACGTGTAAGCCGTCATGCACTTCGCATTCTGCAGCCACCAATCCGAAATCTCGCGTGCCATAGTGCTCGTAAACGCGACATCCCAGCGCTCTTTCTATCACCGTGCGCTGCTCTGGCAGCACGGGTTCGGCGGTGCAGATCACGGACGACGGCCGGCTACCCTTGTAGTCCGTGGCCAGTAAATATTCGCAAAATGCGGTCAAGGGAGAGGGATAAGCCATAATCCCTTTTGGTTGGAATGAATCGAGCTTCTTAGCGTAGCCCTCCATCACTTCCTCGTTCAAGATAGAGGTGGGAGCGTATGTCCTCCGCATGACGAATCGTTCGAATATCTTCCAGCGCCAGCTTGGGTTGGCAGAAAAATCCGACTGAGCTCCCCATAGCCAAAAGACCTTGTCGCCAGGGAATAAGCCCGACCAAGTGTTGAACTGAAGCTGCACAGCGATCCGGGCGGGAATACACTCTGGATTCCGCAGAATAGGCACGGGCGTGTCCGTGGTCCCGCCCGTCGCCGCTTCCAGCAGCGACCCGGGAGTAAATCTCCGCGAACTCAGGTCAGAGAAGTTACTCCGAATGTCGTCACGGGTCAGGATCGGCACCTTGGCGAAGTCGGCCGGTTCGCGAATATCAGCCGGGGCGACCCCGTGTTCGTCAAAGATCCTGCGATAGTACGGTACGTCCTGGTACGCCGTCCGCAGTACGTTCTTTACTTGCTCCCATTGGCGCGCTTTCTGCGCATGTAACGAGTCTCGTTCGTGTCGGCTCCCCGCTTTTAGACGATCCGCCAATCCTGCATATCGCGCTTGGTCTACCCACGGGAGAACCACCCGCGCATAGGCACCATGGAAGAGGGTCATCGAGTCTGCTCCGTCGGGTTTCCTGCGGGGACAATGTTGTTGATGACGAACCGCCGCTTGCCTGACTTCGAGATTTCTACTTCATCGCACAGCTCGACCGACACTCGCACATCGGATTGCAGGTAATGCTGTAAACGATCCCGCAACCGCTGCTCCACCGCTGGTTCGTACGCCGGCCCCGGGACGATCTTGAGCTTCACCTCGGCCCGGGTGTCTTGTACGATCTGCACGTGTTGCAATTCGCTGACGTCGGCAAAGACCCACGTTAGTAACGCCACGCCGGAGATCTGGCGTCCGTCCGGCATGATGAGGAAGTCGGTAAGTCTGCCTTGCAGGTCTTGCAACAGGGGCAGACTTCGTCCGCAATCGCAGGACCGGTCGCCCCACCGGCCGATGTCGCCGATCTCATAGCGGATCAGCGGCATGGAGCGATTCAGCATGTCCGTGACTAGGATCTTGCCATCGGGCGGAGGGATCGAGGAGTCAGCTTCGACCTCCAGGTACAGCGCATCGGCATTGACGTGCAGGCCGGCGTGCCGGTCGCACTCGCTGGCCACAACGCTGACCTCGCGGCTGCCATAACGATTGAAGACCCTGGCATAGAAGGTTTCCTCGAGCAGCCGACGCTGCTCCGGGAAAAGCACTTCAGAAGTGGTGATGATGGATTGAAACCGCAGGTTATCAATCTTTCGGTCGCGCACGTGCTTGGCAAACAACACGGCCGATTGGGCGTAAGCCAGCATGATGCGGGGCTTTTTCCGGCGCACGCTAGCTATGAAGGCTTCCCAATCTTGCTCGCTGATGCTGGAGGTATTCAGTTCGATCCGCCGGTAGATGAGCCGGTTGCGCAAACGGTCCCACAAGCGAGAAGAAGAGAGGAGGTCAAGCCGGGCACCCCAGAGGTAAGCACACCAATCCCCGGCGCGGTAACCCGCCCATGAGTCGTGACGGGCTGTGCTAGCCCTACGGGAATCGAACCGTTCCACATCAACGTAGAACTGGACGGGCATCCCGGTCGAACCGCCGGTTTGATTCCGCACCCGCAGACTCGCGGGTACGTTGTCCGCCAGCATCTCCTCCATATTCTGCTGGATGTCAGTCTTGGTCAGCGCCGGAATCGCGCGCAGGCACGCCGGATCTCCAAAGTCTGCCGGACTCACTCGCGCCTGGTCGAAGCGCTTCCGGTAGAACGGGCAATGCTCGTAGGCATGCTGCAGGATGTCGCGCAAGCGTCGCCGCTGTAACTTTGCCAACTCCGGAGGCGATAAATACTGCGCTTGCTCGGCTTCCCGGCGATAGCGTCGATAGTGAGGATGATCGCGTAGCGCCCAAATGGGGTGAATCACGGTGCGAACCAGCGCGCTTTCAACATCCAGACCCATGGTCCCCTTCGGCGACCCCAAAAAAAATCCACAAACATAGAACAGTTTTCAGGTTGCAGCGATTGTACCAGCGCTATGATTGACGACTTCTTCGGGCATGGGGATAAGTCCATTGTGGTTCATTCGTGTAGTTCGGCGCTCGAACGAGACGGGGATCGGCCTGGCTCTGGCAGGAAAGAGGTGAACAAAGTAACTGAGGCTTGTTACCTGCAAAGGACTTTCCCTAAGCTGCAAAACTTTGCATCCCGGCGGATTCCTGGCTTCAAAAGATTAATCGTTAGCCGATTATATTTCATGTAAATGATTGAATCTAAATAAGTTAAAATGATGTACGAAATGTGTTTTTTCCCTCTTCAGGTTGGCACGCTGCCTGCATATACAAGGCTGTACAAATCACGGTCGATTAGAAGATGTCGTGGTAGTGCAGGAGTAAGAAAGTGAAAAACCTAAAGATTTTCGCCCTGGTAGCCACTCTATTGATTGGCGCATTGCCTGCTTTTGCCGACGATGTCACGGTAGGCAACGT
>JBKKBM010000159.1:0-6463 GCA_046714215.1 Terriglobales bacterium | reverse complement strand
ATATTGCCGACGAGGTCATCTTGCGCAAAGGGACATCCACCCATGCCGCCGATGGCGGAGTCAAAACGCCGGCAGCCCGCATCATACGCGGCGAAAATCTTGGCTTTGTCACCCTCACGACGACTGTGCAGATGAGCGCCGATCTCCAGCTTCTCATGCCGCGCGATCACGGCTTTCAATAACGCAGAAATTGTCGACGCGTCAGCCGTGCCCACGGTATCGGCGAGAGAGACTTGGCGGATATCCATGTCAGCGATCAGGCCAACGGCTTCGATCACCTCATCCTCATTCCACAAATCGCCATAAGGATTGCCAAAGGCCATGGAGATGTACGCGACAACATCGAGGCCCGCCTCGTCGGCTTTGATCTTTATCTTCTCCAGCTCATCGAGCGCCTCGTCGAGCGTCTGATTCTGGTTCTTCTGCAGAAAAGTAGGCGAGATGGAGTAGGGAAAGCCCAGGGTTTTTACCGCATCCGTCGCGATGGCGCGCTCTGCACCTTTCATGTTCACCACGATGGCGATGATCTCGACGTCGTCCGGAGGATCCAGCTTCTGCAAGACGATCTCTGAATCCGCCATCTGGGGGACCGCCTTCGGCGATACGAACGACACCGCATCAATGTGCTTGAACCCCGCCGCGATCAGCCCCTTCAAGTAGGCGACCTTCACGTCAGGCGGTATCTGGCCCTTGAGGCCTTGCCAGGCGTCGCGGGGACATTCGATGAGTTTGATGTCAGAAGCCATTTTTTCAACGCGGAGACGCGGAGACGCGGAGGATTTTAGTCTGTTCGAGTACTTTCCGAACCATGCCGCCCCGCGTAAGTACGTCACAATAGAAATTAAAGATGAGACCTACAGGTTTCCCACTGAGTCGAAGATAGGTGAAAAGTTGCGCCTCGTGGACCTTCAAAATGCGCTCCACGCATTTCAGTTCCAGAACGATCAGCTCATTTACGACCAGGTCTATCCGGTAACCACAGTCCAACTTTGCGCCCTTGTATTCGACCGGAAGCGAGACCTGTCGCTCGAATGAGAGGCCCCGCAAACTTAATTCGCGACAGAGACATTCTCCATAGACGGACTCAAGCAGCCCTGGTCCCAACAAGCGATGGACTTCAATCGCTGCGCCAATCACCTGCTCGCTGAGGTCCTCGTGCAAAAGATTCCTCCGCGTCTCCGCGCCTCCGCGTTGAGACTGATCCTGGCCCAGAGATTGATCCTTGCGAATCACGTCTGAATCACCCCCACGCTGAACTTCGGCACCTCCGGATTCAGCGACACCGCTTCCAGCGCGGTGATCAACGCCTCGCGCGTATCCAGCGGGTCGATGATGGCGTCGATCCACAAGCGGGCTGCACCGTAGCGCGGGTCCGCCTGTTCGTCGTAGGTGGCTTTGACCTCGTCGAAGAGTTTTTTCTTGTCTTCTTCGCTTAGCTTCTTGCCGCCACGCTCGAGTTGTTTGATCTTGATCTCGACCAGCGTCCCCGCAGCCGACGCGCCACTCATGACCGCATAGCGCGCGGTGGGCCAGGCAAAGACGAAGCGCGGGTCGAAGGCCTTGCCGCACATCGCGTAGTGTCCCGCGCCGAAGCTGCCGCCAATGATCACGCTGATCTTTGGCACCACCGAATTCGACACCGCATTCACCATCTTGGCGCCGGCCTTAATGATGCCACTCCATTCCGCGTCGCGGCCTACCATGAATCCGTTGACGTCATGGAGGAAGAGCAGCGGCACCAGGTTCTGGTTGCAGTCCATGATGAAGCGCGAGGCTTTGTCCGCGGATTCGGTGTAGATCACGCCGCCAAACTCCACACGACGCTCACCGGTATGCGAATCGGTATGCTGCACGTGCGTCTTCTGGTTGGCGACGATGCCCACCGCGCGTCCGCCGATGCGCGCATAGCCGCAGATGAGCGTCTTACCGTACTCGGCCTTGTATTCATCGAAGCGGCTGCCATCTACGATGCGCGCGATGATCTCATGCATGTCGTAGGGCTTGGCCGCGTCTGATTCGAAGATGCCGTACAGCTCTTCCGCTTCGAAGGCGGGTTCTTCCGATGCGGTCACACTAAAGGGCGCGAATTTGCGCTCACCCATCTTGTCTGTAAGCGAGCGGATGCGCGTGATACAGGCTTCATCGGTGGGCTCGCGAAAGTCGATGGTGCCGGCGATCTGCGCATGCATCGCGGCGCCGCCCAGTTCTTCCGCCGTGTATTTCTGCCCGATGGCCGCTTGTACCAGCGCGGGTCCGGCCAGAAAGAGTCCACTGCCTTCGGTCATCAGGATGTGGTCGCACATCACGGGCAGATAACCGCCGCCGGCAACGCACATACCCATGATGGCGGCGATCTGGGGAATGCCCATGGCGGACATCACCGCGTTGTTGCGGAAGACGCGGCCAAAGTCGTCGGTATCGGGGAAGACGTCTTCTTGCAGTGGCAGAAAGACACCCGCGGAATCCACCAGATAAATGGTGGGAATGCGGTTCTCAATGGCGATATTCTGCGCACGGATGACTTTCTTCGCCGTCATAGGAAAGAACGCACCGGCCTTTACCGTGGCATCGTTCACAATCAGCATGAAGATGCGGCCGTTGATACGGCCCAGTCCGGTGACCACTCCGGCGGAAGGCGCTCCGCCCCACTCGGTGTACATCTCATAGGCGGCGTAGAGGCCCAGTTCCTGGAACTGAGAGCCGGGATCCACCAGCAAATGGATGCGTTCGCGCGCCGTCAACCGCTTCTTGGCGTGCTGGCCCTCGATCGCCTTGGCGCCGCCGCCCAGCTTGAGTCGCTCTTCCTGGTTATGGATCTCAGAGGTCAGCTCCGCCATGGCGCGCATGTTCTTCTCAAAGCGCGGCGAGGTAGCGTCGATCTTGGAGGGCAGGGCGTTGGACGAGGAGATAGGAGTGTCAGCCATGAGGTCAGGGTGATGGAAACTCTTTACGATACAGGAGCGACGCGCGGCTGGGCAATGTGGCGAAGATGGGCGAGAGCCGCAGCTACGGGATCCTCCGCAATCTGCGCTACCAGCCCCCACTCCAGCGCCTGCGCGGCATGAAGTTTTTCCGCGGCAAGAAACATCTGCTGAGCCCGCGCCTTGCCGATGAGGCGGGGCAAGCGTTGCGTGCCGCCCCACCCGGTGATGATGCCTAGAGCGGCGCCGCGATGTCCGAAGATGGCGTTCGGTTTTGCGATGCGGAGGTCGCAGGCGAGGGCGAGGTCGAGCCCACCACCCATGCAATAGCCGCTGACAGCGGCGATCACGGGCGTTGGGAAGCGGTCGACCGCCAGCATCAGGCGCTGGCCCATCAACGCGAAATCGTACGCCGCGGGGCCGGTGAGTTGTGCGATCTCGTTGAGGTCGGCGCCGGCGGAGAAAAATCTGTCAGTGCCGGTAAGAATGAGGGGCTGGGGTTGGTTCGCAAGGCTTTCTACCGCGGCCGTCAGCGCCAGCACTCGAGCGCGGGTGAGGCGGTTGGTGCCGTCATCAGAGCGGATGCGTAAGACCGTCGCGGTGGGAAGGTGTTCCAGGGTGAACATGCGAGGAGCTAGTGTAAAGAAAAAGCCGGGGCTAATGTCCCGGCTTCTTCTTGCACCCTTAGGCGGCGGGGACGCCGCGGGGCTTTACGTTCTGGCGGATGAAGTCCACGGTCGCGGCGATAGGGGTACCGGGGCCAAAGATGGCGGAAACGCCGGCCTGTTTGAGTGAATCAATGTCCTGCTCCGGGATGGTGCCGCCCACGACCACCAGCACGTCGTCCATCTTGTGCTGCTTCATCAGGTCGATGACACGGGGAACGATCGCATTGTGCGCGCCGGAGAGGATGGAGAGTCCGATCACGTCGACATCTTCCTGTAAAGACGCGTTGACGAGCATCTCCGGCGTCTGGCGCAGCCCGGTATAGATGACTTCCATGCCAGCGTCGCGCAGGGCCCGGGCGATGACTTTGGCGCCGCGGTCATGGCCATCCAGGCCCGGCTTGGCCACCAACACCCGGATTTTTCGGTCAGCAGTCATAGGCTGGTTACTCAGGATACAACAAATCCCAGGCTGACTGCCCCCGGCAAAAAAACCTGCAGCCACAGGGCAGGCATCGGCTACACTACTCTCCTGTTTTGCCGCTGTACTTCTTTGCCGGCTCCTCTCTACGTGGAAGGTCATGGGTAAACGCAGATACCAACGGATCAAGACGGTCTTGCCGGTGCGCATGTTTGGCGTCGACGGGATAGGGAAGCCCTTCGCCGAAGTGGCCCATACGCTGGATGTAAGCCATTCCGGCGTTCGTTTGGGTGGCGTGACAGCGGCGCCCGACGTGGGCTCGGTCGTGTCCCTGCAATGCCATCACCGGAAGTGTCAATTCTCGGTTGCGTGGGTCGGACGCCCCGGCTCGTCGCGCAACAAACAGATCGGCCTCCTGAACCTGGAGCCAGACCGCGACATCTTCGGCGTCCGCTTGAAGAACGAGACCATCGTGGACGATTTTGTGCTGTCGGCCGACGGTATGGATGCCAACGCCCCCAGCGCCGCGCGCCGCGCTCCCCGCTTCCTGGCCAATGGGAGCGCCAACATCCAGCGCGTGAACTCGCTGGAAGAGCGGCTGGCGGAGATCCAGGACATTGGCCAGAACGGCTGCTATCTGAAGACGGGCACTCCCTACAAAGTGGCCACCCAGGTGGGACTTACCCTCCGCCTGGACGATTCGACCATCCAGGTATTCGGCGTGGTCACTACCTGCCATCCCCTGATGGGTATGGGCGTGGAATGGAAGCGCTTCTACACGGAAGAAGATGAGACCACCTTGCGAGCGCGGTTGGGGAAACTAGAAGCGGGAAAAGCGGACGCGACGCAGCCGTCCGGCAAGCCCGACACGTCGGCGATCGCGGCCCGGCTGCAGAAAGTCACCCAGGAACTGGAAGACGTGGACCAACTGATGCAGTCAGCACGGTCGACCCGCAAGTGCTGGGCGAGTTTCGCGACGCTGTCAGCCAGGTACGCACCACCGCTTGGGCGCTGCAACAATGGATGGAAGCGCAACAGCGTGATACCGCGTTTCCGGTGTTGACCTATCTCAACGCGGAGCGGATCGCCGTGGCCACCCGGTTGTGCGAATCTCTGTATAACGAATTGCAGAAGCCGGATGTCTCCCGCCAGAAATTTAAGCTGGAAGGTTTATTGTCTGCGGTAGAACGTCTGTTTACGCGGCTGGCCGGCATTGATTTCCATGTGCTTGATCCCACGGCCAGTGATGGGGGCAGTCTCAAGAGCGAAGACCTGCTCGAGGAGCAGGCCGAGCCTATCGAGGCCAACTCCGGCGAGGGAGACTAGCGCGCTCCAGCCCTCAGCGCTTGCTCTTTTTTCCCAACATGTATTTGTCGAAGTCGTGCCAGTCCAGCTTGATGGTGTGCTGCTTCTTGCGCGACCGCCACTCG
This sequence comes from Terriglobales bacterium, assembly GCA_046714215.1. Classification (GTDB taxonomy): domain Bacteria; phylum Acidobacteriota; class Terriglobia; order Terriglobales; family Acidobacteriaceae; genus DATLCI01. The sequence continues at coordinate 1,026 of JBKKBM010000159.1, read as the reverse complement.
ATGGCGCCGTGGCTGACCATGAGCGTGCCGATCAGGTATTCGTCATCTTCGCGGCGCTGGTGGGTCTCACGAGCGTAGACCTTGAACTTGATGTCAGAACGGCCAAGCTCGCGATAGGGGATAGTGAAGTGGACGAAATGGTCAGGCATGTGGGGAGATTCCTCGCGGGAACTATACCGAAGAATTGGCAATTTGGTAATCGGGTAATTTGGATATTGCAGAGCGGCGATGCGCGCCTGGGGATACCCGATGCACACTTCTGCGCTGGTAGAACCGCCTTGAAAGGGCGCGGCTTCAGCTGCGCCGTTCCGCCGCTTCATATCGACCGGCTTTAGCCGCCGAGAGCCACCTAAAGCTTTGCCGGCTCTTCCAGACTTCGCCACAGATACCACGCCGCCACGCTGCAATACGGATGCCAGCTCTTGGCCAATTTTTCCATCTGCTTCGGATTCGGCAACGGATCTTTCTTGGTGCCGCGCGTCTTGTAGGCGCGCTTGATGGCGGCCCGTACGCCCAGGTCGCCCACCGGCAGGATGTTCTCCCGTCGCAGGGCAAACATAAGGAACATGTGCGCACTCCACACGCCGATGCCTTTGACCTGGGTGAGCGTCGCAATCACTTCGTCGTCGGGCATGGTGGGGAATTTGTCGTACGGGATCTTGCCCTTCTTGCTGAGCCGGGCCAGGTCGCGGATGTACGCGACCTTCGGTCCGGAGAAGCCACACTTCCGCATCTGCTGCGGCGTGAGCTTGAGGATGGAATCGGGAGTGATCTTGCCTCCTGCGGCGTCCACCAGTCGTCCCAGGATGGTCGCCGCAGCTTTCCCGCTCAGTTGCTGATTGGCGATGGAGCGTACCAGCGTCGAGAATTGAGGCTCGCTGTAGGCGATGTCGCAGGGGCCGCAGCGCTCGATGATGGCGGCAAGCACCGGGTCGGCGGATTTGAGATGGCTCGTGGCGTAGAGCATGGGGAATTGATTTTACCGGAGGGCCCCAGGATTCAAAACCAAAACTCACCACGGAGGCA
>JBKKBM010000158.1:0-7817 GCA_046714215.1 Terriglobales bacterium | reverse complement strand
GATTCCAATCGATATTGACCGAAGAGGGTGGGGGGAGGCGGACACCCTGACGATTGATTTAGAATGGTCAGTCGCCCTGCGGCCGTCGCCCCACCGGGCGAGGCCGGCCACGAAACTGGAGCTCCCAAATTGCCCGACCTACGACGCGACCCCGTCACCGGACGCTGGGTCATCATCTCCACCGATCGCGCGCAACGGCCGTCTGACTTCATCCGCGAGCCCGTGCAGTTCAAGACCGGCGTGTGTCCTTTCTGCGCCGGGAACGAGGCCAAGACTCCGCCTGAGATTCTCGCCTTCCGTCCCGGCGGCAACGGCGCCAATGGTCCCGGGTGGACGGTGCGGGTGGTCCCCAACAAATTTCCCGCGCTCCGCGTGGAGGGTGAACTGGATCGCCAGGCCGACGGCATCTTCGACCGCATGAACGGAGTGGGCGCGCATGAAGTAGTGATCGAGACGCCGGAGCACATGCACACGCTGGCCACCATGCCGGAGAAGCGCATTGAAGACATGCTCTATGCCGTCCGTGACCGGCTGGTCGATCTGAAGCGCGACCATCGCCTGAAATATGCGCTAGTGTTCAAAAATCATGGGAGCGCGGCGGGCGCCACGCAGGAGCATCCGCATAGCCAGATCATCGCGCTGCCCATCGTTCCGCGCAGCATCGTGGAAGAGTTAAAGGGCGCGCGCGAATATTTCCAGCTCAAGGACCGCTGCATCTATTGCGACATCGTGCGCCAGGAAGCCAAAGACGGCGAGCGCGTTGTGCTGGAGAACGAGACCTTCCTGGTGATTGCACCCTACGCTGCGCGCTTTCCCTTTGAGACCTGGATCCTGCCGCGCAAGCACGATTCCGGATATGAGTACTCGCCGGCGGTGAACTTCGGTGACCTCGCGCGCGCGATGAAGTCACTGTTCATGCGGCTGGATGCCGTGCTCGATCATCCCGCTTACAACCTGGTGCTGCATTCCGCGCCCATGCAGGACACGCCCAGCGAACATTATCACTGGCACATCGAGGTCATCCCCACGCTCAAGAAGGTCACGGGATTCGAGTGGGGAACCGGTGTGCATCTGAACCCGACCGCACCCGAAGATGCGGCAAAATTCCTGCGGGAGGCCGGCACCGGTGGCTGAACTGGCTCCGCGGAACAACCGCGACGAACAGCGCGACCTTTTCGTGCAACTGATGGAAGGCCACCAGCGCTTTCTCGCCGGCGATCCCACGCCCAAGACCTATCCTTTTCTGGGCACGCTGGCCGCCGTGCAAAAGCCGGTGGCGACGGTGCTAAGCTGCTCTGACAGCCGCGTCTCTCCGGAGCTGGTGTTCGATCAAGGCTTTGGCGACCTGTTCGTGGTGCGCTCCGCCGGTCACACCGTTAACGGACTCACCCTGGGCAGCCTGGAGTTCGCGGTCGAGATCGTGAATTCACCATTACTCATCATCATGGGCCATGAGGATTGCCGTGCCGTGCACGCAGCCCTGACCAACGCGGCGGTGGATACGGTGAACATCCAACAGATCATTGAGATCGTGAAGCCGTCGCTGATTGGGATGAACGAAAGCACAGACCTGAATGCGGCGGTGAAAGCACATGTGCTCACCACAGCCAAAGTAGTGCTGGAGCAGAGTCCGGTGATCAAGCAGCGCGTAGGGCAGAAAGACCTGAAGCTGGTGAAGCTGTTCTATCACGTGGCCACGGGCGAGATCGAAGTGCTATAGGTAGCGCACTAAAAATGGCCGAAGCAAAAGCTTCGGCCGTTCTATTTGGCGCATCGGACGCTAAAAGAGAAGCGCGCTATTTATTCCCACTATTCTCTTCTTTGTATTCGTCATACCAAGCCATTTGGATGGCTTCCAGCTTGCCCTCGTTCGAATCCATGGGATTGCCGGTGAAGCCTTCGAGCTCGATCACGTATTTGTGCAGGTCAGTGAAGCGCACAGTAAGCGGGTCGATGCCGGGATATTTCTCGCTCAGCGTGATGCCAATGTCTTCCGCTGTTTCCCACGTCAATTCAAATGCCATTGGAGCCTCCCTGGGGTTCGACGATCGCCGATTTGTCGGTGATTGCCGATTGATGCCGTCGCGCTACAGTGTGCTGCTTCCACCCTCAGACACGTAGTTGCGATTCCACGACGGGATCTCGACCACTACCGTGCCGGGCTTCTCCACTACCGCCTGGCAGCCCAGCCGCGAGGCGAGTTGCAGGTCGGCGGCCATGTCGAGCCGGTCGCCTTCGTCGTCGTCCATGGGATTGAGCAGCTCCGCGCCCTGCTTCACCACCACGTGGCAGGTGGTGCAGGCGCAATTGCCGCCGCACGCGTGGTCGAGGAATACGTCAAAGTTTTCCGCCACGTCGAGCAGCGACGCTGGCCGTCCATGATGCTTGTACGGCAACTTGCCGTGCTCGTACTCCATCACCTTGCCTTCGGGCAGGAAGATGACGCGCACCATGTTGTCGGCGAGCGGCTCGAGTTTTTCCGGATGCGCCGGATCCATCATCTTGACTGTCTTTTCTGTCATGGTTTCGCTCATAGGTATTAGTCCTTAGAATCTCTGGTAGAAACGACTTCAGCGGGCGCGAAGGGATGCGGCGCCGTAGGGCCTTCGCCCAAATCGTCCGCCGCGGAACTCATCGTCTTGCCCTGCAGCGCAGTGGAGACGGCTGATTCCATCATCAGCTCCGCCAGCCGCGTAGTTGCTTTATTCAATTCTTCGGTCGCCGCCTGGATCGCTGTGTAATCCTCTTTGCACTTTACCCGCTCGAGGTCGATCTCCAGCTTGTCGATATGCTTCTTCTCGTCGGCGGAGAGTCTGCTCCACGCGGCATTCTTCTTTCCTTTTTCGAGCGCGTTGATAATGGTCTCCGCCTCGATGCGCGCCTCCACTACCTGGCGTTGGCGGAAATCTTCTTCCGCGTGATCGAACGAATCAAGGATCATCGTCTCCACTTGCTCGTCGGTGAGGCCGTACGTGGGCTTGACCTCGATCTCCGCTTCGCGACCGCTGCGCTGTTCGCGCGCCGTGACCTGGAGGATGCCGTTGGCGTCGATGAGGAAGCGTACCTCGATGCGCGGCAGTCCGGCTTGCATCGGCGGAATACTTTTGAGGTCGAAGCGCGCCAGCGAGCGGCAGTCTTTCGCGAGTTCGCGCTCGCCCTGGACCACGTGAATGGCGACGTTCGTCTGACCTTCGACGCCGGTGGTGAAATGCTCCGTGGCCGAGGCGGGAATGGTGGAGTTGCGCTGAATGATCTTCGCCACCGTGCCGCCCAGCGACTCGATGCCGAGCGAGAGCGGCGTGACGTCGAGCAGCAGCATGTTCTGCGTGGCCTTGGAGCCGCCGGAGAGAATGTCAGCCTGCACCGCGGCGCCGAGCGCCACGACTTCGTCGGGATTCAATTCGGTATGCGGCTCGCGGTGGAAGAGATCTTTCACCAGGGCGCGGACGCGGGGAATACGCGTGGATCCGCCGACCAGCACGACCTCGTCGACCTGCTCGGGCTTAAGGCCGGCGTCCTTCAACGCCTGCTTGCACGGAATCACGGTGCGCTGGATCACTGGCGCGATGAGCTGCTCGAACTGCGCGCGTGTGACCTGGCGTTGATATTTCTGCCCATTGGGGAGGTCGACTTCGATGGTCGTTGACTCGTTCGATGACAGCGCAATCTTTGCGTCAATCACTGCCTTGCGGATGGCTTGCACGGCTTCGCCGTTCTTACGCAGTGCGTTATCCCGTAAATCAAGCTTCATGTCGCCGGCGATGTCGTCGAGGGCGATGGTGATGAGCAGGTTGTCGATATCGTCGCCGCCGAGGTGGGTGTCGCCATTGGTGGCGATGACCTCAAAGATGCCTTCGTGCAACTTCAGGATAGATACATCAAAGGTGCCGCCGCCGAAGTCATACACGGCCACGATGCCCGCCTTCTTTTTGTCGAGGCCATAGGCGAGCGCCGCCGCCGTGGGCTCATTGACCAGGCGCAGCACGTCGAGCCCGGCGATGCGGCCAGCGTCTTTCGTGGCTTGGCGTTGCGCGTCGTTGAAATATGCGGGCACGGTGATCACGGCCTTGCTTACAAGCGCGCCGAAATAACGCTCCGCGTTGCGCTTGAGCTGGCGCAGCACCATCGCGGAGACTTCCGGCGGCGTGAAGGTCTTATCGCCCAGCTTGATCTTCAACACGCCGGATTGTTCGGCGGCGAGGCGGAAGGGAAAGAACTTCAGTTCGTCCTGGACGTCAGCGGCGCTGCGCCCCATGAGTCGCTTGACGGAATAAATGGCGCGCTCGGGATCTTCGATCAGGACCTTGCGCGCCCCATTGCCGACGATGGGCTCGCCCGCCACCGGGACAGCCACCACTGACGGCACCAGGCCGGAGCCGTCCTCGCCCGGAATCACCACCGGCTCCTCGCCCTGCATGAAGGCGACCAGCGAGTTGGTGGTGCCAAGGTCGATGCCGACGATGCGGTCAGCGATCTTATTCGATTCGATCTGTAGTCCGGAAGATCCCATTACAGTTGTCTAGCTCTCCAATGCGGCATTCACGTCTCTCACCAGGTTGCGGATGTACGACCGCTTATTCAGTAGCGCGACCATCTTGTCGCGGATGGCGATGCGCTGCTCCGGGGACGCTTGTACATTGCTGATGACCGCGTCCCAGTGGTTCCATATGCTCTGCAACTCCAGCGTCAGGGCATTGAGGCTGGCCTCAAACTTTTCTTTCGCGGCGCTCAGGTCGCGCTCGATGCTGGAGTCGGATTTGCCCATTTCCTTGTGCACACGCAATTCCTGAAGCTGCATGTTCAGCTCGAAGACTTCCTCCAGCAGCTCCGGCGGGACCACTTGCTGCTTTTCCGTGCCGCTGGCGCGTGCGGCCTGCGTGGCCGCGCTCGACTGCTCTTCCAGCTTCACCCCCTCCAACTGCAGCAGGTATTGCGTGCGTGTGATGGGGTCTTTTAACGTGCGATAGGCGTCGTTTAGCTGCGAACTTCTTTCCATGGCGCGCTGCTGGTCTTCGGCGGAGGCGCGGGCGAACTTGTCGGGATGAAAGTCCCGGCTCAGGCGATAGAAGTCGCGCTGCAGCGCGGCCTCATCGAGGTTCAGCTTGCGCGTGAGATCAAAAACGGAGAAATAGTCCGTGGTGGCCGTCTCCGGATTGTGGGTTTCAGTCGCCATAAATGCAGATTCACCACGGCGCTTAACAAAGCAGGCGTCCGTGGTGAAGAATTTCCCGAATCCTACTTGGTGCATTACCTCAGGGGCTAAAGCCCCAAAATCCTTGCCGACTCTACGCCGAGAACGAGGAGCCGCAGCCGCAGCTCTTGCTTGAATTCGGATTCACGAAGTTGAAGCCTTGCTTCATCAGTGTCTCTTCATAGTCCAGGATCATGCCGTGCAGATAGATGAAGGATTTGGGATCGACGAACAGCTTAACGCCTTCGAACTCATAGACGCGGTCACGCTCGCGCGGCTTGGAATCGAAGCGGATGTTGTAACTCAAGCCGGAGCATCCACCGCCCTGCACGCCCAGGCGCAGTCCGCCCTCTGCGGGAGAAACATTCTCCTTGGCCATGGCGACGCGCACCTTCTTCAAGGCGCGCTCCGTCACCTGAATGCCTTTGGTGTTCTCCGCGGCATTCAGGGGGTTCAGCACCGGACTGTCGAGCGTGACGGCCATGTAACGTGGTCCCTTAGGCCTTCGACGCTTCCACAGCCGCCGGCGAACCGACGCCTTGCTTCTTTTTCCAGTCACCGATGGCGGCGCGGATCGCGTCTTCCGCCAGCACCGAGCAGTGGATCTTCACCGGAGGCAACGCCAGTTCCTTCACGATGTCCGTGTTCTTGATGGCCAGGGCCTCTTCCACGTTCTTGCCCTTGATCCACTCGGTGGCGAGCGAAGACGAGGCGATGGCGGAGCCGCAGCCAAAGGTCTTAAACTTGGCGTCTTCGATGACCTGCGTATCCGGATTCACCTTGATCTGCAGGCGCATGACATCGCCGCACTCCGGCGCGCCGACCAAGCCAGTGCCGACTTCAGCGCTGCTCTTGTCCAGCGTGCCTACGTTGCGCGGATTGGTGTAGTGGTCGAGTACCTTGTCGCTATATGCCATTGTGTTCTCCTGTTTTTTGAAACTCTTAAATTCTTAAACTCTTCGGTTTAGTGGCTTTCGGCCTGCCATTCGATCTTCGAAAGGTCGATGCCTTCCTTGACCATCTCATACAGCGGTGAAAGTTCGCGCAGCTTCTTGACGGTGGTGACCATCTTGTCGGCCACGTAATCGATCTCCGCCTGATTATTGAAACGGCCGATGCCGAAGCGGATGGAGCTGTGCGCTACATCGTCGCCCAGTCCCAGCGCCTTGAGCACGTAGGAAGGTTCCAGCGTGGCCGACGTACAGGCCGAGCCGCTGGAAACGGCGATATCGTTGATGCCCATCAGCAGCGATTCACCTTCGACGTACACGAAGCTGATGTTGAGATTGCCCGGCAGGTGCTTGCCCGGCTCCATGGTGCCATTGACGTGGACTTCGTCCAGGTCTTTGAGCAGAGCTTCTTGCAGACGGTCGCGCAGAGCGGCGAGGCGCTTGCTCTCTTCCGGCATCTCCGCCAGAGCGATCTCCGCCGCTTTGCCAAAGCCGACGATGCCGGCGACGTTCAACGTGCCAGAGCGCATGCCGCGCTCGTGGCCACCGCCGTCGATGATGGCGGAGAGTTGCACGCGCGGGTTCTTGCGGCGCACATACAGCGCGCCCACGCCCTTGGGCCCGTACATCTTATGCGCCGTGAGCGAAAGCAGGGAGATGTTGGACTTGTTCACATCCACCGGGACCTTGCCCGCCGCTTGTACTGCGTCCGTGTGGAAGAGGACGCCTTTCTCTTTACAGATAGCGCCGATCTCATCCACCGGTTGCAGCACGCCGATCTCATTGTTTGCGCTCATGACGGAGACGAGGATGGTCTTCGGCTCGATGGCGCGCTTCAGGTCATCGAGATTGATGAGACCGTCGGCATTCACGGGCAGGTAAGTCACGCGATAGCCGTACTTCTCCAACCGCTTGCAGGTGTCGAGCACCGCCTTGTGCTCCGTCACTGAAGTGATGATGTGATTGCCCTTTTCCTTGTACATCTCCGCCACGCCCTTGATAGCGAGGTTGTTGCTCTCGGTGGCGCCGGAGGTGAAGATGATCTCCTTGGCGGTGGCGCCAATGAGTTTGGCGATCTGTTCGCGCGCCTGCTCCACACCGGCTTCGGCTTCCCATCCGAACTGGTGATTGCGGCTGGCAGCATTGCCGAACTTGCCGGTGAAATAAGGCATCATCGCTTCCAGGACGCGCGGGTCCAGCGGGGTGGTGGCGTGGTTATCCAGGTAGATGGGCAACTTCACGCCCGCGGGCAGGTTTGCATTCGTGCTCATGTAGTCCTTATCTCCTCAGATCTCTATGCGAGTGTCACCAGATTGGAGTGCGTGACGCGCGGCTTTGATTCAGCTTCCTCAGCCGCCGGCGAGGGCGGGTCCATCATGTCCGCAATGCTGATCTTGGCCAGCAGTTCGCGGATGCCTTGATTCACCTTCTGTAACGGCTCTTTCACATTACACTTGCTACTCTGATCACACTCGCCGTGATGCGAATTGCAGGCGGTGATGAACAGCGGACCATCAATCGCCTTGATCACTTCCAGCGCGCTGATCTTTTCCGCACCGCGCGCCAGCGTGTAGCCGCCGTTGGTGCCATGTTGGGAAGTCAGCAAGCCCGACTTCACCAAGCGCTGCAGGATCTTCGCCAGAGCTTCTTGCGGAAGCCCGTACTCTTCGGCAATT
>JBKKBM010000157.1:0-3872 GCA_046714215.1 Terriglobales bacterium | reverse complement strand
GTCGTGGGCTGAATCAATCAGGCGCTGCGCGATAAGGTCAAGCATCAGCGCCTGCAGGACGGCCTCCTGCTGGAGGTTGAGCGCGGGTGGCAGTCCCCAGGTGGCGCCGAGAACGTGTTTGGCGAATTCGGACGAACCGAAGCGGAGGATGGCGTCGTTTTGATCTGCGTCCGCATGCAGCAGCAGCACGTCGCGTCCGGCTGCCTGGAAGTGGAAGCGGTTCGCGTGGGCGATGTCATCAATGATGCCCACGACGCCGACGACGGGTGTGGGATAGATGCCTTCGCCGAGCGTCTCGTTATAGAGGCTGACGTTACCGCCGGTGATGGGCGTGCCCAGGGCCTCGCAGGCGGCGGCGAGACCGTCGACGACTTGTGAGAATTGCGCCATGATCTGCGGCTTCTCGGGATTGCCGAAGTTCAGGCAGTTAGTGGCGGCGACGGGTTTGCCGCCGGAGCAGACGACGTTGCGAGCAGCTTCCGCGACGCAGTGCATGGCGCCGAGCCGGGGATCGAGATAGCACCAGCGTCCATTGCCGTCGAGCGCCATGGCCAGTCCACGCTGGGTGCCCTTGATGCGCATGACGCCCGCATCCGCACCGGGACCTTCGACCGTATTTGTCTGCACCATGGAATCATATTGCTCGAAGATCCAGCGCTTGGAGCAAAGATTGGGGGAAGCGAGCAGTTGCTTCAAGTCGGCATTCAGGTCGCTACGATCGAGCGAGATGTGCGCGGGCTTCTCGCGGGGAAACTTCGTTTGCCGCCAGGGCTCCATGGGGCGGTTGTAGAGCGGGGCCTCGTCAGTGAGGGCGAGGTTAGGAATGTCAGCAACTACTTCACCGTGATGCAGCACGCGCATGCGGGACTCGTTGATGACGCGGCCGACAACGACGGCGTCGAGTCCCCATTTGGCGAATACACGCAGGACTTCGGACTCACGGCCTTTTTCCGCAACCAGCAGCATGCGCTCCTGCGATTCGCTAAGCATGATCTCGTAGGAGTTCATGGCCGTCTCACGCTGGGGGACGTTGTCGAGTTCAATCTCCAGGCCCACACCACCGCGCGCGCCCATCTCGCAAGTGGAGCAGGTGAGTCCGGCGGCGCCCATGTCTTGAATGCCGACGACAGCGCCGGTGTGCATGGCCTCGATGCAAGCTTCCAACAGAAGTTTTTCGAGGAAAGGATCGCCGACCTGCACGTTGGGACGTTTCTGTTCCGAACCTTCTTTGAATTCTTCGCTGGCCATGGTGGCGCCGTGGATGCCGTCGCGTCCGGTCTTGGCGCCGACGTAGATGACCGGATTCCCTTCACCGGCGGCCTTGGCGTAGAAGATCTCGTCTTTGCGAACAAGACCGAGGGCGAAGGCGTTGACGAGCGGATTCTGCGAGTAGCAATCCTCAAAGCGGGTCTCGCCGCCGAGGTTGGGAACGCCAAAGCAGTTACCGTAAGAGGCGATGCCGCTGACGACACCTTCAAGGATGGAATGATTGCGATGGATGGTGGCTTCGGATTCGCTGATGGCGGCGGACGATGTGATGGGGCCGAAGCGGAGGGAGTCCATCACCGCGAGCGGACGCGCGCCCATAGTAAAGATGTCGCGCAGGATGCCACCCACGCCGGTGGCCGCGCCCTGAAATGGCTCGATGAACGACGGGTGATTGTGCGATTCGATCTTGAAGGCGCAAGCCCAGCCGTCACCGATGTCGATGATGCCGGCATTCTCGCCAGGGCCCTGGAGAACGAGTTGGCTACGCGTGGGCAGGCGCTTCAGGTGGACGCGCGAAGACTTGTACGAACAGTGTTCACTCCACATCACGCTGAAGATGCCGAGCTCGGTGAGGGTGGGCGGGCGACCCATGGAGGCGAGGATCTTCTGATATTCCGCGGGCGTGAGGCCATGTTCGGCGATGACTTCCGGAGTGATGGCGGGGGCGGTAAGCGCTGAGTCAGGCATGGTGGGGATAGTCCTATTTTCGCATGGTCCGCGCGATGCAGGTAGAGTTGCGATTTGTGAACAATTTGTGGGAAAAAGTGGCACATCCGGCCAAACCTTTGCGACCACCCTACATCAGAGTTAAGTAGAAACGTAGTACCCGGTCCCGTAATAGCAAACGCTATCAAATGGGCTGCCCAGAAGCTTCTGAAAACCTGCAGAGCTTCTGGGCCCCGTACAGGGGCTATTCCCTCCCACGCGATAAATCCATTCGTTACACTTAGCTCGACATGCAATCTGCGTCCAAGTCCGTTATGGGCAAGTCCATCATTGTGGGCACAGCGGGGCATATTGACCACGGCAAAACGTCGTTGGTGAAGGCCCTGACGGGCATCGACGCCGACCGCCTAGACGAAGAGAAGAGGCGCGGCATCACCATCGATCTGGGCTTTGCCCATATGGAGCTGCCCGGGGTGCGCGTGGGCTTCGTGGACGTACCCGGCCACGAAAAATTCGTGCGCAACATGCTGGCGGGCGCGGGCGGCGTGGATGTGGTGCTGTTGATCATCGCCGCCGATGAAGGGGTGAAGCCGCAAACGCGGGAGCATTTTGAGATCTGTCGGCTGCTGGGCGTGGAGCGCGGTATCGTGGTGCTCACGAAGTCTGACCTGGTGGATGGTGACAGGCTGGCCGCGGCGAAAGCGGAGGCGGAAGAGTTAGTGAAGGGATCGTTCCTCGACTTCTCCGGGACTACCGTGGTGCCGGTCAGCGCCATTACGGGTGCCGGCCTGGAAGTGCTGAAAGCAGAGATTGCCAGGGTGGCCGGAGAGTTGAAGGCGAAAAGCACGGGTGCGGTGGGGCGGCTGCCCATCGACCGCGTGTTCGTGATGAAGGGTTTTGGCACCGTGGTAACGGGAACGCTGATCTCCGGAGTGATCCGCAAAGAAGCCGACGTTGAGATCTTCCCTTCGCGACGCAAGGTGCGGGTGCGCTCGGTGCAGGTGCATGGCGCCGAAACTGAGAAAGCGCAGGCGGGCGAACGCACCGCGTTGAACCTGGCGGGCATCGCCAAAGAAGACCTGGCGCGAGGAATGACTCTGGTGGCTGCCGGTGGGCTCGACACGACCACCCGCTTCGATGTGGAGTTGAGTCTGTTGCGCGGCGCGCGCGCATTGCAGGACCACGCGCAGGTACATTTTCATCTTCATACACTGGAGACCGTAGCCGAAGTGGCGCTGTATGAAGGAGTGACGCTGGCGCCGGGGCAGAGCGGGTTTGCCCAATTACGTGTGCGCGGACCGCTGTTGACGCTGCCGGGAGACAGGTTCATCATCCGGCATTTTTCTCCGGTGGAGACCATCGGCGGCGGCGTGGTACTGGACAACGCGCCGGTAGAGAAGCGGATGAAGCCGGATGCGGCCAGGTCGCTCTTGACGAAGTTCAGAGACGGTAGCAACGAGGAAAAACTGCTGGCGCGGGTGGAGCGGCGGGGGGCGAGCGGCTTGACGCTGCAACAGGCGCAAGCCGAAACGGGGATGATGGGGCCAACCCTGATCTCACTATTGGGAGACCCGTTGCGCCAGGGGGCGGTGCTGTCCTTGGGCCAGGTAATGATCGCAAACAAGAATTTTTTGGCGGTGCAGGAATTGATCGAGATCGGGGTGCGTGGGTTCCATGAGCGTAATCCGCTGGTCGGGGGGATCAATCGGCAAGAGTTGAAGGAGCGGCTGCGCCTCCCGGCGGATGTTTTCGACGGCGCGTTGGAGACACTGGTCGAGGCCAGAAAGACTGAAGTCCAGGGCGACCAGGTGAAGACGGCCGGGCGCTCGGTGGTGATGAGAGACGACGAGGCTGAGGCCAAGCAGACCATCGAGCGGGCGTTTTCTTCAGCCGGGCTGAAGGTGCCGGCGCTGAAGGACGTGCTGGCGGGATTGCCG
>JBKKBM010000156.1:0-13560 GCA_046714215.1 Terriglobales bacterium | reverse complement strand
GCGCCCTTCTGCACGATCATGCGGCTGGACGCGGTGCAGCGCTGGCCGCTGGTGCCGAATGCGCCCCACACGGCGCCTTCCACGGCGAGATCGATGTTGGCGTCGTCGAGCACGATGATGGCGTTCTTGCCGCCCATCTCGAGGGAGCAAGGTTTAAAGCTGCGGGCAGCGGTCTCACCGATGATGCGTCCGACTTCGGAAGAGCCGGTGAAGGAGACACCGCGGACGTCGGGATGAGAGACCAGCGGCGCGCCGGCATCCGGACCGAATCCGGTGACAATGTTGACGACGCCCTTGGGAAGTCCGGCGTCGACCAGCGCGCGCACCAGATTGAAAGTTGAAAGTGGCGTATCTTCCGCGGGCTTGATCACGCAGGTATTGCCGCAGACCAGGGCAGGGAAGATCTTCCACGACGGAATGGCCATGGGGAAATTCCACGGCGCGATCATGCCGATCACGCCCAGCGGAACGCGGATGGCCATGGCAAATTTGTTGGGCAGCTCTGAGGGGACGGTGGCGCCGAAGAGGCGACGGCCTTCGCCCGCCATGAAATAGGCGGTGTCGATGGCTTCCTGCACATCGCCGCGCGTCTCTTTCAAGACCTTGCCCATCTCCCGGGTCATGTCGCGCGCGCAGTCTTCCTTGCGCTGCTCCAGTATCTGTCCGGCGCGGAAGATGATCTCCGCGCGCTTGGGGGCGGGGGTGAGCCGCCATTTTTCAAAGGCGATCTTGGCCGCGGCGACGGCGTCGTCAACATCCTGTTTGCCGGAGGCCTGGAAGATGCCGACTACGTCTTTGGAGTCGGCGGGGTTGAGGTTCTCAAAGGTTTGTCCGGTGCGGGACTCGACCCATTCACCACCAATAAAGTTCTTATAGACTTTCGCGGGCATCGTCTCTCGTGGGTGCAGCAGGGGATTCCTGGCGCGAGGTATGGAACCTTTTATCGTACAGGATTCGACGGAAAAGGTGGAAGTCCGGCGGGTCAACCCGCTGCGGGGGATAACCCCTTATCCCCCCTGTTATTCCTGGAATCGTGAAGCCCACTCTTTTAGCGATCTGGTCACTGGCCTGAAGGCCAGTGCTTCACCAGACGTAGCAAGCTACGTCTCTACAAGTGTGTCACCTAGCCCTGCCAATGCTTCCACCGAAGGCAAGGGCGTCCGGCGGATACGTAGCAAGTTACGTCTCTACAGCAAGGTGTCAAAAGCGCACAGACAGGAATGTCTGTGCCACGAAGGACAACTAGGTGATCAGGCATTGTCCGGATTCGCATTGCCCATGACCCTCCGGGGGCCAAAAGGGGGCCAAAAGGTTGCACAACTCGATACATTCAGGGCATTTACCTATTTTCGCCGGGGAAACCGTATGGTATCTTGAAAGCACTCTTTCTATAGGCCACTTTAGGCGAAAGTTGCTGTAACTGTGCCCCCGATAAGACCGCGAAAAGACGATGGCCCCACCATAGGCTGGGTAACGGTAACGTATCGCAGTGTCTTTCTCACCATCCTGGCGGTAGTGATGATCGCCGCGGTGGTCGCGTATTTTGCCTTCCCCGAGTTCAGCAAATCGGTTATCGCCAAGCTCGACAAGATGGTGGGACCCGCCACGGGCGGCGAAAAGAAGGCGCCCACGGGCGACCAGAAAGCTTCTTTCACCATGCTCGACGGTACGGTGAAAGTTAAGAAGAAGAACAGCAACACCTGGGTGACGGCCGCCTATGACTTGCCGTTGGAAAAGGGCGACGTGGTGCAGACCGGTCCGGAAGGCATGGCGAAGATCATCTTCGCGGACCAGACCAACTACACCGTAAAACAGGATTCGCTCATCGTGGTGGAGGAGAACTCCACCAACGATGCCCAGCAGACGCGGGTGGCGGTGAATGTGACCACCGGCATGGTGGACCTATCCACGGCCACGTATTCACAGGGTTCGAAGTCGCAAGTGATCGTGGCCGGTGCTACGGCGACCCTCGCCCCGGACAGCACGGCGGTAGTGCGCAACGATCCCCGCGCCGACCAGCACGAGATCCTGGTGAAGACGGGTTCCGGCGAAGTGTCGCGCGGCGGCGAGATCGTGAGCCTGTCCAATTTCGAAAAAGTGTCGTTCAAGGCCGACCAGAAGACCATGACCAAGGACCGCGAAGTCGGTCCACCCACCTTGATCGATCCTTCGAACATGCTACCCATCTTCGCGGTGGGTACGGCCCAGGTGCGGTTCACCTGGACGCCGATGGACAAGGTGAAGGCGTATCACATCCGCGTCTCCAAGAACCCATACTTCACGCAGATGCTGCTGGACAAGCGGGTGGCGCAGCCGGAATTAACGGTGGCGGACTTCCAGGAAGGGAACTACTACTGGACGGTGCAGTCGATTGACGATCGGGGGCGGGAATCGGTCGAAAGTGAGCGCAATAAGTTCAACGTAGTGCCCAAAAACACCGACGGCAGCCTTAGCCTTGAGTTGGAGCCTTTTGTCCAGCATGGGCGTATCATAGAGGTACGCGGCAAGACCGACTCCAGCGCCCGGGTGATGGTGAATGGCGGCGAGGTGCCCTTCGTGGGAGCAGACGGCAAATTTCGCTATCTGACTCCGCCCTTGCCGAACGGTGAGAACGTGATCACCGTGACGGCGCAGAACAGCCGCGGTGGCGTCAGCACGCAGACCAAAAAGGTCGTAATTCAATAGCTGGGGCAATCACTCTGGCCGGGCGTGACTCCAAATAATGCAGACGCGCGAGCAGGTTAGGCGCGCCAATATTTAATTCCCAAGATCCCAGCCGGCCCCAGCCGATGCAAGGTAGAGAAAGAGAAACTCGAGTCCTATGTCGTCCAACGGTAACCAGAGTTCACGCGGTCATAATCTTCGTTCGCTATTCAGTATGTTCTCCAGTGACCTGGCCATCGACCTGGGCACGGCTAATACGCTGGTGTTCGCCAAGGGCAAAGGCATCGTGGTCAATGAGCCCTCCATCATCGCCGTCAACAAGGTGACCAATGAAGTGGAGGCGGTGGGCAAGGAAGCCAAAGAGATGTTGGGCCGCACTCCGGGCAACATCGTGGCCATCAAGCCCATGAAGGACGGCGTGATCGCTGACTTCCGCCAGACGGAGAAGATGCTCAACTACTTCATTCAGAAGGCGCACAACCGCAAGATGCTGGTGCATCCGCGCATCGTGATCGGGGTGCCTTCAGAGATCACGCAGGTGGAAAAGCGGGCGGTCATGGATTCCGCGTATCGCGCCAAGGCCAGCGAAGTCTATCTGGTGGAACAGGCCATGGTGGCGGCCATCGGCGCGGGTCTGCCCATCACCGAGCCCAGCGGCAACATGGTGGTCGACATCGGCGGCGGCACCACGGACATCGCCGTCATCTCGCTCAGCGGCATCGTGTATTCACGCTCCGTGCGCATGGCCGGCAACCAGGCGGACGAAGCCATCATGAATTATCTAAAGCGGAAATATAACTTGCTCATCGGCGAACGCACCGCCGAAGCGATCAAGATGGAGATCGGTTCCGCCTTCCCGCTGGATAAGCCCCTCACCATGGAGATCAAAGGACGCAACCTCATCGAGGGCGTGCCCAAGACCATCACCGTGGACGACAGCGAGATCCGCGAGGCGCTCAGCGAATGCATCGGCACTATCATGAACGCGATCCGCGTGGCGTTAGAGCGTACGCCCCCGGAACTCAGCGCCGACATCAGCGACCGCGGCATCGTGCTGACCGGCGGCGGCGCCCTCATCAAGAATCTGGATAAGCGCATCCGCGAAGAGACCGGGCTGCCCGTCTCGATCGCCGACGATCCGCTGGCCAGCGTGGTATTGGGCACGGGCAAGATGCTCAGCGACTTCAAGCTGCTGCGCAAGATCTCCATCGACCAGGCGTGGTAGAGGCCTGATGTAAGGACCGTGAGGTGGGGCAAAAGCTCCACCTCGCTCTTTGTCTGGGGACACAAGGTTTACGCCGGGAAGTTCGAGCATGGAAAACTTCTTCATCCGCTATCGCAATGAGACGGTCCTGGTGGCGATCCTGTTTTTCCAGGTGATCGCGCTGGCCACGCAGGTGCGGGTCCCCGCCGCGGGCGCCGGCGCCGCGGAGCCGGGGGGCGGTAGCCGTCTCATCCGCGTGTGGGCGGTCAATATGGTCGTTCCCTTCCAAAAACTCTTTGTCTATACGGGTTCCGGCATCCGCAACGGCTTTCGCAATTACATCGACCTGCGCGACGTCCGCCAGCGCAATGAAGAATTGCAACGCCAACTCGACCATATGCGTCTGGAGCAGGCGCGCCTCTCGCAAAATGTGGAACAGGCCCGCCGCTTGCAGCAGTTGCTCCAATTCAAGGAGCAGTACATTGCTAAGACGCTGGCCGCGCAGGTCATCGGCACCAGCGGCACGGACTTATCGCGCGTGATCTACATCGACCGCGGCACTCAAGACGGCATTGCCATCGGCATGGCCGTGATCACGCCGGATGGCATCGTGGGCAAAGTCAGCCGCGCTGATAAACGCACCGCGCAAGTGCTGCTTATCTCTGATCCCTCTAGTGGCGCGGGCGTGCTGCTGGAACGGCAACGTTTGAACGGCGTGCTCAAGGGCACGGCGGCGGGCACGCCGGAGATCCAGAACGTGATGAGCGATGAGAAGATCGAGGTCGGAGACAGCGTGATCACCACCGGAGGTGACCGCGTTTATCCCAAAGGTCTGAAGGTGGGCACGGTGGCCAGCGTGGCTCCGGACCATGAACGCGATCCTTTTCTCTCCATCAAGATCAAGCCGGCCGCCGACCTCAACCGTTTGGAAGAGGTGTTGGTGGTGACGGAGCTGGGTGAGCGCGGGCCCAGCCTCTCGGAAGAAGCGCGTCCCATGAGCGCATCGGAGATGCTGGGGCAACGGCTGCCTTCAGCAAAGAAAAAAGAGGGTGCGGTTGAAGCTAAGGGAACGTCCGCGTCTAACCCCGCCGCTGCGGCGCCGGCAAAACCTAAAGTGACCACTGCGCCGGCTCCGCCCCCGCCGCAAAGTAACTCTCCGCAAGAGGAGAGCCCTCGCTAGCGTGGCGCGCGTATCCCTATCTCGAGATGGCATCGAAGTACACCGCTTCAGCCTGCTGGCGTCGATCGCCGTGCCGTTCTTCGCCTTGTTCTTGCAGGCCTCGGTACCGCTGCGCATTCCCGCGTTCTCCATCTTCGATCTGCCGCTATTGGTCACGATATTTTTTGCGGTCGCTCGCCGGAATCCGATCTTTGGCACTCTAACGGGGTGTGTCATCGGGCTTTTTCAAGACAGCCTCACCCACCAGCCGCTGGGACTGTTCGGTATCGCCAAGACCGTGATCGGGTACGGGGCCTCGTCCATCGGCGTGCGGATCGACGTCGAGAATCCCGGCTCGCGTCTGCTCATGACGTTGTCTTTCTATCTTCTGCACCAAGGCATTTATCACCTGATCGCCAAGAACATGGCGCGCATGCCGGTGGCGTGGGATTGGGGACACGAATTGGGGTCGGCTTTTGCCAACGCTTTTCTCGCTGTCATCCTCTTTACGCTACTCGACCGATTGAAGCAGCGGGGACGTTGAAATGCAGATGCGCAGCGGCGCGGGAAAGTCCATACTAGGCAGGAGGCGCGGTACCGCCAGACCGTAAACATCCACCATGCTCATCGGCCGCGAAGAAAAGATTCCTGCCACCAAATTCACGGTGGTGCAATACGGCATCCTGGCCATCTTCCTGGTGCTGGCCTTTGGCCTTTGGCGCCTGCAGGTTCTGGGCAGTTCGCGCTATGAGACGCTGGCGGAACAGAACCGCGTGCGCACGATCCCCATCCTCGCGCCTCGCGGCAAGATCAAAGACCGCGAACGGCGCACCATCGTCGATAACTATCCATCCTTCTCCGCGCTGCTGATCCGCGAAGATACGCGTGACATCGCGACTAAACTGCCGCAGATAGCCGCGGGTCTGAACCTCGAGGAAGCTGAGATCCTGACCATCCTGCGACGCATGGCGGGGCGCCCGAAATCCGAGCCTGCCGTCATTAAGCAGGACATCACGCCCGACGAAGTCGCGTTCATTGAAGCCAACAAGAGTGAGCTGCCGGAACTGGAGACCATCATGGTCCACCGGCGTCTCTACCCGCGCGATGGTTTTGCCGCGCACCTGATCGGTTATGTCGGCGAGGTCAGTGAAGCCGATCTCGATCGTCCTCGCTTCGAGCTCTACAACCAAGGCGACATCGTGGGGAAATCGGGACTGGAGTATCAGTACAACGACTTGCTCATGGGCAAGGACGGTGCGCGCCGCGTGCTGGTCGATACCAAGGGTAAAGAAGTGGGCCGTCTGAGCAAGACTGCCGCCGAGCCGGGCAAAGAATTGCGGCTGACCATCGATCTCGATATCCAGATCGCCGCCGAGGAAGCGCTCGAAGGACAGAACGGCGCCATTGTCGCCATGGATCCACGCAATGGAGAGATCCTAGCGTTGGTCAGCCGGCCCACCTTCGATCCCAATCATTTTGCCGTGCGTATCTCCCGCAACGAGTGGAACCAACTGGTCAACGACCCGGCGAAGCCGCTGATGAACAAAGCCATTCAGGCGCAACTGGCGCCCGGCTCCGTCTTCAAGATCATTATGGCGGTGGCTGGCGTGCAGGAGCACGTGACCCAGGACATGGCAGTGAATTGCGGCGGCGGGCGAGATTTCTACGGACGCTTCTTCAAATGCTGGGTACAAGCGGAACGTCGCACCCATGGCGTCGTTGACCTTTCCAAGGCGATCTATCAGTCCTGCGACACCTTTTTCTACACGCTGGGTGAGCGGCTGGGCATTGGGCGCATCGCCAAATACGCGCAAGCCTTCGGTCTGGGTCAGCGCACCGGTATCGATCTTCCGGAAGAAGTGGCGGGGGTGATGCCCTCGGAAGAATGGAAGATCCGGAGCCAGAAACAAAAATGGTATGCCGGGGAGACCATCTCCGTCAGCATCGGCCAAGGCGCAGTGGTCACCACGCCCCTCCAACTGGCGCGCGCCATTGGCGCGATTGCCAGCGAAGGTAAACTGGTGCGGCCGCACACCATCTTTCCGGAAGATATGCCGCCGGAGCAGCGCGAGCGCTTGCCTAACTTCAAAGAGACTTTTGTCATCCCGGTGGACCGGCAAGGCTGGGAGCTCATCACGGACGCGATGGCGGATGTGGTGAATCCCATTGGCACTGCCCCCAGCGCCCATCTTAAGGACATCGACTTTGCCGGCAAGACGGGCAGCGCGCAGGTCATCAGCAATACGCTGCGGGCCAAGCTGACGGGCAGGGAATACCGCGATAACGGATGGTTCGCCGGCGTCACGCCGCGGCGTAATCCGGAGATCGTGGTGGCGACGCTCATCGAACAGGGTGAGCACGGGTACCTGGCCGCGCGCGTCACCGCCAAGGTCATCAAGGCGTATGTCGAGAAGAAGCGCGCGCGCGAACTCAAGACCGCAAAAGGCGCTGCTCCGCAAAATGATGCGGAGGTGGCCGCGTTGTGGAGTGAAGGTGGTGAACGCGGCGAAGGCAGCAAACTCGGCGGTGGTCGCTTCAAGGTGGGACTCGACCCAACAGCCCGGAGCGTTCGAAGCACAGCCGCCCCACGCCGCGCCGTAACGCTCTCCACGATGGCGACCGGAGGAGCGAACTAGCCATGCGCAAGTTTCTCTCCTTCCGTGACTTCGATTGGGTGCTCTTCGGATTTGTGTTGGTCATTGCCGCTCTGGGCGTGTTGCAGATCTACAGTGCCAGCGCGAACACGAAGTTTGCCGGCGTCCACGTGAAGCAGATGTACTGGCTGGTCGGGGGCTTGGCCGCCATGTTCATCATGAGCGTGATCGACTATCACTTCCTGGTGGAGAAGAGCCATTGGGCGTACATCGGCTCCATCTTCATGCTGGTGGCGGTCTTTGCCGTTGGTGTCAAAATCTTTGGTGCGCAGCGCTGGATACGCCTGCCCGGGGTCGGCCTTTTTCAGCCCTCCGAATGGGTGAAACTGGTACTCATTATTGTGGTGGCCCGTTACTTCGCCTCCTTAAACCAGCGCGACGTCACCTGGCCGGACATCCTCAAGGGCATCGCCCTGGTCATCGTGCCCATGTTGATGGTCCTGAAGCAGCCCGACCTAGGTACCTCGCTTACCTACCTACCGCCGCTGGCTATCGGTCTCTTTCTGGGCGGCATGAAATGGAAGCACGCCGCCGTATTCCTCATTGCGGGAGTGCTGATGGCCCCGCTGGCCTGGAAATTTGTGCTGAAGCCCTACCAGAAGGAGCGGCTGGTCAACTTCGTCCACCCGGAGAATGACCCGAAAGGCACCGGATACCAGATTCAGCAGTCGCTCATCGCAGTTGGGAATGGGGGCATTTTCGGCAAGGGAATCGCCCAGGGGACCCAGACCCAGGGCATGTTCCTGCCCGTGACCCATACCGACTTCATCTACTCCTCATTCGCGGAGGAGCATGGGTTTGTAGGCGCGAGTGGGGTCCTGCTGCTATACTTCATCGTGCTGATGCGATTGGTTCAGAACGCCCAAACGGCGCCGGACCGCGTTGGTGCAATGATCATCATGGGTGTGGTAGCGATACTGGTTTTCCACATCCTGGTGAATGTGGGGATGGTGCTGGGTATGATGCCGGTCACCGGAATCCCTTTACCCCTGATGAGTTATGGCGGCTCATCGGTGATGTTCACGTTCCTGGCGTTAGGCATGGTGATGAATATCCGCATGCGCCGGTTCGTGAATTAGACCGCCATCCGCCCTGGAACGGGCGAAAGATTGCAAATCACGTTGCGCCTTCACGTGTAAGAAGGCGGACCGGTTCCTAGGCGCTGGCGCCGACCGGAGAGAAACAGAGTTTCGCGACACCAACACTGTGGGTAACGGCCCCGTCTTTGATGAGTGGCCACACAGCATGGTGCCGGCGCGATAGGGCAGGTACAAGATTCTGCGTAACAGATTCCCAGTACATCCAGAGGTGGACGCCGTTCCGGCGCCATCGCTCCCTCGCGTCGCTCTGCGTCCTCCGGCCCGCCATTCCTGAACCGGCTCCTATCGGAGCTCGATGTCCAAGGAACTATACGTAACCTCCACCCCGCATGAGACCAAACTTGCCGTCGTAGAAGATGACCAGCTCGTAGAAGTCTTCTTCGAACGCGAAAACGAATACACCCTCGCCGGATCCATCTACAAAGGTAAAGTCACCCGCGTACTGCCCGGCATGCAATCGGCCTTCGTCGAGATCGGTCTCGAACGCGACGCCTTCCTCTATGTCACTGACTTCCTGGAAGAAGTGGAAGAAGATGACAGCGAACTGGCCCCGCCGGCGCAATCGCTGGATGACGGCGGCGAACGGTCTGACCGCTCCCCACGCAATGATCGTTCAGATCGCTCCGCACGGCCTGAAGGTTCGCCCCGCAGTGAAGATGCGCAGCGGACCGATGGTTCGCAACGTTCGGGGCGTGGCGATCGTGGCGGACGCGGGCGCGACCGCGGGGGACGTCATCGGCGCTCCAACCGTCCCGATGCGCAGCCCCGTGCTGCTGCTCCGCCCGCTGAGGGCAGCTTCACCATCGAGCATGATTCCACTCAAGGCTTTGACGCAGAGCCTTTCGACCAGGCGCCGGATGTAGACCAGGATTTTGACGGCGCGCAGCCGCTCGATGCAGCGCCAGCCGCCGAGGCTTCGCCGGAAGGTCATTCTTTAGAATCCGTGGAAGATGAGTCGCGTGGTGCGCGCCGTTGGCGCGGGCGTCGTGGCCGTCGGCGGGGTCGTGGGGGAGTTCCCGAAGCCAAGTTCGCCCAGTCCGAAGGCGGCGAATCCGCTCCCATCGAAGCCGCAGAAGCGATGGAAGGCTTGCCTCAGCTTTCCGACGCTAACGATTTTTCTTCCGCCGGTGAGGACGAAGACGAGTCGCAATCCGCCATGTTGGGCGAGCAGGGCGAGAATATCTCGACGATAGATGCCACCGTTACGGGCGTGGCAGCGCCGCGCCGCGACGAGCGCCCGAGCCGCCCCCGTGAAGGTCGTCAAGACGGCCGTAACGAGGGACGCCATGACGGACGTTCGCGCGATGATCGCCCGCGTGGCGACCGCCCGCGTGAAGAACGTCCGCGCGAAGGCCGCTCCCGCGACGACCGTCCGCGTGGAGAACACCCACAGGAAGATCGGCCGCGCGAAGGGCGTTCCCCTGATGATAGCCCACGTGAAGACCGGCCGCGTCCGCAGGCTATCGTCCTGCCAGGTGAGTCGCTCGCCAAGTTTGGCCGTAAGAATAATGAAGCGGACCGCCCCCAGGCGGCAGGTCAGTCGGAGGCGCGCACGCAATTGCCGCGTCCTTCCACGGAGTACACCGCGCCCACCGGGTTGACCGCCGCGGGGATGTTGGCCGGCGAATCGCTGGCCAAGTATCGTAACCGTCCGCCGCAGCCCAAGGCGGAAGTGCTTGCCGATGCCGCTCACGAAACTCAGGTCGAAGCGCCGCCGCAGAGCCCCAAGCGCGAGCGGCCGCACTGGGAGCAACAGCAAGATTCCCGCCGTGAAGTGCCCACTGATATTCGCAAAGACGATCGTCGGGAATCGCCGCGGCAGCCCGTGTCCGTAGAACCTCTCACCCCTTCGCAGGAAATGGTGGAAGAGGATGAGAGTGTCGACCAAAGCGTTGACCTGAATGTGGACGAGCCTACGTCCATGCCTGTCCCCGTGCAGACCGCCGATCCGTTGCCGCTGGCGGCAGAGCCGGCCGAACCGGTAGTGGAGATTGCCGCAGTCCAGCAGGAAGTCCAACAAGAAGTCCAGCAAGGTTCCCCGCAGGAGCAGAAGTCGAAAACCGGCGACTACCGCTTCCATCCCGGACAAGGTGTGGTGGAAGAAGAAGAGATCGAAGAAGAAGAGCACGAACTCGCGGCCTTCAGTGAGCAGGTGGAAGAAGGCGAGTTCGAGGAGCTCGAAGAAGAAACGCTCGAGCACCGCGAAGACGACGTGATCGCCGCCGGCGATGGCCTGGCGGAAGCCGTTGCCCTCAGTCGCGTGGAAGGCGGCACGGAGACGTACATGGTCGACGAAGAGGATGACGACGACGAAGACGACGACGCGGATGAGAAGCCTTCGAATTCCGATTCCGACGACGACGAAGACGAAGACTCCGACCTGGAAGACGCTGATTCCGACGAAGACCAGTTGAACGTCGGTAGCGAAGCCGACGCCGCCGAAGCCGAAGCCTATGGCGAAGATGCCGATGTCAGCGACGACGCCGGCGATCCGGAAGACCCGAATTACGAGGGAAGTGCCGAATTGCGTGGCGCCGCCGGTACGGCCGGCTTCCAGCAGCGCACCGAGCGCGGCACCGCTCCCGGACGCCCCCGCCGTGACCGTGATCGCGGAGATCGCGGACGCCGTGGTGGCCGTCCCCCGATGCGTCGCGGTGGTCCACGCCGCAACACGCCGCGCGGCCCCATGCCCCAGATCGGCGAGCTGTTGAAAGAAGGTCAGGAGATCCTGGTGCAGATCGCCAAGGAGCCCATGGCCAAGAAGGGCGCGCGCATCACCAGCCACATCGCGCTGCCCGGGCGCTTCCTGGTGTTCATGCCCACGGTCAATCACACCGGCGTCTCCCGCAAGATCGGGTCAGACGAAGAACGGCAGCGCTTGAAGCGCATCCTGCTCAGCGAGAAGGGGCAGAGCAATGGCGGATTCATCGTCCGCACGGCCGCCTCCGGCGCGAGTGAAGAAGATCTGCGCGCTGACATCCGCTTCCTCATCAACCTCTGGACTGAGATCAAGCAGCGCGCGGAGACCAGCAAGGCTCCCGCACTGATCTATCACGATCTGAATCTGGTGGAGCGCATCCTGCGTGACCAGGTCACTGCGAACTTCAGCCAAATCTGGGTCGACACGGAAGTGGAATACGAGCGCATCCTGCGCTTTGCCAGCCGCTTCCAGCCGTCGCTGGTCAAGCGCGTAAAGCTCTATACCAAGGACACTCCGCTGTTCGAGCAGTTCAACATTCAGGACGAGATCAACAAGGCGCTGAAGTCGAAGGTATGGCTGAAGAGCGGCGGCTACATCGTCATCAATCAGACGGAAGCGCTGGTCGCCATCGACATCAACACCGGTAAGTACGTGGGCAAGACCGGGCGCTTGGAAGACACCATCGTGAAGACGAACCTCGACGCCATCAAGGAGATCGTGCGCCAGATCCGCCTGCGCGACCTGGGCGGCATCATCATCATCGACTTCATTGACATGGACGAGCGCAAAAACCGACAGAAGGTCATGCAAGCGCTGGAAGCCGAACTCAAGAGCGACCGCTCACCTTCC
The DNA here is from genome assembly GCA_046714215.1 of Terriglobales bacterium. Classification (GTDB taxonomy): domain Bacteria; phylum Acidobacteriota; class Terriglobia; order Terriglobales; family Acidobacteriaceae; genus DATLCI01. The sequence goes on along the minus strand of JBKKBM010000156.1, from coordinate 1,229 downwards.
AAGGTGCTGCAGTTCAATGATTTCGGACTCGTCGCCATCACCCGCAAGCGCGTGAAGCAGTCGCTCGAACGCACCCTGAGTACGCAGTGCACCTACTGCACCGGTACGGGGATGATCAAGAGCGTAGCCACGGCCTGCAATGAGATCTACGTGGAGATGCGGAAGATGAACCGCCATCTGGATGGCAGCCAGATCATGCTGCGCGTCCACCCGGAAGTGGCCAAGGCCCTCAAAGAGAATCAGGGCCGCTGGCTGGTGGAGATGGAAGAGCTCACGGGCAAGAGCATCATTGTGAAGAGCGATCCAGCCCAGCATCAGGAGCAATTCGAGATTCACTAAACAACAACTCACGAAAATAAGGGGATCATGGAACCGGGAACGAATCGTGTGCTTTTTACCGGGGCACTAGGCTGGCTGGGACTCAACTTCATGAAGGCCCGGCAGCCGGGCCTCACCAACACCATTCCCCAGTCGGCAGGGAAGCTGAAAGTGCGCGCGCTGGCGTTGCCGGGGCAGGATGCCTCGCCGCTACGCAAGTTCGTGCCGGATATTGAGATCGTACCGGTGACCTGGTCGATCCCAAGGTCGCGGCTGAATTCGTTGCCGGCACTGTTCACCGAGGAGTCTCCTTACAATCCGTCCGGTGTGGTTCTATGGGCCGCAGCAGCCGCCGCGCCAAACTTTACTTTTTCCAAATGGTGCGCGACGGTAAAGCGCCCATCGTGGGCAGCGGCAATAACAAACGTTCGATGGCGTACGTGGATAACATTTGTGACGCTATGTGGCGTGCCGCCGCGGTGCCCACCGCCGGCGCGGGGCAAGAGCCTGACCGCATCCTGCTTAACGACCGCCGACTCCAGGTCAGCATTCTGCTTTGGCTGGTGCTGTACATAGCCGTGATGTACATTCCGCTACACCTGTTCCGCTAAACCGGCTCGGCTCAGAGCTAACCGCAAGTCTCCACGAAAACCCTTTGACTTCAGGGCCTGCGGCGTTACACTGTCCATACCCCCTCCCCTGCCTATCTGTTTGTTTGCCGTCCACAATCTGACCGCGAAAAGGAGTCATTCCATGGGCCCGACCCTCCGTTTAGTCGTCGCTATCTGTCTGTTGTCTTTCCCTCTGAGTCTTGCCGCTATGCAATCGGCCGCAGGGAGATCTCCTGGGGATGAGACCACTGCCGCCGCGGGACGCTCCGCCGAGCGCAGTGCAGCGGCTTTGCCTCGCAC
>JBKKBM010000155.1:0-5139 GCA_046714215.1 Terriglobales bacterium | reverse complement strand
ATTGTAGGCAAACCGCCGATGGAAGATGCCTACATGGGCAAAGCGGTGGAGCGGATATTCCTGCCGCTGATGCGGCTCACGCTGCCGGAGATTGTGGATGTGAACCTGCCCATCGAAGGCGTGTTTCACAATCTGATGATCGTCTCCATCAAGAAATCTTATCCGGGACACGCGCGCAAAGTCATGAGCGGCATCTGGGCGCTAGGGCAGGCGATGTTCACGAAGTGCATCATCGTGGTGGATGAGGACGTGAACGTGCAGGACATCGGCGAAGTCACGTTGAAGGCGCTGAATCACATCGATCCGGAGCGCGACATACAGTTCACGCTGGGGCCGGTTGATTCGCTGGATCATGCGTCGCGGATGCCGAATTACGGGTCAAAGATGGGCGTAGACGCGACGCGGAAGTGGACGACGGAGGGGTTCAATCGTCCGTGGCCGGATGAGATCGTGATGGATTCGGCGACGAAGCAGCGCGTGGATAGGCTGTGGAAGGACCTGGGGCTGGAGTAGGCAAGCTCATACCCAGCAGATTTGTAGCTCCAGTCGGCCCCGCAACAGAGTCCGCGCCGGCCGAATTACGCTAGGACTAAGTGTCTTTTGTCCGCGTAGCCCGTACATCGCGGCTACAATTTATGTATGGCGATTCCGCGTCTTCAGAAATGTCCTACCTGCATTGGCTACGGCTATTGCGGTGAGGGCGATAAATGTCCCACGTGCGAAGGCACGGGGGAAGTGCCTAACGATGAAGTGATCATCGACGAGCCTTGCCAGCCGATCGTGACGCAAGCGCCGCCGCCCCCGTAAAGTGAGTTTTTGTGAGAGCCATGAACTGCGTAGCCGGGCTCTCAGGATGACAGTTTGCATGGGGTAGGGGTCCTTCGACTGCGCGCTCGCGCTGCTCACACTCCGCTCAGGATGACAGCTTTCGCGGGAGGCCCCTAATGCGTGTGTGGATACGGCCCACTCCACAAAATCCAAAGCCTGGGTTTATACTCCTACTATGTCCTTCATCAGCGGCATTGCGGCCCTGGCCAAAGGTATGTCCATCACGTTCCGGCAGATGTTTGCGCCGACGGTGGTGGAGAACTATCCGGACGGCGCCGGGCCGCTGAAAGGTGCGGTGTTTCAGGAACGCTTTCGCGGACTGCACGCGTTGCAGCGCGATGAGAATGGCCTGGAAAAGTGTGTGGCGTGCTTCCTTTGCGCGGCGGCGTGCCCCGCGAACTGCATATATATAGAGGCGGCGGAGAACACGGAAGAAAACCGTATCAGTGGCGCCGAACGCTATGCCACCGTCTATAACATCGATTACAACCGTTGCATCTTCTGCGGATATTGCGTAGAGGCGTGCCCCACCGACGCCATCACCCACGGACACGGCTTCGAACTGGCTACGTACAATGCCAGCAACCTGGTGTATCGCAAGGAGCAGTTGCTGGTGCCGCTGACGGCGGCCATGCAGTCGAAGTGAGCGCGTTAGATCCCGTTTTGCTCCATGTATTAAACCCGAGGGTCTGCGGGTGGGGCCAGGCCCCAAGAAAGCAGGAACCCACGTACAAAGGGTCCTGACCATAGCCGAATGAATAACAACTTCCTCAACCAACTGCGCGACCGGGTGATCGTCTACGACGGCGCCATGGGCACCCAGATCCAGGACCGCAACCTTTCCCTTGAAGACTATTGGGGCAAAGAGGGTTGCAGTGAGATCCTGGTACAGAGCCGTCCGGAAGTCATCCGCGATATCCACGCTGGTTATTTTGCCGCAGGCGCCGACATCGTAGAGACGAATACGTTCGGGGCCACGCGCATTGTGCTGGCCGAATACGACTTGCAAGACCAAGTCCGCGAGATCAATATTCAAGCCGTGAAACTTGCCCGCGAAGCGGCTGCCGGCTTCAGTGGCAATGGTAAGCCGCGGTTTGTCGCCGGATCGATCGGACCCTCGACCAAGCTGCCGTCGCTGGGGCACATCAGCTTTGACGATATGGTGGCGGCATATTTCGAGCAGATAGCCGCGTTGATCGAAGCGGGCGCGGATGTGCTGCTGATCGAGACGTGTCAGGATATTTTGCAAGTGAAAGCAGCCGTCGCGGCCGCAGAAGATGCGATGAAGGCGGCAGGGAAGCGCGTGCCGCTGCAAGTGCAGGTGACGCTGGAAGCTACCGGAACGATGCTGCTGGGCACGGAGATAGGCGCGGCGCTGACCACGCTGGAACCTTATGACATCGACATTGTGGGCCTGAACTGCGCTACCGGCCCCAAAGAGATGAACGACGCGGTGCGCTACCTGGGGCACAACGCAACGAAATATATTTCCATCCTGCCCAATGCGGGGCTGCCGCAGAATGAAGGCGGACGCGCGGCTTACAAGCTGACGCCAGCGGAGTTGGCGGAGTATCAGCATCGCTTCGTCTCCGAGTACGGGGTGAACATTGTCGGCGGATGTTGCGGTACTACGCCCAAGCACATTGAAGCGCTCGCTGCGGCGGTGAAGGACTTGAAGCCGCTGCCACGTGAAGGCAAGCCCGTGGGCGCGGCCGCCAGCGCCTACACTTCCATTCCGCTCGAGATCGATGGCCAGCCGGTCGTGGTGGCCGAGGAGATGAACACCACCACGCAGAAGAAAGAATTCCGCGACCTGGTGCAGCAAGGGAAGTACGACGACATCCTCGCGATGTCGAAGAAGCTGGTCAACGAAGGCTCGCACATGCTCGACCTGTGTTGCGCCATCGTGGGGGAAAATGAGATCGGGTACATGACGTCGGTGTTGGAGAAGATCGCTACGCGGGTGCCGGCGCCCATTCTGGTTGACTCGACCGAAGCCGAAGTCATTGAAGAAGCGCTGAAGCGCATTCCGGGCAAGGCCATCATCAACTCCATCAACCTGGAAGATGGGGAGAAGCGGACGTCGAAAGTGCTGCCCATGGCCAAGCGCTATGGCGCCGCTGTGATCGCGCTGACCATCGACGAGCAGGGCATGGCCCTGACGGCGGAGAGAAAGACGGCCATTGCCAAACGGATCTTCAAGCTGGCGACGGAGAAGTACGGCATCCGGCCGGTGGACCTGATCTTCGATCCGCTCACGCTGCCGATTTCGACGGGGCAGGAAGAGTATCGCTCCGCTGGAGTGGAGACGCTGAATGCGGTGGAGATGATCCATCGGGAGCTGCCGGAGGTGAAGACCATCCTCGGCATCAGCAACATCAGTTTTGGCCTGAACGCCTACGCCAGGCGAGTACTGAATAGCGTTTTTCTGAAAGAGGCGGTGGACCGCGGGCTGGATGTAGCCATCATTAACTACAGCAAGATCTATCCGTTATACAAGATTCCTGAAGCAGAAGTTGACCTCGCACGCAAACTGATCTTCCAAGACCAGACGAATGGCGACCCGCTCCAGGCGTACATGCAGTTTTTCTCCGGCAAGAAGAAAGTAGACACGCCGGAGGAGGATGTTGAGCACCTGTCGGTCGAGGACCAGTTGAAGCACTGCATCATTAACGGTGAAAAGTCGTTGGGTGAGGGTGCGCATAAGCGGTCGCTGGAGCAGGTGCTGGAGACGGCGCTGGAAAAGTACACGCCCCTCGATCTCATCAATACCGTGCTGCTGGACGGCATGAAGACGGTGGGCGAACTTTTTGGCGCGCGCAAGATGCAGCTACCCTCTGTGCTCGACTCGGCTGCCGTGATGAAACAGGCGGTCGCGTATCTCGAACCGAAGATGGAGAAGGCGGAAGGGTCGCAAAAGGGGACCATCGTGCTGGCAACGGTGAAGGGCGACGTCCACGACATTGGTAAGAACCTGGTGGACATCATCCTGACAAACAACGGCTACAAGGTGGTGAACCTGGGCATCAAGCAGCCGGCGGACACCATTATTGCGGCGGCGCGCGACCACAAGGCCGATGCCATCGGGCTAAGCGGCTTGCTGGTGAAGTCGACGCTGGAGATGAAGTACGTGCTGCAAGATCTGCAGACGCAAGGGCTGACGTTTCCCGTGATCTGCGGGGGCGCCGCGCTTACGCGCAAATATGTGGAAGATGACCTGCGCAAGGAATATAAGGAGGCGGTCTTCTACGCGAATGACGCCTTCGATGGCCTGCACGTGATGGATGATCTCGCGACCAGCGAAGTCTCGCGTACGCAGCGCCTCACCGAAGGGCGCACGCGCAAAGAGATGGCGCAAGCTGCCACCGCGTCGGCGGTGTATGGCGTGGGGAGTACGTCGACGGAGCGCTCGGCGGTGGTGAAGCCCGCGCCCAACGTTCCGAATCCGCCGTTCTTTGGCGTGCGCACGAAAACGGACTGGGACCAGCACGAGGTATTCCAATATCTCAATCTGACGGCGCTGTTCAAGAACCAGTGGCAGTTGAAGACGGCGTCGCAGGAAGATTACGCGCGCCTGGTGGAAGAGAAGTACAAGCCGATCTTGGCGGAGCTGATCGAAGAGGTCATCCGCGACAAGTGGTTCGAACCGAAAGTGGTCTACGGATATTTCCCCTGCCAGGCGGAGGGGAATTCCGTGGTCATCTTTGACAAACCATCCAGCGATGCCCGGGAGCTACAGAGGTTCACCTTCCCGCGGCAGCGAGAGGGGCGCAAACTGTCGATCGCGGATTACTTCCTACCGAAAGCTGAGGGTAAGTTCGATGTCATCGGGCTTTCGCTGGTGACCGTCGGTGACCGGGCATCGGAATTGACGAAGAAGCTCTTTGATACGGGCGACTACACCCGCTATCTGTATCTCCATGGTCTGAGCGTGGAAGCGGCGGAGGGGCTCGCTGAATTGAACCACAAGAAGATGCGGGAAGACTTAGGTATCGCCGGAGAGGACGCGCCGCGCATCAGCGACCTGTTTCATCAGAAGTATCGGGGATCGCGGTATTCGTTCGGTTATCCGGCGTGTCCGAACCTGGAAGACCAGGTGCAATTGTTTGGATTGCTGGAGCCGGAGAAGAATATCGGCGTGAAGCTGACGGAGACGTTCCAGTTGGAGCCGGAGCAATCGACGAGTGCGATCGTGGTGCATCATCCGGACGCGAAATATTTTGTGGTGTAGGCTGCTGCCCCTCCGGGGCTCTCGGTATATTCGCACGCTTACCCACTGCCGTGGTGGGCTAAGCTACGACGGCTACGCCG
>JBKKBM010000154.1:0-9434 GCA_046714215.1 Terriglobales bacterium | reverse complement strand
GTGCGCGATCCCCGTTCCATGCTGGCCTGCCGCCTCCTGCGTGGCACTGAAGTCCTGGGCGAATACGTTGCCCTCAATGACGTGGTCATCACCAAGAGCGCCATCGCCCGCATGGCGGAAGTCGATGTCACCGTTGATGACTTGTTCGTCGCCAGTTATAAGGCTGATGGCGTCATCGTCTCCACGCCCACCGGCTCTACCGCATATTCGCTGGCCGCAGGAGGCCCCGTGCTTGAACCTTCCGTCGACGCCTTCGTCATCACCCCGGTCTCGCCCCACGCCCTCACTAACCGTCCGCTCGTGGTAAAAGACAGTGCACAGATCTCGCTGACGGTCGGCGGCGCCACCGAGGAGGCCTACCTCACCGTCGACGGTCAGATCGGTGTACCCCTATTGCAAGGAGATCGCGTGATCTGTAAGAAGTCAGAACATCGGGTGCAATTGTTGCGTGCCTCGCGGCGTACATTCTTTGAAGTCTTGCGGGCCAAACTCAAGTGGGGCGAACGCTAAGGTCAACCATCATGAATCGATTCGTAATTGTCTTCCTCTTGCTGGTAGCCGACGTCTCTGCCCAGACCAAGCCTTCCGCCGACCTCATTCTCACCAACGCCCGCATCCGCACCATCGATAACAGTCATCCTCGGGTGGAAGCCATGGCCATCATCGGCGACCGCATCGTCGCCGTCGGCTCCAGTGAAGAGATCGATCAATGGCGCGGCTCCGCCACCAAAGTCATCGACGCGGAAGAAAAACTCGTCCTCCCGGGGTTCAACGATGCCCACGTCCATCTCATCGATGGCAGCGCCACACTCACCAACGTCCGCTTGAAAGACGCTGACTCACCCGAGGAATTTGCCCGCCGCCTGGGCGAATACGCGCGCAAGTTGCCTAAAGGGGAATGGATCGTAGGCGGTGACTGGGATGACCAGGCTTTCACTACGCCGCAACTTCCCACCCGGCAGATGATCGACGCCGCCACTCCCGACCATCCGGTATTCGTCAATCGGTATGACGGACACATGGCGCTGGCCAACTCGCTGGCGTTGAAACTCGCCGGCGTCACCGCCGCTACTAAAGAGCTTACCGGCGGCCTGATCGTACGCGACGCGAAGCGCCAGCCCACTGGCCTCTTAAAAGACGCGGCCATGGGCTACGTGTACAAAGTGATTCCCAAGATGGCCGCAGAGAAGCGGATGCGCATCCTCAAACAGGGACTGGCCCACGCCGCCTCGCTCGGCGTGACCAGTGTGCAGGACATGAATGCCGGCTATGCGGACATCGCTGCCTATTCCGCATTGTTGGAAAAGGATGAGCTCACGCTGCGCATTTACGCTGCCCCTATGGAGACCAGCTTTAAAGACCAGGCCAAACTTGGCCTGCGCCGCGGATTTGGCAGTTCCATGCTGCGGCTGGGCGCGGTCAAGGGCTATGCCGACGGGTCCCTCGGCTCCACCACTGCCTATTTCTTCGCGCCCTACACCGATGATCCAAAAACCTCAGGCCTGCTCTCGGACGAGATGCACCCCATCAGCGCCATGCGTGAGCGCCTCACCCAGGCTGATGCCGCCGGCCTGCAGCTTTGTATGCATGCCATCGGCGACCGCGGCATCTCCACCATGCTTGACCTCTTTGCGGATGTCATCAAGGCCAACGGCGAGCGCGACCGGCGTCTGCGCATCGAGCATGCCCAACATCTTGCGCCCAAGGACTTCGAACGCTTTGCCCGCCTCGGCGTAATCGCCTCCGTACAGCCCTACCACGCCATCGACGACGGCCGCTGGGCGGACAAGCGCATTGGTCCCGAGCGCAGTAAGACTACCTACGCCTTCCGCTCATTCCTCGATAGCAATGTCCGCCTCGCGCTGGGAACGGATTGGTTCGTCGCGCCGCTGAATCCCATGGAGACCATCTACGCTGCCGTCACCCGCGCCACGCTCGACGGCAAACAGCCCAACGGATGGGTTCCGGAGCAGAAGATATCCGTCGCCGAGGCGGTAGAGGCGTACACCATGGGCTCCGCCTACGCCGAGTTTCAGGATAAAGAGAAGGGAAGCATCACCCCCGGCAAACTCGCGGACGTCATCATCCTGAGCGATGACATCTTCTCCATCCGCAAAGAAGCCATCCGTGACGTGAAGATAGAAAAGACGATTCTCGGCGGGCGGGTGATCTACGAGCGCACTGCTAACTAACCTGTCTAGCCTTTGGTTTTGTTTGAAGGGGCGCGGCTTTAGCTGCGCCATCAACGCTTCGAATGAAGTCTAGGGCTTTAGCCATCGGCCAACTAGCTTTCGTGCCGCATCAGATCCTTGACCGTCTCCCGCTTCCGGATCACCCGCACTGACGTCCCATCCACCAGCACCTCGGCCGGCCGCGGACGCGTGTTGTAATTCGAAGACAGCGTCATCCCATACGCGCCTGCATCCAGGATGGCCAACAGGTCGCCCGCGCCCGTGCACGCGATCTCGCGGTCCCGGGCAAAGAAATCACCCGTCTCGCAGATGGGCCCCACCACATCGAACGTCCCCGGAGTACCTTTGCGCGCGTGCTCCGCTCCACATTCCACCGGCACGATCTCATGGTAGGCGCTGTACAGTGACGGTCGGATCAAGTCATTCATCGCCGCATCCACCACTAGGAAATGTTTCTTACCGTTCTGTTTGACGTACAGCACGCGGGTGAGCAGCGTGCCCGCTGGCGCCACGATCGACCGCCCAGGCTCCAGTAGTAGATGGATATTCAACCCGTGCAGCGCGCTGGTCAGCGCCTGCGCATAATTTCGTGAGCGCGTCTCAAAATCGGTCTCCGGAGTGTCCTCGGTCTTGTACGAGATGCCCAGCCCGCCGCCCGCATCCACGTAGCGGATGTTATGGCCGTTCGCGGCCAGTGCCCGCACCAGTTCGGCCACCCGCGTCATCGCCGCGTGGAACGGCTCTACCGACGTGATCTGCGAGCCGATATGGACACTCACGCCCGCCACGTCCAGATATTTTTGCCGGCTGGCCCGCGTGTATAGGTCAGAAACGTCCTGCATCGGCACGCCGAACTTGTGTTCGCGCAGGCCGGTTGAGATGTAGGGATGCGTCTCGGCAAACACATCAGGATTCACCCGCAACGCGACCCGTGCCTTGCGCCGCAGTTTGGCCGACCGTTCCGCCAGCAGGTCCAGTTCGCCTTCACTCTCCACGTTGAACAGCAGGATGTCAGCCCGCAGCGCCAGGTCGAGTTCTTCTACCGTCTTGCCCACGCCCGAAAACACTGCTTTCTTCGCCGCGGTGCGGCTTACATGCAGCACCCGCTCCAGTTCACCGCCGGAGACCACGTCGAACCCCGAGCCAAACTTGGCCAGCCATTTCAGGATGGTGAGATTCGAATTCGCTTTTACGGAATAGCACACCGTGTGCGGGACCCGCTGGAATGCGGCGGCAAAAATGCGGTAACGCTCGCGGATGGTCGACCCCGAATATACATACAGCGGCGTGCCGAATTTCTCCGCCAGGTAGCTGAGCGGGATGCGGTCAGCTTGCAGGCGGTCTTTCTTGTAGGTAAAGGCCGGAGGCCGGCTGATCATCTTCATGGAGGTACCAGTATAAAGGGAAGCGTTTTACGTCAGACGTTGCGCAGCGCCCCGGAAGTCTTGCGCGTCCGCCGCTTCGCTGCGCCTTCCGGATTCGGTGGGCCCCCGTCGCGGACCTTGATGACCACCACCGTCTCGTCGTCGTAGGAGCTTACCCCGTTGGAGAACTTACGCACGGCCTTGGCGATCGCCTGCACCATGCCCTCGGCAGACAATTCGTGATTCTTGGCCACTGCTTCCTCCACCCGCTGCCGGCCAAATTGCTCACCTTCGCGATTCACCGCGTCAATGATGCCGTCAGAGAAGAACAGGAAAGCGTCGCCCGGCTGCGCATGGATCGTCACTTCGTCGTACTCGGTGTCTTCCAGCAGTCCCAACGGGATGCCGGCTGCTTCCACGATCTGCGGGCGCCCGTGGTGGTAATAGATCGGCCGTGGTTGTCCGGAATTCGCCACCAGCATGGTGCGCTCCGCGTCATCCCACACGCCGAAGATCATGGAGACAAAGTGCGCATCGATCTTACGTTCATTCAGCGCGAGGTTGATGGCCATCAGCATCTCTGAGGGAGAAGGCTCGCTACCCGCGGTCGACCGCAGCATCCCGCCCACCAGCGCCGCGAATAACGCCGCCGGTGCTCCTTTGCCGCTAACGTCCCCCACCGCGATACCGGTGCGGCCGCCGCTGTAGTTCAAAAAGTCGTAGATGTCGCCACCGATGGCGTGGGCCGGCTGAAACATCGCCGCGACCTCAGCATTCTGCAATACCGGGCAGCACGGCGGCAGCAAATGGTGCTGCACCACCCGCGCCATGGCCAGGTCGCGCTCCATGCGCTGCTCTTCCCGCGCAATGCGTTCGTATAACCGCGCATTCTCGATGGCGATGGCCAGTTGCGCGGCTAGCGTCACGATCGTCCGCATGTTGTCTTCGTTGAAATAGCCGCGTCGCGTGTGCTCCAGGTCCAGCACCCCGATCACTTGCTCTTTGTAGATCAGGGGAACACACAACTCCGAGCGCGTCTCCGCATTCAGCCGGATGTAGCGCTCATCCTTCAGTACGTCTGGCACCAGCACCGGCGATTTTTGCAGCGCCGCCGCGCCCACCAGCCCCCGCCCCAGGGGGATGTCGTGCTTCAACTGCACGTTCTCGTTGAAGCGCATGGAGAAACGGTGGGTCAGCATCTGCCCGCTCTCGTCCAGCAATAACACGGAAAACATCTGAAAGTCGATCACCCGGCTGATCAGTTCACCGATGCGCTTCAGCAACTCATCCAGGTTAAGGATGGACGTGAGGTCGCGGCTGATCTCATTCAGGATACGTAACGTCTGCGCCTGGCGCGCCACCCGCGTGTACAGCCGCGCATTCTCGATCGCGATGGCGATCCGCGACGCCACCAGCTTCAGCAACCGCCCGTGCTCCGGCGTGAAGAAGTCCCGCTCCATCGCCTGGATGTCGATCACCCCAATGATCTTGTTCTTGGCCACCAGCGGCACCGCCAGCTCTGACCGCACCGCTTCGTGACCGTTCACGTAATTCGGATAGGTGGTCACGTCGTTCACCAGCACCGGTTCGCTCCGCTCCACCGCCTGGCCGGTGATCCCTTGTCCGATCTTGATCCGCAGCCGCTCCGTCTCCTGATTGTGGCCGATCTGAAAACGCATCCGCAGGTCCTGCGTTTTGTCGTTGAGCAGCAGGATGGCAAAGATCTCGTACGGGATCACCCGCTTCACCATCTCCGCCACTCGCGAAAGCAGTGTGTCCAGGTCCAGCGTAGTGTTCAGCGCGTCGGCCAACTCCACCAGGAACTCTTCCACGCGCAGTGGCGCCCCATCGCCGGCGCTGAGTGGCTTGGTAACACCAGTTTTGCTTGCGGGAAGAGCCATGCAGCCATCATAACCTACGCAAGTTAAGCCGCAGTGAGGCTACAAGGCGTGAATGTGAAAATTTATCTTCGAACTGGTGACTTCGTAAGTAGCTTTTACAAAGTTAGTTACGGTGATTACTTAACGTTCATGATTATGCTGGTCCGCCCTGAGCCTTTGCTTTTTCCCGATCCATCCGCTGCACCAACTGGCGCACCAATTCCATTTCGTTGGCGCCGTTCTGCGGATGCTGCACGGACGTGAACACCGCCTCCAGCTTCGTCATGGACCCGGTGCGCGCGAAGGGGATGGTTGCCAGCCCCTCGGCTATCTTTGCCTGCAAGCGTTGCAACTGCTCGGCTGACGTCTCCGGCAGCACGATGGCGAAGCGGTCCGCATTGTAGCGGCAGACCGTATCAATGGCCCGCACGGACGTACGCAGCAATTGCGTCACGCCGCGCAACACTTCGTCGCCTGCGTCGAAGCCCACCTGCCGGTTGACCTCGCGAAAATGCTTCAGGTCGAACATGATTACGGAGAACGGTTTGCCAAAACGCTTCGCCCGGGTGATCTCTTGGCCCACCGCCACGTGGAGGTAGCGTTGGTTGAACACACCGGTCAAGCTGTCGGTATTGGCTACCCGCAGCAGTTCTTCGGTCAACTGCACATTGCGGATCGCGGTGGCGCCTACGTCGCCCGCCGCCTGCGCGATGGTACGGTCTTCACTGGTAAAGGCATTGACCTGCGCATGCGAGATCACGATCACACCCAGGTTTTCACCCAGCGCTAGCAAGGGGACTGCGATTTCTGACTCCGCGCTCGCCAGCCCGCGCGACCAACTTGGTGATTCCAGACATTTCTGCGTGCAGTTATTTACGCCTACATTCATGCGTGCGGCCAAGGCATCCGCGATGGTGCCATGCCGCTCTGACGCTTGGAACTGCTCGCCCGTTGGCTGCTCGCCGCCCGCATGCGTCCGTAACGCCAAATGGCCCGCTTCGTCACGCAACAGGATGGACACCTGGCTGCCTTCGAATGTGTCCGTGATCAGCTCCGCCAGCGTGGTAACCAGTTGGTCAATGTCGTGGGCCGTGGTCGCCGACCGCGCGATCAGATTTACGAATTCGATCTGCCGCATCCGTCGCCGCTCCGTCGAATACAGCCTGGTGTTGTCCAGCGCCACCGCTGCTTGGCCGGCGAACAGCGCCAACAGCCCGATCATCTCATCGGAAAAATAGTCAGCCTGGTTGCTGCTCAGCGTCAGCACTCCCAGCACTTCATCGCGCACCAGGAGTGGCAGGGCCAGTTCACAGCGGATGTCCGCGCGCCCGCTCACGTAGCGCGGGTCCTTGCTTACGTCCGGCACGTAGATGGGTGCCTTGTTGGCCGCCACGTGTCCGCTTACGCCGTCGCGGCCGATGCGATAGCGCCGCCCCAACACTTCGCGGTCTTCAAATCCGTTGTGGGTGTGAATGTAGAGTTCTTGCTTCTCCACGTCCACCAGCATCACCGCGCACGCCGTCACCCCAAAGTAATTGCGTGCCACCAACAGCATGTGGTGCAGCACGGTGTCGGCGTCTTTTGACGACAACACCATGTCCGTGGCTTCTTGCAGCACTGCCACTTCGCGAACGCGGGAATGGAATTCTTTCAAGGGGTGCACCGGGTCGGATGGAGTGGCGGTCATTATAGCTTGCCGGGATAGCTTCCCGGCAAAGTCCGCGTCGCGGGGAGAACTTCGGGCTTTTTCCGCCTGCGTTTGTTAGAATGCGCCACGAACCGCACAGAGGGAGCCCCGATGCTGGTCAAGGATTACATGACAACCTCCGTCACCACCCTGCCCGACGACGGCAAGCTCCTCGATGCCGCCTTGCTGATCCGTCGCACCGGCAAGCGCCATGTCCCCATCGTATCCGCCGAGACCGGCAAGGTCGTCGGCATCATCAGCGATCGCGACGTCTCCCGGCTCGCCCCCTCCATCCTCTCCAAGCAGTCCCAGGAGGAGTACAACCAGGTCTTTGAGAGCACGCCCATCACCATGGCCATGACCAAGAACCCGCTTTCCATCTCGCCCTCCGCCCCCATCGGCGAGGCCGTGCAGATCCTCTATACCAAGAAGATCGGCGCGCTCCTGGCGGTGGAAGATGGCGAATTAAAGGGGATCCTCTCCGTCAGCGACATGCTCGGGCTGCTCAACGAGCTGCTCGCCGAAAACAAGTCGACGGATGCGTCCTACGGAGGGTAGGAGAGGGAATGTTCTTGCCATGATTCAGCCCTGGCCTCATGGTCGGGGCTTTGGTTTTAGGCGGCTTGCTTACTCGCCATGGTCGCGGTGGCCGGCATCTCTGCGGGAACGTAATCGTTCGCGACGACCTTCATCTGGCTCCAGTCATAGGCGAATTCCTTGCCGCAATCCAGGCACACCACATACGTGCCCGTGGCTTTGGCCGCTTTCGCGCGATGACCCGGCTTGGAGGTGATGGGGAACGAGTACCGCGTGTGCCAGCAACCGAACAACATGTCCATGAGGTCCGTGATCATTCGTGCTCCCTTTGGGATCAAGGCCCGCCTCCCACTTCTTCAGATGCTGGGGAGAGAGGTTGGTCGAACACACCATTGGATTCCTCGCGGCTCAAAAGGTTTGTTCGGCCCAAAAGGGTTATTTCACTTAGTTACTGCTTGGTTACGGTACGAGGACACTAGCTGGAGGAGGGAACAGGCGAGAAAACCAGCGGTCACGGTTGCGGCTTGGTGCCCTTGCATTTCGAAAGGATGGCGCTTTGCAGCTTGGAGCGGAGGTCGTCCGGTAGCTCGTAAAGCTTGTTTTCCCGGTAAATCTCGATGGTCTTTTGCGTAGTATTGCACACGACATAGCAGTTGGTGCACCAGTGGAGGTGCTCCTGCAGTTCGGCCTGCAGCTTCGGGTCGAGCGAACCGTCCAGGTAATCGTTCAGCTCTTTAAGGAATTCCTTGCACTTCACTGCTTTGTGTCCCCGTTCTTATTTTTCTTGAAATAACGGTTTAAACGCTCGCGCAATTGCAGTCGCGCTCGCAGCAGTCTTGACTTCACTGCGGGCACACTCAATCCCAGCATCTCCGCCGTCTCTTCCGTGCTCAAGCCTTCGACATCGCGTAACACGAACACCGTGCGGAAGCCCGCCGGCAGACCCTGGATGGTTTTGCCCAGAATATCACTCAGTTCCGCCGTGCCATACAACTGTTCCGGGTTCGGACTCCAGTCCGCGACTTCCCGCGGTATGGATCCATCCTCCGTCTCTACGTCCTCGTCCAGGGACACGGTCTTGTCAGACTTGCGTTTCCGCAAGCGCATTAAGGCCTCATTCACTGCGATCCGCACCAGCCAGGTATAGAACTTCGAATTCCCCTGGAACTTGTTTAGGTTCTGGTACGCCTTCAGGAACGCGTCCTGCACCACGTCCTCCGCATCTTCGCGGTTCTGGGTGATGTGCTGGGCTATGCGGAAGACATTCCGGTCATACTTCTGGATCAGCTGCTCGAAGGCTTGCATGTCGCCTTCGCGCGCGGCTGTTACCAGAGCCAGTTCTGCGCCGGTGTCTCCTGTTACATTGGTTTGGATGGTTCCCATAGGCTTGCGATGCAAAAAATCCTGTGTTTCCGCCAAATATGTCGTTTCTCTTTAGTACGATTGAACGTCAAGAAAAGTTGATGATCGAGGGCTCAATAAAGTGACGAGGAACAATCCCACATTGTACAGATTGACGCTTTCCCTTGCACTCCTCCTGCCGTCACTCCCCGGATGCCAACGGACCTCTGCTCCGCCCCGTCACGTGGCCGTTTCCATGAAGAAATATTCCATTACGCCCGCGGAAATCCGCTTGCGCCGCGGCGAGACCATCCAGTTCGAAGTCATCACTGAGGACGTCCAGCACGGCTTTACTGTGACCCCTCTCGGGATCAATGAGGCCGTCAATCCCGGCCGCCCCGCCACCTTCCTTTACCAGGCGACCAAGCAGGGA
>JBKKBM010000153.1:0-12215 GCA_046714215.1 Terriglobales bacterium | reverse complement strand
GATACCACTCGGTACCGAAGGGGATGTAGACGCGCATGCCCCAGCCGTCGCGGATCAGTTGTTCCTGCAGGTCGCGGCGAACACCGTAGAGCATCTGGAACTCGAAGGCGCGCGGCGGGATGTTCACGCTGCGGGCGAAGGCGATGGTGGCCTCGATCATCTTCGGATCGTGCGTAGCGATGCCGTGATAGACGCCGCTCTTCAGCAGGATCTTCATCAGCCTTACGTAGTTTGTGTCCACGTCAGCCTTGTCCTGGAAGGCGATCTCCGCCGGCTCCTTATACGCGCCCTTGCACAGCCGGATGCGGATCTTCTGCGCGATCAATTTTTCGACGTCTGCTTCGCTTCGCTTGAGATACGCCTGGATGACCGCGCCCACGCGTCCCGCATTCCCGGGTTGGCGATGCAGGTTTTCGACGAAATCGAGCGTCTTCTGCGTGTAGGGCGAGCCCTCCATGTCCACGCGGACAAAATTGTTGATGGTCGCCGCTTTCTGCACCAGGCCGGTGGTGATCTTGAAGGCCAGATCGGGATCGACGTCAAGTCCCATGTGCGTAAGCTTCAGGCTGACGTTGGCGTTGAGTTTCTGCGCCGCCACGGCGTCCAGCATCTCGTGGTAGAGCGCTTCGCTGTGGCGCGCCTCTTCCGGATTCGTCACGTTCTCGCCCAGGTTGTCGACGCTCACGCTCATCCCCAGCGCGTTGACCTCGCGCGTGGCGGCCAGGCAGTCTGCCACCGTCATGCCGGCGACGAAGCGCCGCGACATCTTCTGGCCCAACGACGACTGTTCGGAAAAATGGCGCAAGCTCTTGTTTTCCGAGAGCGCGATAAAAAAGGCTCGTAGCAACCGGACTCCGAAGGGGAAGGGAATAGAAGAGCAGGCAACTAGTTTTTGTATCACACCGGGAAGCAGCGTGGAAAGCAAGAGCTCATCGGCCGCACATCGGAACACAAAAAATCCCCTTCCGCGTAGAAGGGGACTCTTAAGAGACTATGAGGACCGGATGGTTGGCCGGCTCACAGGGAAAGAACGTCGTCTACACTACGCGCGCGACGTTCGAAGCCTGGTAGCCTTTCGGGCCCTTGGCTAGATCGAACTC
Source organism: Terriglobales bacterium (assembly GCA_046714215.1). Taxonomy (GTDB): domain Bacteria; phylum Acidobacteriota; class Terriglobia; order Terriglobales; family Acidobacteriaceae; genus DATLCI01. The sequence goes on along the minus strand of JBKKBM010000153.1, from coordinate 11,115 downwards.
TACGGTCTCGCCCTCATTCAGAGAGCGATAACCCTGCTCCTGGATAGCGGAGTAATGGACGAAGACATCTTCGCCGGTTGAACGCTGGATGAAGCCATACCCCTTGGCTCCGTTGAACCACTTGACTGTACCTTTCTCTCTCACTGACTGCTCCTTTCACCTCTAGTCATTTCTTTTCCTCCGGGCTTGCACCTGGCGCCTAAGAAAGTCGCAAAAAGTGACCGCCGGCTCCACAGTGGGGCCCCCCACCCATGGGGAAAAGTGGGATCAAATGTCTTCGTCCTCTACGCAAAAGAAAAAGGCCCGGAACGGATGCTCCTATGCGGTAGCGCCAAGCGCGGCCGCACCAGGTGCCTGGTTCCGAAACCCATCCCGTGCGCGTCTTCGTTGTCTGACGGTGAAGTACAAAAACATCAACCCAAATCCATGCCCTGACCTTTTCATGGTGCGTCAGGCGAGGGCATAATACGGGCTAAGTCCAGAAAAAAGCAATAGTTATCTGAAGCCGCCCGCGCTGGTACGATAGCGAACACAGACCTTTCTCGTTCTAACGATTCCGCATGGACGCCCCTGACAATCCGACAGTCGCTGTCGCCGAGCCCACGCTCCGCCATCACAGTTGGGCTACGCTGCGTTACCTGATGCGGACCGAAGTCCACACCTACGCCTTCAGCGTGGCGGCCAACGCCATCCTCGCCTTCTTTCCCTTCATCGTTCTGCTGATGACGCTCACGCGCCGAGTCTTCCGCTCAGAAGCCATGTACAACGTGGTGGTGCAACTGTTGCGTGACTTCCTGCCCGCGGGCCAGGATTTCATCGTCCGCAACCTCAGCATCCTGGTGAATGCGCGCAAGGGAGTGCAGGTGGCCTCGCTGCTGATCCTGCTGTTCACTTCGAGCGGCGTCTTTCTGCCGCTGGAAGTGGCGCTCAACCGCGTTTGGGGTATAAAAAAAAATCGGTCGTATCTCGGGAATCAGATCATCTCGCTGGTGCTGGCCTTTGTGGTGGGCCTGCTCACCCTGCTCTCCGTGGCGCTCACGGCCGGCAATCATTACTTGATCGACGCTGCCTTTGCTGACAACAGCGTGCTCGCGCGCACCCTCTCCAGCGTAGTCACGAAAGTCTTTGCCATGGCGGCCAGCATCACCATCTTTTTCCTCATCTATTGGTTGCTGCCCAACGCCAAGATCCCGGCGCGCGCGGTCTTGCCCGCGGCCTTCGTCACCGGCGTCCTGTGGGAGGCGGCCAAGTACGTCTACATCTTCGCGCTGCCGTGGCTCGACTTCAAAGACGTCTACGGCCCTTTCGCGCTTTCCGTCACGCTGATGTTCTGGGCCTTCATCTCCGGATTATTGCTGTTGGGCGGCGCCTTTCTCTCCGCGGAGACCACGGACGTAGATCCTATCCCCCGCTGACGCACCGGCTGGAACTCAGGACGCCTCGCCAACGTATTCCCCAATAGATAGGCGGTGGTCGAGGCTTTCGCTCTAAACACCCTATAATTCTTTTGACCGGAGCCTTGGGCAACCGCCACCCCCGGGCAGTGACCAGAACTTCGTAAGCTAAATGACGAACACCTCTCTATATCGATTCATCCGCCGCAAGGTCGCCGCCTGGGCTCCCCAGTCCATGCTGGGGCGGCTCGCGCTCTACATGTTCCTGCTGCGGGTAGGGGTCTTCGTCACTCAACAGGCGCTCTTGATGACGGGACGCGCCGCCAGCGCCCGCTACTTCAATGGACTTGCCGCCATCCTCACTTTCCTTCTGGGGTCGGTGCTGATCGTCCTGGTGGTGCGCTGGGTGCGCACCGAGATGTTGTGGCGGCTGCGCAACCGGCTCATCGTGACGTATGTATTCATCGGTGTGATTCCCGTGTTGCTTATCCTCACCATGGTGGGCATTGCGGGATACATGTTCTCCAACCAATATGTGACTTCTGAAGTCCGCGTGGACCTGGACAAAGAGATCCGGAGTCTGGAGGTGGTGGCCCAGGGCATTGCTCCCGAACTCAGCGGACCGGGATCCAGAGCGGAAGACGCGCGCTGGCAGCGGCGTTGGCGCAACCTGGAGCGTCGCTTCCCCGGGCTTGAGGTCACGGCTTGGCAGCAGGGCAGAATGATCACGCTGCACGGTTCTGATCCCGCCCACGCGCAGCGGCCCGCATGGATCCAGGATGACTTTCAAGGTCTGGTGGGCGAGAACGGCCAGCTCTTTCTCTGTGCCATCGTCAAAGGTAGTGCGGAGACGCTGGTGATGTTTCGCGTGCCGTTGAACAAGAGTGTGGTCGACCGCAGCGCCGCGGGGTTGGGCGAAGTCCGCTTCTTCAACCTCATCGAGATCCAGGGAAAGCCTGCAGAACCGGGTGGTCTGGTCATCAGCGAGCAGGATGACAGCCAGCCCGACGCCAAGAAAGTCAACTTCGAACTGGCGCGCGAACCCGTGGCCAGCGGCGGTACGGTTCCTCCGCACGGCTCATTTCGCTACGATCCGGAGCTGAGCTACGTGAATCCGGTTCCGTTCTTTGACTGGACGAGTGGCGCCAGTAAGAACGCCGCCATCACGGTGATCACCCGCCCTTCGGCGCTGGTGGATCGCTTGTTCCTGCGGACGGGGCGCCTGGGTGATGTGCTGTTAGGCGTGCTGGCGGGCGTCGCCATCTTTTTTGGCCTGATCGTGATCGTGGCGCTGTTCTTCGGCGTCGGCCTCACCCGGACCATCACCTCCTCGGTCTATAACCTGTACCAGGCCACCCAGGAGATCAATCGGGGCAATCTGAAACATCGCATTCCCGTAAAGAACAAAGACCAGTTGGCCGCGCTGCAAGTCTCCTTCAACTCCATGGCGGAAAACCTGGAGAAGCTCATTGAGGAGCAGAAAGAGAAGGAGCGGCTGGAGAGCGAGCTGGCCATCGCCCAGGAGGTGCAAGCGACATTATTTCCCTTGGAGGCGGCCAGCATTGAAGCGCTGGAGGTGCATGGCGTATGCAAGCCGGCCCGCAGCGTCAGCGGTGATTACTATGACTTCCTCCCGGGTGGCGACCGCCAGCTCGGCATCGCGGTGGGTGACATCAGTGGTAAAGGGATTTCCGCGGCGCTGTTGATGGCGACCGTCCATTCGGCGGTGCGGGCGTATGAATTCGGGCGCATGCCCACTCGTCAGGAACTGGTGCATGCGGGCGTTGCCGCCGCCGTACCCGGTGCCGACCCGGGCGCCGCTGGCCGCGAGTGGGTCGTCTCCGGCGGCATGCAGTCACCGGCTGTCGCCCTGGAATTACTGAACCGGCATCTTTATCACAGCACCCAGCCGGAGAAATATGCCACGCTCTTTCTCGGCGTCTATGACGGCGGCTCGCGCACTATGACTTACTCCAACGCTGGCCATCTGCCGCCGCTCATCATCGGGCAGGATGGCTCGGTGCGGCGCCTCGAGATTGGCGGCACCGTCATCGGACTCTTCGACGAAGTCACCTACGAAGAGAGTTCGGTGGTCCTTCGCCCCAATGACATCTTCGTCGCCTACAGTGACGGCATCACCGAGCCGGAAAACGAATTCGGCGAATTTGGGGAACAGCGCCTGCTGGAACTGATCCGCGCCAACCGCAATCTGCCGCTGGCACGCATCTCTGAGATCGTGACGACCGCCGTCCAAGACTGGATCGGCGCCGCCGAACAGCCCGACGACGTGACCTTGGTCCTCGCCCGCGCCTTGTAGTCCCGCCGCCTCGCGTAAAATCTCGCGTAAAATCAGGCAGATGGCCTTCAACCCCAAAAAGCTGCGCGTCTTGATCGCCGGCGCCGGCATCCTGCTGCTCGCGGCCGTAGTGGGCTTCTACTCTTTTGCCAAATACAAGATCGCAAAAGAGATCCGCGACATCCCCAAACGACTCGGCGCGGACATCCAGCAAAGCGCTCAGGGCTTCACCTACACCCAATCTTCCGGCGGCAAGGCGCTGTTCACCATCTCCGCCGGCAAGGCGGTGCGATTCAAGGAGGGGCAGAAGGCGCAACTGGAGAATGTACGCATCATCGTTTATGGGGTGGGCGAGAATAAAAAAGAGGAGTACGACCAGATATTCGGCAAGGCATTTGCCTACGACCCCGGCTCCGGTGAAGTGACTGCCCAGGGTGAGGTCATGATCGACCTACAAGCGCAAGGCAAGCCCGGGCCCGACCCGCTGAAGAACTCCGAGCAGGGCCGCGTCCATTTCCGCACCAGCGGATTGAGCTTCAATCAGAAGACGGGATTGGCGGAGACGAAGGAGAAGATCACATTCTCCATCCCGCAGGCCAGTGGCTCAGCGCGCGGGGCGCTCTACGATTCCAAGCAGCGCACGCTTACACTCACCGCCGACGTGCGCCTGGCGACTACGCAGTCGCCTTCCGGCTCCAAACTTGATCCTGCTGGGCTGGATCAAACAACTATCACCGCGGGCCGTGCGCACATCGAGGACCAGCCCTTGCGCGCGGTGCTCACGCAGGTGCGCATGGAGCAAGCAACGCGCGCGATGAATGCCAACGAAGTCACCATCCTGCTGCGCGAAGACAGTACTATCGCCAAGATCACCGCCGTGGGTGATGTCACGGCTGAAGCCAAAGGCAAGACCACCTCGAATCTGCGGGCGCAGCGCGCGGACTTCGATTTTGGCCCAGATAATCTGATGAAAAAGGCTGTTTTGGCGGGCGCGGTCAGCGTCCATGCTACCGGCGCCTCGCCGCTCGATGGCTCTGCCGGGCGCGCCGTCATCGACTTCACCGGACGCAACAACATTGCGCAGGTGCGGGCCAGCGAATCCGTGCGCTTCCAGCAAAAAGGCGCGATCCAGCAGACTGCGGTCGAGGCCGACATCGTTGATTTCTTCTTTCAAGGCAAGAGTCAGTTGCAGCGGGCCGTGACTTCCGGAGCATCGCAGATCACGCTGCAGCAGGCTGGCCCAACTTCGGTGCAAACGTCGATCATCACTGCGGGCGGCTTTACGGCGGCGTTCGCCGCCAAGAACCGCATGACGTCACTCACGGGGACGCCCAACGCCCGGTTGGTGACCACCACTCCCGGCCAACCCGACCGCGTCGTCTCCAGCAACCGCATGGTCGCGAGCTTCGATACCCGCTCCGCTGCGCGGATTTCGATCAGCAACATCGAAGTGCAGGGCAAGGTGGATTACAAAGAGGGCCAACGGTCGGCCACCGCGGAGAGCGGACGCTTCAGCCCCAGCGACGACACCCTCCACCTCGAAGGCTCACCCCGCGTGCAGGATGACGATTCTGGGTTCATCATTGGGGCTAAGGCCTTGCGCCTGAACCGCAAGACCGGAGAGGTTTCCGGTCAAGGCGACGTGAAGACAACGTACCGCCAGGCGAAGGCGGGCGTGGGCACGGGCGGCGCGATGTTCAGTGGCAGTGATCCCATCCACGCGACTGCGGAATCAGTCATCGCCAACCGCAATACCGGCGTTGCCCGCTTCACCGGCGGGGCGCGCCTGTGGCAAGGTGCGAACATGGTGCAGGCGCCGACCATTGTGTTTGAAAAAGACCGCCGCGCCCTCACCGCCACCGGGAGCAACTCGACCCGGGTTCAGACCGTATTCGTTCAGACCGACAAAGCGGGCAGGCAGGTGCCGGTACAGGTCAGCGCCCTGCGACTGACTTACGTAGACGCCGAACGCAAAGGCCACTTTGAGGGCGGAGTAAAGGTCAAAGTCCCCGACACAGTGCTCACCGCCGCGCGCGTGGACGTCTTGCTCAAAGCGAAAGCGGCCGGGGCCAACTCCGTGGGAGCCGCCAGCCAGGTGGACCAGATCATTGCGACCGCTGACCAGGGTGCGAACGTCATGATCGAGCAGGAAAATCCCGTTCGCAAGGCAGTAGGCGAGCGTCTGGTTTATGCTGCGAGCGAGTCGAAATTCGTCTTGACCGGAGCTCCGGGAAATCCCCCTAGCATTTTTGATGCCGAACGCGGCAATTTGACCGGCGATTCGTTGACTTTCTATACCCGCGATGATAGGGTGCACGTAGGTAGCGGTGATTCTTCCCGCACCATTACGCGGACCAGGATCAAAGACGAGAGTAGACCTTGATGCAAAACCTTGCGACCGACGAGATTGGCAAATCTTATCGAGGTCGAAGGGTGGTTCACGGCGTAAGTCTCCACATAAAACAGGGCGAAGTCGTTGGTTTACTTGGGCCTAACGGCGCCGGGAAGACCACCACTTTCTACATGATTGTGGGGCTGGTGCCGCCTGACGCTGGCCGCATCCTGGTCAATGAGCGCGACATAACCGACGTCCCCATGTACCTGCGGGCGCGCAATTTTGGCATCAGCTACCTGCCCCAGGAGCCCTCAGTCTTCCGCAAGCTGAGCGTGGAAGAAAATATTCTTGCCGTGCTCGAAACTCAGTCGATTTCCTGGCACGAACGCAAGGAAAAGCTGGAAAAGATCCTCGACCAGCTAGGTTTGGGCCATATCCGCAAGACCCAGGGGTATGCGCTCTCCGGGGGCGAGCGGCGCCGGGTAGAGATCGCCCGCGCCCTCTGCATCTCCCCGACCTTCATACTCCTGGATGAGCCCTTCTCCGGCATCGATCCCATCGCCGTGCTCGACCTGCAAAAGATCATCTTTGACCTGAAGAACAGCGGCATCGGGGTCCTGATCACCGACCACAACGTCCGCGAGACGCTCAGCGTGACGGACCGGGCCTACATCATCAACGAAGGGCGGATCTTCCGCACCGGGACGCCGGAACAGCTTGGCAATGATCCCGAAGTAAAGCGCGTATACCTGGGAGAGAGTTTCTCCCTGATCTAACGGAACCAGCAAAGGGCCCATGGTATTGCTCCAGAACAAATTGAACCTCAAAGTCTCCCAGCGTCAGATCCTGACGCCGGGCCTCGTGCAGATGGTGAGCGTGCTCGCGCTCAACAAGCTCGAGTTGAAGGACATGATCACCGCCGAGATGGTGGAGAACCCCGTTCTGGAGGAGCTCGAAGATCAGATTCCCACCATCGACGAGATCGCCGGCAAAGAAGAGCAGCGCGACCGCACCGAGGCGGCTGACGGGCAGGTCACCGAAGGCGATAGGGCTGACCCCTTTGATGAGATCGACTTTGGCTCGTTCTTCCGCGACTACCTTGACCCCGGACACCGCACCCATACCGATATCGAGTCGCTGGAGAAACCTTCGTTTGAAAATTTCCTTTCCAGTCCTACCACCCTGACCGACCACTTGATGTGGCAGCTCGGTTCCATGGCGCTCAAGAGCGACGTGCGTGAGGGCGCCGAACGCATCATCGGTAACCTGGATGAAGCGGGCTATCTCCTCGCGAGCGAGGAAGAGTTGATGGGCCTGGTCGACTTCACCGCCGCACCTCCCGACCAGCCTCCGGCCGACGAGGCTGTGCCCGCGCCGGAAGAATTTCTCCAGGCCATGAGTCAAGACTTTTCATCCGAAGAAGTTGCTGCCGTGGAAGCCGCCGACCTCGCAGCGGATGCGGAAGCGCTCGCGGAAGAGGAAGCAGAAGCTGGGGCGGCAGCCGCAGCCCAGACTTTCAAGCCCAGCAGCCTTCACCTCGTCCGCCGTAGTGATGCTGCGTGCGCGGATGGCGAGCCGGATGTGCTCGAGCGCCGCGCCCACCCGAAGATGCGCGTGCTCAGCCGCGATGCCGTGCGCGAGGCGCTCACGATGGTCCAGAGCATGGACCCCAGCGGCGTCGCCGCCCGCGACGTTCGCGACTGTCTGTTGCTCCAGCTGCGGTATCACCAACATATCCACGAGAAACAGAAGGCCAATGGCGGCAACGGCCACGGTAGCGCTGAAGTGCTGGCCGATTGCATCGCCATCGTCCGCGACAACCTCCGCGCGCTCCAGACCAAGCAGTTCAAAGAGATCTCGAAAGCCGTGGGCCGGTCGGTGGAAGCGGTCATGGCTGCCTTCGAGTACATCAAGACCCTCGACCCGCGACCCGGCCTGCGCTACAACCAGGAAGAGACCCGCCTCATCGAGCCGGACGTGGCCTTCGTCAAGCATGGCGACGAATGGCTGGTCATGATGAATGAGGACGATGTCCCCGTCCTGCGCCTCAATCCCACCTACAAACGGCTGCTGTACAAAGAAACCGCGGAAAAAGATGTTCGAAATTACGTAAAAGAGAGGTATAAATCCGCCATACAGCTGATCAAGAACATTGAGCAGCGTAAGCAGACGATCTTGAAAGTCTGTTACAGCATCATTGAACGGCAGCGGGATTTCCTGGAACATGGCATCGACCAGCTGAGACCGATGATGATCAAAGAAGTAGCGGAAGAGATCGGCGTGCACCCCTCCACCGTGAGCCGGGCGGTCTCCAGCAAGTATGTCCACACCCCGCAGGGTGTCTTCGAATTGCGCTATTTCTTTAGTGAGAGCGTGAACGGCCCCGAGGGCGGCGGCACTTCGCTGCTCATTTTGAAGCGCCGGGTAAAAAAACTCATTGAAGAAGAAGATCCCGCGCGTCCGCTCACGGACGAGCAGATCACCAAGATCCTGCAGTCGCAGGGCATCCAGGTCACGCGCCGTACCGTGGCTAAGTATCGCGAAGATATGAATATCCCCAGCACCCATCAACGCAGAATCAAGGAATAGAAGCCAAAGAATACTGAGGAGGGCAGCCACAACCAGACCGAGTTGGTGAAACGTAACGCCGCTGTACCCGCTCCGAGCAGCAGAAATCATTCGAGGAGGGAAGCATGAACGTAGAATTCACCGGCAGGCAGTACGAAGTGACTCCCGCAGTCCGCAAGCAGGTCGAGCATGGCTTGACCAAGTTGGAAAAGATCCTCGGCAAGACCTTCGATACCCACGTGATCCTCTCGACGGAGAAAAAGCGCAACATCGCGGAGATCACAGTGACCATCCGCAATAATTCACTCGTCGGCATGGCGGAGGCGGCAGAGATGGCGCAAGCCGTCGGCGAGGCCATCGATAAGGTCGACCGCCAGGCGGTGAAATACAAAACCAAGTTCCGCGCCAAAAAGAGGATTGCGCGTAAGGCGCGCGCCACCACCAAGTGGAACGGCCAGCCGGAACTCGATAAAGAGACCAAGATCGCCGTCGGCACCAGCGAGACCACCGCCGTGGATGTGGTGGTGCACTCCTTCCCCGGCATCGTGCGGATGACGGAGGCCCACATCGTACGCTCCGATGATTCCGTCGCCATGCACCCCATGACCATCGAAGAGGCGGTCAAAGAAGCCGAATTCCGCGACCGCGAGGTCTTCGTCTTCCGCGATCCCCAGGGCAAAGTGAAGGTCCTGCATCGCAAAAAGGACGGCAGGATGGAGCTGATCGAGGCCCCCTAGTCGCGGGTTACGTTTTGCAGAAAAGGGGCGCTGCGACGCCCTTTTTTACTTTCATCGCTTCGCGCGAGGATTCAGTCGCGACGCCGCACCGGGTTTGATACCATCGTGCCCATGTCCCCAGCGCCCAAAAGCAAGTCTCGACGTCCGCGTACTGCTGCTGGGCGCAAACCCTTGGCCGCACCGGCCAAGCGCCGCAAAGAATTGGTCGTCATCACCGGGATGAGTGGTTCCGGAAAAAACTCTGTTCTCAATGCGTTTGAAGACCTCGGCTTCTACTGTGTGGACAATCTTCCCGTCGAATTGATCCCCCGCTTCGCCGAACTCTCCACCAACTCAGAGATCGATCGCACCGCCATCGTGGTCGACATCCGCGAAGGCCGCCAACTGACCAAGCTGCCGCGCATCCTCAAGAAGCTTCGCACCACCATCAACGCCAAGGTCATTTTTCTCGAGGCCTCGGACGAAGTCCTCATTCGTCGCTTCAGTGAAACGCGGCGTCCGCATCCCCTCGGTAAGTCTGAGACCGTGCCCAATGCTCTCGCCGCCGAGCGTCAACGCTTGGCTGAGATCCGCGATCTGGCCGACGTCATCATCGACACCTCACGTTTCAACGTCCACCAGTTGCGCGCGCACGCCATCAAACAATTTCGCCACAAGGAATCCGACACCGCTATCGCCGTCACCTGCGTCAGCTTTGGCTATAAGCTCGGCGTGCCCCAGGACTGTGACCTGCTCTTCGACGTGCGCTTCCTGCCCAACCCCCACTTTATTCCTAAACTGCGTCCTTTTACCGGACGCGATGCCCGCGTGGTGAAATACGTCTCGTCCTTTCCTCAGACCGGCGAATTCATCCAGCGCATCTCTGACTTGCTCATCTACCTGCTGCCGCACTACGTGGCCGAAGGGAAGAGCTATCTGACCATCGGCTTTGGCTGCACCGGCGGACGCCATCGCTCGGTGATGATCGTGGAAGCCGTTCGCAAACGCCTGGCCAAAGCGAAATACAACGTCTCCGTCACCCATCGGGATTCGTAGCCTAATAGCTGACATCCCCGGCCTTCCCGCATAGAATGGGAATTCGCCAAAATGCCCCGACTCCTCCGACTCTTGCGCTATGTAGCCCCGTACGGGCTGCAACTGGGCGCGTCCATCATTCTCATGGCCATGGTCGGGCTGCTCGACGCCTTCCGCGTACTACTCATCGGGCCCATCTTTGACCGCGTGCTCAACCCTGTCCCCCACGGACGCGGCATCACTCTCTTCCGTATTCCCGGCCTCGATTACAGCTACAACCTCCAGCAATTCGTCCCGTCGCACATCCAGAATGACTGGACGATGGTCGCCTTTGCCTTGGTCGTCGCCACGCTGCTGAAGGGTATCTGTGACTACGTTGGCACCTATCTGGTGAACTATGCCGGCTTTGGCATGATCACCGACCTGCGCAACCAGCTGTACAACGCCATCCTGCGCCGCTCGGTGGCGTTCTTCCATCGCCACTCCACCGGCACGCTGCTGTCAACCATCATCAATGATATTGAGCGGGTGCAGTTCGCGATGTCGAACGTGCTCGGCGAATTCCTGCAACAGTTCTTCACTCTGATCTTTACGGCGGGCGTGGTTATCGTGCTGGGCGGCAAACTGGCCTGGGTGCTGGTGCTTTTCATCCCCTTCGTCGTCTTCTCTGCGGGGAAGATCGGGCGCCGTGTCCGCTCCACCACCCGTAAAGGTCAAGACAAGCTCGCCGACATCCAAAATATTTTGCAGGAGACCATCACCGGCAACCGC
>JBKKBM010000152.1:0-27180 GCA_046714215.1 Terriglobales bacterium | reverse complement strand
CCAAAGTCCTGTCCGCTGGGGGCCACGGCGCGCGCCACCAGGTTGGTGAACGGTTCCTTTAGTTCGGGATACCGTGCCAACAGGGCCTTCATCACTTCTTTGTTCTCGAGAAACGTCTGTCCGGTGTTGGAGAGATCAGCGGTGGAATACTTCAGCACCAGGTCGAGGTTCCGGTCTTTTTCATTCGGCACCACGAAGAGTTGGGTGACCTGATAGGTCTTGCCGTTGAACGCGGCCAGGGGCAGCGGACGCTCCGCCGGAAAATCGCTGGGCACCGACGATTGGATCTCATCGTAGAAGCTGTCCAGCTTCACCGTGGACATGAACGGCAGAGGCGCGGCCAATTCCTTCGCCACCAGGTAATGGAACCAGGAGTTGAAGCGCTGTCCCCGGGCCTTGAAGTCCCGGGCCTGCTGCCAATACCACTGGGCATCGCGCCCGATCACCTGACGCGAACGGGGGAACAATCCCGCGAGCTTCCAAGTGCCGGCATTTTGCTTCAACAGGAAGGAATAGAAATAAGGAATGCGCGAACCCGTCACGTCCATGATGACGAGCCCGTACTTACCCGGAGGCAGGCCATTCAGGGTGAAGCCGACTTTGGCCGGTGAATTGAAGACGCCGCAGAAGAACTCCGCGCGCTCCAGCACCGCCGTGCCATCGGCTTCCAGCAGATAAGTGTTGCGCGGCGACGCGCTGGCGCCCGCCAGGTTCGCCTGGTGCTCCTGCAATAGGCCCTGCACCCCGGCGACGTTCGAGGCGATGTCCGGAATGGCATTCGTCGCGAGTGCCTGCGCATTGTTCTGCGTCACATACTGAAAATAGGTGCGGGCCGCCTGTTGCAGGCTCGACTTAGTGGCGGCATCCATCTCCGCGGAGGTGGAGCAGCTCTCCGCCATGGCGGCGGAAGTCGTAAAGAGCAGCAGCGCGCCGCAAGCCAAATTACGGAAAATATTTTTCATGTCAGTTGGTTGATTCTAGTCTCCGATATCGGATTCGGAATATGGGTTCAACAGATCTTCAGTCCTGTCCTCTTTTGGATGCCGCCGGGCGCATCGAAAGATGTAAAGAGCCAAAAACCTGAAAACTACACCGCCGCGGGGCCGTCTCCAAGGGGCGAAGGGGTGTAGAATCAGGGGTGTAAGTCAAGGGTTTTTCGGGACACATTATGGCAGCGGGAAAGAGCTTTTTCGCGGTTACTTTCGCGGTGGTGGCGCTGGCCGGCGTGGCCTTGGGCCAGGCTGCCATTCCGGCTAAGCGTCTGGCCAAAAAGCCAGTGAAGGCCAGCGTTCCGGCGGTAGTCGAAGCCCCCGCGGCCCAGCGAGTACCCGCTCGTCCCGCAGTTCCCTTGCGCCCGTCGCAGATGCCCGCGGTGCCGCCGCGCGTGAGCCTGGAGAATGGCGTGCTGACCATTGTGGCGGAGAACTCCACCATGGCGGACATCCTCACCCAACTGCGCGCTGCCACCGGCATCAAGATCGAGACGGTCGGCGGGCCGAGTGGCGAACGCGTGGCCGCCCGCATCGGTCCGGCCCCGGTGCGCGACGTGATCCTCTCCCTGGTGCAGGGCTCTGGCTATGACTTCATCATTCTGGGCGTGGAAGGACAGCCCGACGCGGTGGAGCGGGTCATCCTTACGCCGAAGACGGCCGCCGGCGCGGTTACGGCCTCCGCGCCGCAGCGTTCGAGCCCCGGCTACAACGCCGTGTATCAGGCGCCCCAACCCGAGCCCACCGACGATGATGGGAATGAAGGCTTCGCGCCCGCGCCCATGCCGCAACCGAATCCGAGTGAGCAGAATGCCGCGCCCGGCTCGGGTCCGGCGAAGACTCCTGAACAATTGTTAGAGGAATTGCGGCGGATGGAAGAACAGCGGAACAATCCGCAGGGACGCCCGCAGCGTCCGCCACGTTGAAACAAAACTGGGGAAGTTAGACCGCGGGAATGGCCTTGGCCAGTGCCGCTGGCTCCTGTCGCTGGCGGCTGATGGCTTGAAAAAAGAGGTTGAGGACGGCAAATCCGCAGAGGATACCCACACCCATTGCGACGACGATCGTGGCTACCAGAATCAGACCCGACATAGCTGTTTTCCTGTGATGTTCCCTGTGTGACTAACGGTTGTAAACCATTTCTGACTTCCGCGCCCGTCTCCCTGGTACATGCCGCGCCGGGAATCCGGCCAGTACACCTTTGGCCGTGGCCGGGTCTTTTCGCCCGACACCATGCGCGACAGACGACAGGCTTCCGACAACACTCTATCGCGGTTTGACCCGCTCCAGTATTGACGACTAAGATACGGAGTAGAGTTGCGCTCATCCTCACTTGAAAGCATCTGTGGGGATGCACTCTTAGTTGTGCCGTTCCGCCAGTCATTCATTCGCCCATTTCATCCATGGCCATCACTAAAATCTCGGTGCGCGGGGCCCGCCAGCACAACCTCAAGAACATTGACGTGGAGATCCCGCGCAACTCTTTCACCGTGATCACCGGGCTGAGCGGCTCGGGAAAATCTTCGCTCGCCTTTGACACCATCTATGCCGAGGGCCAGCGCCGCTATGTGGAAACGCTCTCCGCTTATGCGCGCCAATTCCTCGACCAGATGGAGCGTCCCGAAGTCGATTCCATTGAAGGCCTGAGCCCGGCAATCTCCATCGAGCAGAAGACTACCTCGCGCAGTCCGCGCTCGACTGTAGGCACAATCACTGAGATTTACGATTATTTGCGCCTGCTGTATGCGTCGGTCGGGGTGCCGCATTGTCCGCAATGCGGCAAGCCCATCTCGCGGCAGTCAGCGGAGCAGATCGTCTCGCGCGTGATGCAGCTTACGCCGGAAGACCGGGTAATGGTGCTGGCGCCCATGGTCCGCGGCCGCAAAGGCGAATTCAAAAAAGAGCTGGAAAAATTGGCGCAGGGCGGCTTTACCCGCGCCCGCATCGACGGCGAGATCCGCTCGCTCGATGAAGACCTTGACCAGATATCGCTCGATAAGCGGAAGAACCACACCATTGAAGTGGTGGTCGACCGGCTCCTGGTGAAACCTGGCATCGAGAAGCGCCTGGAAGCCTCGGTCGCGACGGCGATGAAGCTGGCCGAAGGCCTGGTGCTGGTGTCCGTCGTAAACGGCGAAGAAAAACTTTATTCGTCGAAGCTGGCCTGCCCGAATTGCGGCATCAACGTGCCTGTGCTGGAGCCGCGCTCGTTCTCGTTCAACTCCGTCTACGGCGCGTGTCCGGAGTGCAATGGTCTGGGCAGCAAATTCGATTTCGATCCCTCACTCATCATCGTGGATTGGTCCAAGCCGCTCCTGGATGGCGGCCTTGGCCCCGGCTCCGGCTCTACGTATTTACAACGCATGCTCGCCATTGTGGCGGAAGCTTACAAGCTCGACCTCAACACGCCCTTCGAGAAGCTCCCGGCCAAGACGCAGAACCTTTTACTCTACGGCCCCGTGGAAAAAGAGCGCCCCCGCACCGGATTTCATGGCATCATCGGATTTCTCCGCCAGAACCTCGAAGACTCCACCTCTGACAGCTACAAGGAGTGGCTGCTCGACTACATGACCGGCACCGCCTGCCCGGCGTGCCACGGCCAGCGCTTGCGTCCGGAGAGTTTGGGCGTGAAGGTCAACGGCATCTCCATCGCCGACTTCACTTCCCTCGCCATCAATCGCGCGCTTGAGGCCGCGAAGAAGATCCGGCTCACGCCGCGCGAACAGCAGATCGTGGGACGCATCCTCAAAGAGATCTGCGAGCGTCTGGAATTTCTGCTCGCTGTAGGACTCGGATATCTCTCGCTCGACCGCTCTGCCGCCACTCTTTCGGGCGGCGAAGGCCAGCGCATCCGTCTAGCCACGCAGATCGGCTCGCGGCTGCGCGGCGTGCTGTATGTCCTCGACGAGCCTTCCATCGGTCTCCACCATCGCGACAACGACCGCTTGCTGAAGGCGCTGGAGGCGCTGCGCAACCTCGGCAACACGGTGCTGGTGGTAGAGCATGACGAAGAAACCATCCGTCGCGCGGACTACGTGATCGACCTCGGTCCCGGCGCCGGACGCCATGGCGGTGAGCTCGTGGCCGCAGGTACGCCTGCCGAGATCGCCAAAGTTGCGGCCTCGGTCACCGGACGCTACATCGCCGGCGAGATCTCTATCCTGGCCCGTACCGCGCCGCGCAGCGTGAACGGCAAGAACCTCGCGGTGCTGGGGGCGCGTGAGCACAACCTCAAGAACCTCGACGTCACTTTTCCGCTGGGCGTGATGACCGTCGTCACCGGCGTGAGCGGCAGTGGCAAATCCACGCTGGTAAATGACATCCTGTATCCCGCGCTGGCTAAGCAGCTCTATCGCTCGCGCAGCGAGCCGGGCGCGCATAAATCCATCACCGGCATGGAGCACCTGGACAAAGTCATCCGCATCGATCAGTCACCCATTGGCCGCACTCCGCGCTCGAATCCGGCGACCTACACCGGCGTATTCACTGACATCCGCAACATTTATGCGATGCTGCCGGAATCGCGCGAGCGCGGCTACAAGGCGGGACGCTTCTCCTTCAACGTGGCCGGCGGCCGCTGTGAGCATTGCACCGGCGAGGGCCAGCGCCGCATCGAGATGAATTTTTTGCCGGACGTCTACGTGGTCTGCGAGGTGTGCGGCGGTAAACGCTACAACCACGAGACGCTGGCGGTGAAGTTCAAGGGCTACTCCATCGCCGACCTGCTGCAGACGCCCATCGCCGACGCGCTGCCCATCCTCGAAGACATCCCGCAAGTCCGCCAGAAGTTGCAGACGCTGGTTGATGTCGGCCTGGGCTATGTGGAGTTGGGACAATCCGCGGTCACGCTGTCCGGCGGCGAGGCGCAGCGCATCAAGCTGGCGCGCGAACTCTCGAAGCGCCAGACCGGCAAAACGCTTTACCTGCTCGACGAGCCCACTACCGGCCTGCATTTTGACGACGTGAAGAAGTTGCTCGACGTACTCCACCGGCTGACTGACCTGGGTAATTCCATCATCATCATTGAGCACAACATGGACGTGATCCGTAATGCGGATTGGATCATCGACCTGGGACCGGAGGGCGGCGAAGATGGCGGGCGGCTCGTCGCGCAAGGCCCGCCGGAGTTGGTGGCGAAGAATAAGAAGTCATACACGGGGCAGGCGCTGGCGGAATATGGGCGGCGGTGATCGGTTTTGCTTTTTGTTTTGTCCCGAGCACAGCGAGGGAACCCTATTCGCCTCCGGGTCTCCTGTGCCTGCCGGTTTTGCGCAACCAACTTGCGACCCAGCCCATAAACACTGTCATCCTGAGCGTTTTTAACAATCCGAACAAATGCTTGAGGCCGCAGGCTGGCGCGTTCACTCCGCGCCCATGGTTTAGAATCGCCGCATGAGGAAAGTCTTCGCCAACGCCGACGAGACCATCTTCGATATCCAAGATGGCGCCACCATCATGCTGGGCGGCTTCGGCCTGTGCGGCATCCCGGAAAATCTCATCGACGCGCTGGTGCGCAAAGGCGTGTGCAATCTCACTACCATCAGTAACAACGTGGGCATCGACGACTGCGGCCTGGGCAAGTGCCTGGCCGCCGGACAGATCGTGAAGCACCTGGGCAGCTATGTGGGCGAGAATCGCCTCTTAGAAGAGATGGTGCTTACGAATAAGCTGGATCTGCAACTCATTCCGCAGGGAACTTTTGCGGAGCGCCTGCGCGCGGGCGGCGCCGGCATCCCGGCATTCTTCACACCGACGGGCGTAGGCACGATGGTCGCGGAGGGCAAAGAGACGCGCGAATTCGATGGCCGCACTTACGTGATGGAACGCGCACTCAAGGCCGACTTCGCGCTCATCAAGGCATGGAAGGGCGACAAGTGGGGCAACCTCATCTATCGCAAGACCGCGCGCAATTTCAACCCGATGATGGCGGCCGCGGCCAAGGTCACTATTGCGGAAGTGGAAGAGCTGGTCGAAGTGGGCGAACTTCCCGCCGACCAGGTGATCACCCCCAGCATCTACGTGAACCGCATTTTTCAAGGCACGGCTTACGAAAAACGCATTGAGCGGCGCACTGTGCGCAAGGCGACCGCATGAATTACCTCCGTATCTTCCGCATCTTTCGGGCGTTGCGCAGCGAAGCGCAGAGCTATCGCGATGACGAAGTCCGCGGCGGCGAACTGGCCGAGACCGCTCTGGCCAAGGCGAACAAGAACAAAGGCGCCCTCGGGCGCGTGGGGGAAGACCTCAAAGCGTTCATCCGCTTGCTGAAAGCGTGGACCACGCGACGCTACCGTTCGATGCCCTGGCGCAGCCTCAGTCTGGTGATTGCGGCGGTGCTGTATTTTGTCAGCCCCATCGATGCGATGCCTGACTTTATTCCCGCGCTCGGCTTCCTCGACGACGTCTTCATCGTGACGTGGGTGATGCGCACCATTCAGAAGGACCTGGAAAAATTCCGCGCGTGGGAGGCGAGCGCCGCCTAGCGTTATCAAGTAATCCAATCGAACAACCCTATGTCTACTACTCCAATCGCTCCGAAGCCCGACAAACAGAAAGACACGGAGAAGCGTGACCGCATCGTGAAGCGCGTGGCGCGCGAATTGCGTGACGGCTACTACGTGAATCTTGGCATTGGCATGCCTACGCTGGTCGCGAACCACGTGCCCACCGGCATGCAAGTCGTCCTGCAAAGTGAGAATGGCATGCTCGGCATCGGCCCTTATCCCATCGAGGGTCAGGAAGATCCCGACCTCATCAACGCGGGCAAAGAGACGGTCAGCGAGATTCCCGGCACCGCCTATTTCGACAGCGCAGAATCTTTTGCCATGATCCGCGGCGGACACGTCGACCTCAGCGTACTGGGCGCGATGGAAGTCGACGAACAAGGCAACCTCGCCAACTGGATGATTCCCGGCAAGATGGTGAAGGGCATGGGCGGCGCCATGGACTTGGTGGCCAGCGCCAAGCGCGTGATCGTCGCCATGGAACATACAACGCGCGACGGTAAGCCAAAGATATTGAAGCAATGCACGCTTCCCTACACCGGCTTGAAGGTCGTAGACACCATTTGCACGGAGATGGCCTGGATCAAAGTGACTCCCGAAGGATTAGTGCTGGAAGAGATCGCGCCGGGGTTGACCGCGGAAGATGTGCAGAAGGCGACCGAGCCGAGGTTGGTGGTGAGCAAGAAACTGAAAGAGATGCTCTGATCTGATGATCTGGCTGGGCGCTAAGCGCGGTAATCTCAGCGACTACACAACGCAGCTTTGGGTGAGAGTCACCGGTAGTCTGGTAGATATAACCAAGCAGCCGTGGCTAGCCGGCCCTGTCGGTAAGACTCATGCGATCGGTTTCGATTTTTTCCGCGACCTTGCTTCGGAAGAAGGGTTAACAGTCTCCCCGGGAAGCGGTCTGATTCAGGACTTTGCTTTGGTTTCGCCGGAAGCTTCTCCTGGCGTCCGGGACTTCTATGAGAATACTTCCGAGTACGACCTTGAGGCTTGGTCGGAGTGGTGCAGCTTCTTTCGCCCGTTTGGGCAGTTATTGGCGCTGCTATTCAGCCGGCGTCTACAGCAGTTGAATGTCCCCCTTTCCGCGCTTGACACCAGCCGTGGTGTTACCAGCTCCGTGATAGACCTGGTTGATCCCTCAGACTCGAAGATTCGGTATACCGCTTGGCTGCGCGAATTGCGGGGAACCCGCAATGTCCTATACGCAGGTAGTTATTCCACCTGCCAAGTGCCGAATCACTATGGGACCTGCATCAAGGTTGTCTTTCCTCTGCCAAACGGTAACGCCATGGTGATCATGTATCCGGAAAACCATCCGGATGGAAGCTTCTCAGTCACATCTGCCGGGAAAACATTTGGGGACCCAGGTTTCTACTTCACGGTGATGCATGACGGACAGTTGTGGGCAAAATACGTAAAGGCCATGCAAGAAACAATCACCGTTTACGAGGCTGACGGCAACGAGGTCAGAGCAGACCACGTTCTGAGATTTTGGGGCACAGTATTCCTGCGCTTGCACTATCGTCTCCGCAAAAAACAAAAGGGCGGACTCTCGTCCGCCCTTCCCTTCACAACTTAAATCAAACTACAGCATCGTGCAGACGGCCTTCTTCTGCGTGTACAACTCAAGCACGTCGTGGCCCATCTCGCGGCCCCAGCCTGACTGCTTGTATCCGCCGAAGGGCATGGCTGCGTCGAAGATGTTGTAGCAATTGATCCACACGGTACCTGCCTTCAGCTGGTCGGCAATGCGATGCGCCTTGGAGATGTCCTTGGTCCAGACCCCTGCGGCCAGGCCATAGATGGTGTCATGCGCTTGCCTGATGACCTCATCCGCATCTTTGAACGGGATGGCGGTCACCACCGGGCCGAAGATCTCTTCCTGCACCACTTTCATCTTTGGATTGGTATTCACCAGCACGGTCGGTTGCACGAAGTAGCCCTTGTCGCCGACGCGCTTGCCGCCCGCCACCGCCTTCGCGCCTTCCTTCGCGCCCATTTCCAGGTAGTTGCACACGCGGTCGATCTGCTCTTGCGAGACCAGCGGCCCCATCTGCGTCTCGGGATCGAGTCCCGCGCCTACCTTGATCTTGTTCGCTTGCTCAGAGACGCCTTCCACAACTTTGTCGAAGATGCTCTGTTCGACGTACAGCCGCGAGCCCGCGCAGCAGCACTGGCCATGGTTGAAGAAGATGGCTGACGCAGCGCCATTCACCGCGCTGGTCATGTCGGCATCGGCAAAAACGATATTCGGCGACTTGCCGCCCAGCTCCAACGTCACTTTCTTCAAGTTGCCGGCAGCCGCTTGCAGGATCAGCCGGCCGACTTCCGTAGAGCCGGTGAAGGCGACCTTGTCGACGTCCCAATGTCCAGAGAGGGCCGCGCCCGCGGTCTCGCCGAATCCGGTGACGATGTTGACCACACCTTCGGGGAATCCAGCTTCGACGATCAGTTCGCCCAAGCGCAGCGCGGAGAGCGGAGTCTGCTCTGCCGGCTTCAGCACCACGGTGCATCCGGTGGTGAGTGCCGGACCCAGCTTCCACGCCGCCATCAGCAGCGGGAAATTCCACGGGATGATCTGTCCTACCACGCCCACGGGCTCGCGTTGCGTATACGCCAGGAACTTTGCGCCCGGTGCATACGGCACCGAGAGGGGGATGGTATTGCCTTCGAGCTTGGTCGCCCATCCCGCCATGTAGCGGAAGAGGTCGACCGCCAGGGGAACATCAGCCGCGCGTGCGACGGTCAGCGGCTTGCCGTTGTCCAGCGACTCCAGCGTCGCGAATTCTTCGGTGTGTTTTTCCAGTAGGTCAGCCAGCTTCCAGATGAGGCGGCCCCGTTCAGACGCCGTCATCTTGCGCCACGGACCATCCTCAAAAGCTTTGCGGGCGGCCTTCACCGCGCGGTCAATGTCTTCGCGATCGCCTTCCGCGACCACGGCCAGTACTTCCCCGGTGGCGGGATTGTAGGTGTTGAACGTTTTGCCGGAGGCAGCGTTGCTCCATTGGTTGTTAATGAGGATCTTGCCCTGCTTAGCGACGAAACTTGCTGCCGCGTGGTCTACGGTGGGTGACACGGCGATGCCCATACTGTCCTCCTTGGACGATGCGTACCATGGTGCGTACTCGGGGTTGGGGATGAATGGTTGGGAACCTTAGGGCAGGTTCCAGCGGGTGAATGTTAACCTTCTTCCGGAAGGGTTGCAACTCCCGTGGCTTCCATCCGTCACCCCATCCGTCACCCCAAATCCGGCGCGACCCCATACAATAGCCAGCACATGGCTTCTACGGAGAGTCTTCCCTTGCAGGCAAGCCCGGCCGCCGCTCCCGCAAAAGACGGCTGGCTCTTTGCCGCAACCATTTTTCTCAGCGCTTTCCTCTTATTCCAGGTGCAATTGTTAGCCGCCAAGTACCTGCTGCCGTGGTTTGGTGGCGCGCCCGCCGTGTGGACCACCAGCATGCTTTTCTTTCAGGTGTTGCTGCTGGGCGGATATTTCTACGCGCACCGTATCTCCGGCAGGCTCAGTCCGCGCCATCAGTCCCAACTACAGATCGTCTTACTCAGCGCCGCATTGGTGGCGATGGTGGTGTTGGCGCTGCGATGGGGTTCGCCTATCACTCCCGGTCCCGCCTGGCGGCCCACCGATAGCGGCCAGCCCATCCGCGACCTGCTCATGGTGCTCACGGTAAGTCTGGGCTTGCCATTTTTTCTGCTCGCGACCACCAGTCCGCTGCTCCAACGCTGGCTGGCGACACAAGGCAAGGATGCCGACGGTGTTTACCGCCTCTACGCGGTCTCGAATCTGGGATCGCTGCTTGGACTCATCAGCTATCCGTTTCTGGTGGAACCTAATCTGCGCATCCTAACCCAGGCGCGCCTGTGGACCGGCGGATTTTTCCTCTACGCCATCTGCGCTGCGCTATGCGCGTGGAAAGTGCGCGCGACGACGCCCGCAGTAGACCCCACCGAAGCGCCCGCGGCACCCGTCCCATGGGCGGAACGTATTTTCTGGTTTGCGCTCTCCATGTGCGGCTCCCTGCTGCTGCTCTCCACGACCAGCGTCGTCACGGAAGATATGGGCGTGGTGCCGCTCATGTGGGTGCTGCCCCTCACGTTGTATCTGCTTACATTCATCCTATGTTTCAGCGGATTTCCTTTTTACAAACGCATCATTTTCCTGCCAGCGTTGCTATTGGTGTTGTTGATGGCGATGGTGGCCCTCGCCCGCGGCGCGCATCTCTCCGCCTACGCCCAGATCTATGTCTACTGCTTCACCCTGTTCGTGATGTGCATGGTGCTGCATGGCGAACTGGCGCGACGCACGCCCCCGGTGCAGCACCTTACGGGTTTTTATTTGATCATCGCCGCCGGCGGCGCGGCGGGCGGCATCTTCACCGGCATTGTGGCGCCGTTGGTCTTTCGTGGACTCTGGGAATATCGCATCGGGGTGGTGCTGGCGGTCGCTCTGGTCTTGTGGACCCTGGTACGCGATGACGATCCGCGCTTGCGGCGCCCGCACGTTTGGTTGCCCTTCGCGTTGTTCTGGGTGATGTGCCTGGGACTCAAATACATGCAACGCGCCGGCATCTCGAACCTGTTTCCCGGCGACGCGCGCCTGCTGAATGGCATCATCATGGGACTGCCGGTGCTCATCGCGCTGCTGATCTGGCTGGAGTGGAAGGGGCTGATCCCTGCCCGGCCGGGCTTCTGGTTCACCCGCATCGCCGTGGCGCTCGGCGCGGCCTTCTTCGCGTTCACGTTGTATCTGCAGGCTACGGGCGAGAGCGGCAAACTGCTGTTACAAGTCCGCAGCTTCTATGGCGTCCTCAAGGTCAGGGAGCATAATCCCACCAATGCCGAATTCCAATATTACGAACTCATTCACGGACGCATCGTCCACGGCATGCAGCTCCAGCATCCGAAGTATCGCAACACGCTCACCAGTTATTACACCAAGGGCAGTGGCCTGGGCATGGCCATCATGAATCATCCGCGCCGCCTGGCGGGACCGGTACGCATCGGCGCAGTAGGCATGGGCGTGGGCACGGTGGCGGGGTATGTGCGCGCCGGCGACCTTATCCGCTTCTATGAGATCAATCCGCAGGTCATGAGACTCGACCTGGGAGAGAACGCCGTATTCACTTATCTTAACGATTGCGCCGGACGCTTTGAGATTGTCCGCGGCGACGCCCGCCTCTCCATGGAACGTGAACTTGAAGAGAACCGTCCGCAGCAATATGACGTGCTCATCCTCGACGCCTTCAGCAGTGACGCCATCCCCGTCCACCTGCTTACCGTGGAAGCCATGCAGATGTACATGAAACATCTGCGCGATGAGGAATCGGTCATCGCAGTGCATATTTCGAATCGCGCGGTGGATCTCAAGCCGGTGGTCGCGGGCCTGGCCCGCAAACTAGGTCTGGAGGCGGTCTGGGTAAGAAAGGGGCCAGTCGGGGAAACCATCAACGGCAGCGATTGGATCATCCTCTCGCGCTCGCGCAGCACGCTTGATGCCGACGACTTCCGCAAGGAAGGCCGACCCATGTTGGCCGAGGGGAATCCGCCGCTGTGGACGGACGACTACAGCGATTTGTTCAGTTTGATCAAGCGGTAGGCGTCAGGCGGTCTGCGGCCCACGCAGCATCCGCGCGGGAAACAACAAGATGGCGTGGAGCAGCGCAAACACTCCCGTGACCGCGATGCCCAGTAGCCGGAACGGCAATGTGAGCAGCCAAACCACCGGATAGAGCACCAACGCGAGTAGCGCCAGCGGCCAGCAGAGCACGAACAGGATGCACCACAACAGAAACTTGAGCATGGCTTTCAACTCCTGTTGAAAGATACTAAGCGCGGGCGCAAAAGTTCCGCTAGGCGGTTACGGCAACACTCTGCGCCAACTGCTTGAGCGACACCGAATACTCCGGGCGAGCGACGCCGCGCTCGGTCACGATGGCGGTCACGTACTTGTGCGGAGTGACGTCGAAGGCGGGATTTTCCACGCGCACGCCGTCGGGAGTGACCTGCTTCCCTGCCATGTGCGTCACTTCCTTAGCGTTTCGCTGCTCAATGGGAATGTGAGCGCCGTCGGGCGTCTCCATGTCCACGGTAGACCAGGGTGCCGCCACATAAAACGGGAGGCCGTGCTCCTTGGCCAGGATGGCGACCGAATACGTTCCAATCTTGTTGGCCACATCGCCGTTGGCGGCGATGCGGTCCGCACCCACGATCACCGCGCCCACCTTGCCCTGCTGCATCATCACGCCGGCCATGTTGTCAGAGATGACGGTGGTGGGGATGCCATCTTTCATCAACTCCCAGGCGGTGAGGCGCGAGCCTTGCAGGAATGGACGCGTCTCATCGGCATAGACATTGATGTTGTGCCCGGCCGCGACCGCCGCGCGGATCACGCCTAGCGCCGTGCCATAGCCGCAAGTGGCCAGCGCGCCCGCGTTGCAGTGCGTGAGCACGCCGCCCGTTTTTGGCAGTAACGCCGCACCATGCTGGCCCATCGCCATGCAGGCGGCGATGTCTTCCGCATGCATCTGCTGGGCTTCCTGGATGAGGACTTGTTTGATCTCAGCGACCGGACGGCCCGCCACGGATTCGAATTTTTCTTGCATGCGCCGGATGGCCCAGAAAAGGTTGACTGCGGTGGGCCGGGTGGCCGCCAGCGTCTCGCAGATCTTCGCAAACTGCGGCCGCAACTCCGCCAGGCTTGTTGCCTGCGCGTCGCGCGTGCCCAAGGCCACGCCCATCGCCGCGGCTACGCCGATGGCCGGCGCGCCGCGCACGATCATCGTGTAGATGGCGTCGGCCACCTCTTGATACGTACGGCAGGTGACGTACACCTCTTCAGTCGGCAGCTTGGTCTGGTCAATGAAGACCACACCCGCATCACTCCATTCCACGGTCCGGATCATTATGCAGTTAGTTTAAATCAGAATGGGATGTGTAGGTTCTATGGCCTTAAGCGTCTTCCGCCAGCTGCCGGAGGTGCTCCGCGCGGACTTCTTGCGCAGTAAAGACGGAGACGAACTTGGCCGGGGCCGCCGCCTGCTCCACCGCCGCGCGCCCCCCGGCCTCTTCGCGTTCCACCAGGCAGATGACGCCGATTATGTCGAAGCCGAAGTCGCGGGCCGCTGCGATCGCCTGGATAGTGGAGGCACCGGTGGTGCATACGTCGTCCACGATCACGACCTTCGCCATTTTTTTACTGAAACCCTCGATGCCCCGCGCCGTCCCATGCTCTTTCTCCTGTTTGCGCACCAGGAAGCCGTGCACCCAGAACTCTTCGCCGTCCACGGGCCGGGTGCGCGCGGGCGCGCGCGTCTGGATCTGCTGCGCGCTCATGATGGAGACAGCAGTCACAATCGGGTCGGCTCCCATCGTCATGCCGCCGATCGCCTGGGGACGCCACCCTTTGTCCTTCATCAGGTCCGTAAGCACGCGGCCGGTGAGGCGCGCGCCGTCGGCATGCAGCGTGGTGGTGCGGCAGTCGATGTAATAGTCGCTGGTGCCGCCGGAAGAGAGTTTAAACTCGCCCAGCTTGAACGATTGGCGCGCCAGGAGTTGCAGAAGCTTGTCCCGCGAAGACAGGGGTTGGGTCATGGAATGTGAGAAGTTGCGACTAAGAATGTACCAGCTAGCAGCCCGCTGCGACCACGCTTTTGTCTGCATTCATCTGCGTTTACCGCGCCATGTTACGGAATCCATCGGAGAAATAGTAGATCGACGCGAACAGCGTGGTGTTGTAGGCCACGTGCACGATCCAACTGGCCGCGACGGAGTTCATGCGCGCGCGGATCACGGTAAGCGCTGACCCTACTCCGAACAACACCAGCAACGGCGCCCAAGCCCATGCCAGCTGGGTGCGGTGCATCAGGGAAAAGGTGGCGCCGGTCACGACGATCGCCGCCACTTGCCCCAGGGTGCGGGAGAGCACGGGAAACACCAGACCGCGAAAGAACAATTCCTCCGCTAACGGCGCGATCAGGACTCCGAACGCGGCCATCATGTAGGCAAAATGCACCTCGCGAAAAAATTCATGCATCGGCAGGGAGCGCGGAAAAGGCAGCACCGTAGACAGCAATTGCACCAACACCGCCAACAGAACGCCCAACCCCGCGCACCCGAGGGTTGGTCCAGCCGCGGGCATCCGCCACCGCACCGCCTGCCAGAACGGTTCGCCGGACTTGGCCACCACCAGGATTCGCACTCCCACATAGGTCAGCAGATACGCGGCAAATTGTACGGGGACAAAAAACAGCGGATTAGTCGCGACCCGCGCGGAAGTGATCTCCGGGAATAGGCTCTTGGCGAGGGTGAGCCCGGCCAGCGCGCAGAGCATCAAGGCGAGAACAAAGGTGACGATGACAAGCGCGATCTCGGCGTAACCCCAGGCGGGATCACGCGGCAGCGGCGCCGGTGACGCCTCGACTTGAGAAACGATCTCGTCCACGCGTCTATTTAAGCATGTTAAGCATGGCCCGCGCCGCTTGCGCCTTTTCGAACTCCGCGCGCAGCTCCGGCGACTTCAGGTTCTCCCGGATATGTGTCAGCTTTTGCTCCATCTGCAGGAGCGCGGCGGCCAGGTTATCGGCATTGGTCAACGCGATGTCGCGCCACATCGCGTAGGGACTCGCGGCCAGGCGCGTCATCGTCTGCAGGCCCGCGCCCGCGAGTTGGTTGGCGTCCAGGCTTCCGCCTTCCAGTTCCATCTCGGCCACCACGTTCGCCAGCGCCGTCGCCATCATCTGGGGCAGGTGACTCACATATGCGCATACGCGGTCATGCTCTTCCGCAGTGCAAATGACGGGACGTGCGCCGATCGCTTTTACCGTCGCGATGAACTCCGCCGCCACACCGCCAGGCATATCCGTAAAGGGCGTGAACAGCCACGGCGCGTCTCGGAACAACTCCGCGCTTGCGTGTTCGATGCCGCCCTCCGCCTTCCCCGCCATCGGATGCCCCGGCAGAAAGCGGGAGGCCGCTGCATCTCCCCAAACTCTCTCCGCTGCTGCGCAGATCTCGCGCTTGGTGCTGCCAACATCGGTGACGAGCGCATCCCTTGAGGTATCCCCGGCGATCGCCTTCGCCACGCGCGCGATGCTGTCGATGATCCCGCCCACGGGCAGCGCCAGCACGATCACGTCGCTGCTGGCGCAAGCCCGGACCAGATCAGTGTGGCCCGCGTCGATGGCGCCGGCGCGTTGCGCCTTGTCGAGGACTTCCGCGAGGTCGCACCCGACGACGCGTTTGCTCAGGCCCTGGGCTTTCAGCGCCAGGCCCAGCGACCCGCCGATCAATCCGGACCCGATGATGGTGACTTGTTGGAAAGGCATAGTGGTGGGGCAATCGTTAGCCTTTAGCCGTTAGCCGCTTGGGATTTAGCTCTTGGCTCTTGGCTAGAAACTAGAAACTGCTCTTGACCAGAAACTATTCTTGGACAGAAACTAGAAACTGCCTCTCACGCATTGGCGGCCGTTGTCCGGGCTTCGGTCAGCAACTCGGCCAGGGCCGCGCCGGCGTTGTCCGCCGTCATCAGCGTTTCGCCGATGACGAAGCCCTGATAGCCCAATACTTTTAATTTGCGCATCTCTACGCCCGAAGAGATACCGCTCTCGGCGATCCGCAGCACGCTGGTGGGCAGCAGCTTGGCCAGCTCCACATGCAACCGGGGATTCACCTCCAGCGTCTTCAGGTCGCGGCTGTTCACGCCGATGATGTCCACCCCGAACTCGGCGACCATGTCCATCTCCATTTCGTCGTGGACTTCGCACACCACTTCGAGCTGAAGGTCGCGCGCGCGGCTATAGAGCGCCTTGAATTCAATCTCGCTCAGCGCCGACGCGATCAGCAGGATGGCGTCCGCATGGTTCAACCGGGCCTGGTAGAGCTGGTATTCGTCCACGATGAAATCGTGGCGCACACAGGGCAGTTGGCTCGCGGCGGACGCCTCATTCAAGTCCTGCAGCGAACCGGCAAAGAAGTCTTCTTCCGTCACCACGCTTAGGGCAGACGCTCCTCCCTGCTCCAACTGCCGCGCCAGCATACCCACATGAAAACTGCCGCGGAGGGCTCCGCCCGTCGGCGAAGCCTTCTTCATCTCCGCGATGATGCCGATCCCGCCCGGGGCCGCCTCCACCGCTTGGCGGAAGCCACGCGGGAAGCGCTGCACCGCCTCGGCTTGCGCGCCGATGGCGGCCAGCGGCAACAATCTTTTCGCTTCTTCCAGCCGCTTGCGCACTGCGGCCACGATCTGTTGCAGACTGATGACCATTCAATTCCAACTCATTGACCGCATAAAATGACCAGGGAGGGCAACAGTATAGCGCGAGTACGCGCGGGGCCAAATCTTGTGCGCTCTGCACCCTATAATCTTCGCGTGAGCATTGCCCCCACCCCCGCGCGGATCCAACTGCCCGCGCTCCCGCAACCGCCCGCCACCATCTTCGAATTCCTGTGCGCTCACTTCCCGCACATCCCGCCGGATATCTGGCGCGCGCGCATCGCCGCCGGCCTCGTGCGCACGGGTGACGACCCCGTCCTGATCCAGACTGCTTTTCAGCCGGGCGTGACCGTCTTTTATTACCGTGAGGTCGAGGCGGAGCCGCGGGTCCCCTTCGACGAAACCGTGGTCTACGAAGACGACCGCCTACTGGTCGCGGACAAACCGCACTTTCTTCCCGTCACCCCAGCGGGCGCCATGGTGAACGAGTGTCTGCTCTTCCGGCTGCAGCGGCGCACCGGCCTCACGGACCTTGCACCCGCCCATCGGCTTGATCGCGATACCGCTGGCCTCGTCCTGTTCGTCAAGCAAAAAGCTGACCGCGCGCGGTACACGCAACTATTCGCCACGGGCAGAGTCGAGAGAAAGTATCTGGCGGTCGCAGATTTATCCGGCGAAATAAGTCCCGTCCAGCGGGAATGGCTGGTAGAAAGTCGCATCGAGCCGGAGCCCGGCAGCTTCCGCATGAGCAGCGTTGAGGGGGAGGTCAACGCGCGGACGCGAATCGCCCTCCAGGAAGTCCGCGACGGTCTGGGACTTTTCTCGCTCCAGCCCGCCACCGGCAAGAAGCATCAGTTGCGCATCCACATGATGTCGCTGGGCTTCCCTATCTTGAACGATTCGTTCTATCCCGAGCTGAGGCGTAGCGCGGCCGGCGATTTCTCGCGACCGCTGCAACTGTTGGCCAGTGAACTGAGTTGGGACGATCCCGCGACGGGGACCCGGATGCATTTTCAAACGACACTGCGGCTACATCAGATGTAACCGCGCTAGCCGGCGTAGGACTGAATGGCCGCTTGCTCGTCATTAGAGACGTCAAAGATATTCAGGACGCCCGTGATCTTCAGCGTCTGGATGGCAAACGGACTCGGGTTCACGAGGGTGACTTTGCCGCCGCGCTGCTTGGCGGAGACCTGCGAACGCACCAGCAAGCCGATCCCGCTGGAGTCGATCATGGGCACGTCTGTGATGTTAAGGATCAGGTTGATGCTGCCCTCGCCGAACACCCGGTCCATCGCCGCGCGAAAATCATCCACCGCCTGGCCGAGGCGTAGACCGCCCTTCATCCGGATCACACTCACGTCGCCGTGATTACGAACATCAATCTCCAAGATTCTCCCCCTAATTTGCCTTGAATTCGTTGACACGCTAAAGGCGGTTTGTTAGAGTCCCGCTGACCCCCGCAACGCTCCAGAATACTACACCAGTTCGCCGCGTCCGTCCCCAGACGGCCATCACCTCGATGAGAATGAAAGACTAATGGCAACACAAGGACAAGCTTTCGCTTCGCCGTTGAGTTTTGCCGCCGGGCTGCTCCAGGAGAGAGAAGTCATCCCCCGCGCCCGCATCGCGGTACGCGCCTTCGCGGACCATCTGCCCGGATGCGCCATCATTCTTTACACCAGTAGCGACTTACAGGCAAAAGTACGGTGGGTGGCCAAGGCCATCGCCGGCGAGATCACCATGCAGGAGCGCACCGTCGATCCAGAGGTCGGGACCCTGGGCATGGTCATGCGAGAAAAGGAACCGATGGTGTTCTCCGGTTCCAGTCTGCGCCGCGAAGAGTATGCCCATCTCAACATCCGGCGCACCCTGAATTCGCTGGCTTACATCCCCATCCTGCACAAGGACAAGCTGGTAGCGGTGGTGGAGATCATCAGCTATGACCGCGTGCTGGAGGTTCCGGATCTGGATCCCCTGATGGGCCTGGTGCCGTTTGTATCGTCGGCCATCGCCGCGGCCATCTCCTATGAAGACGAGCGGAATTCCAACATGGAATCCATCTCGCGCCTCACTCAGCTTTACGACTTGGAGCGGGTCTTCAATTCCACCATCCAGATGAATCAGCTGCTGCCCATCATCACCCAGAAAGTCCAGGAGATCACTGAGGTCCAGGCCTGCAACTTATGGATGGTGCAAGGCGAGGAGTTGCTCCTCATCAACCGTACCGGTGAAGACGGCACCCTGGAAGTGGGCACTACCTACGCCACCGGCGAGGGCATCCCCACCGAGGCGCTCGATACCAACAAATCCATCCTCATCACTAAGACCGAAGACCCGCGCCTGTTGAAGCGGAATGGCGACGTGCAGCAAGGCGCCATCCGCTCCGTGCTGGCCATGCCCATTGTCAGCCAGGGCTATAAGGTCGGCGTGGTCGAAGTGATGAATAAGGTCAACGGCAAGCCGTTCACGGAAGATGACTTCTACTTCCTCGGCGCGATCGTGCCCACGGTGGCCAATGCGCTGCGCAATGCCAGCCTGCTCGAAGCCGAGAAGAAGATCCAGATCCTGGAGACGCTGGTGGAAGTCAGCCGCGAGATCACCTCCAGCCTGAATCTGGATCGCATCCTGCAACTGGTGGTCAACGGCCCGCAGAAGATCATGGCTTATGACCGGGCCGCGGTGGCCATGGAGCAGAGCGGCAAGTTGCAACTCAAGGCCATCTCCGGAAAGTCAGAAGTCAACCTGTCTGACCCGCAGGTGAAGCGTCTGCGCGGCATCCTGGAATGGGCGATGAATGCGGAAGCGGAGACGTTCGTCGTTCAGCATGGGCAAGAGGTCGTGGCCGACCGTGAAGAGGCCCGTCTCACGTTTCAGGAGTACTTCCAGCAGACCGGCAACCGCGCGTTTTATTCCGTCCCTTTGCAGGATGAACAAGGGCGGCTGGGCGTGCTGTCTTTTGAGAGCCGCAAGCCGGACTTCCTGAGCGACACGCATTTCGAAATGATCAAAGTATTGGCCAGCCAGGCCACGGTCGCGCTGCGCAATGCTTCGCTGTATACGGAAGTGCCGTTCATCGGCATCTTGGAACCGCTACTGCAGAAGCGCAATGAGTTCATGCGCATGGAAGGCCGACGCCGCAGCGCCGTGGTCGTTCTAGCGGTGGCGGCAGTGTTGTTCCTGGCCGTCTTCCCGTTGCCTATGCGCGTGGTCGGCGATTCCACCGTGGCCCCCGAGTCCACCGCCAAGGTGCAGGCGGCGGTCGAAGGCGTCGTCAAACGCGTCTACGTAAAAGAAGGCGATGCGGTGAAGGCAGGAACCATCCTGGCCGACATGGATGATTGGGAGTTCCGCAGCGCCTTGGCCGCGGCGCAAGCCAAGCACGCGACTGCTATGGCCGAGGCCAATCGCGCGCTCGCAGCCAAAGACGGCACCGAAGCGGGTATCAAGCGCCTGGAGGCTGACTATTGGTCCGCTGAAGTGAATCGCGCGAAAGAACGACTGCAGCAGACGCACTTGCGCACCACCCAAGACGGCGTGGTCGCCACCCCGCATCTTGAGCAATTGGTCGGACAGAAGTTGGAAGTGGGCGACCTGCTCGCCTCCGTCGTCAGTACGGAACGCGCCCAGGTGGACGTGGCCATCGATGAGACCGACGTTCCGCTGCTCGAACCCGGAGAGACCGTGGCCATCAAGCTGGAGAGTTTCCCCACCAAGAAATTTTTCGGGACGGTGACTCTGGTCAGCCCGGTGAGCTCACCGGAAGCTGATCGGCGGGTGTTTTTTGCGCGGGTAGCCGTACCGAACACCGCAGGATTGATGCGTCCGGGGATGCGCGGCCGCAGCAAGATCTCAACCGGCTGGCGGCCGGCGGGTTATGTGCTTTTCCGCAGTCTAGGTATGTGGACGTGGTCGAAAGTATGGTCATGGTTTGGGTGGTAAGGGTTGTTGGTGACATTTTGGTTGGTAATGTTCGGCTGGTAGAAGATTTGCAGCCCGGCCGAACGAACCAAGGAGGTCCTGTGAGATACCGGAGCATTGGATTTGCGTGCCTCGCCGTGGCCCTGGTCGCGTTGTACGGATGCGGCAAAGACAACACCGCGACGGCGGCAGCCACCGCACCTGCTCCGGTAGCGGCCGTGTCCGCGCCTGCGCCGCCGGCCGACTATGAGACCTCGGGTCTGATCGTGGTGGAGAACCAGGTGGACGTGCTGGCCCAGCGCGATGGCATGATCGCCCAGATCTTGCTGGATACCGGCGCCGTGGTGAAAAAAGGTCAACTGCTGGCGCAGATCGACAGCCGCCAATTGCAATCCGACCGGGACGCCGCTGAGGCCCGTCTGCGCAGCATCGAAGCCGATGTGCAGACCCAGGAAGCGGAAGCCAAAGTCCTGCAAAGTGATTACGAGCGCGACCAGGAGATGTGGAAGGCGCAACTGATCACTGCCAAACAACTGGAACATTCGCAATACAAGATGGTGGGCTCCGGACACCTGGTGGAGCGGGAAAAGCAAAACCTTAAAAACGCAATGGCCACGCTCCGCTCCCTGGAGTTGGAACTGGAGAAGACCAACATCACGGCGCCATTTGCCGGCATCGTGGCCCGCCGTTATGTGCGCGAAGGGCAAAAAGTGCAGCCCAACGACCGCCTGTTCTGGGTCACGGCCTTGGCTCCTGTTAACGTGCAGTTCACTTTGCCGGAATCTTTCCTGGGCAAGATCGCGCGGGGCGATCAGGTGAAGGTGCTGTCCCCCAATGCGCCGACGGAGCTGCACAACGCCCGCGTGCGTCTGGTGAGTCCGGTGGCTGACCCTTCCAGCGGCACCATTGAGATCCAAGCGGAACTCGCCGGCCTGCCCGGCACGCTCTTGCCCGGCACCAATGCGGTGGTACGCGTCTCCCGACCCAAATGAATCTCACCCAGGTCATGAACGTGACGCTGCCGGATCCGCCGGCGGCGCGCCTGCGCGATACCTATCCCTGCGCGAGTCCGAAGATGATCGCACGCGATCACTACGAGCGCGAAGGGCACATGGTCCACATCATCATCCCGGACGGTCCTTCCCACTTCTTCCGCTTCAGCCCGCCGCAGTATGAACTGATCAAGTTGTTCGACGGTCGGCGCTCCTACGCGGAGATCGCCAAGCTCTTCACCAAGCAGCAGAACATCGCCATCAATGAAGATTTTGTGCGCACCTTCGCGGATAACATGGAGAAGAAGGAGTTCTGGTACCGCACGCCGCAGGAAGAGAGCATCACCCTCTTCAATAAACTCGCCGGCGACCGCCACAAGACGCTACAAAAGAAAAAAGGTAAGAGCGCCAATGATCTGGCCATCATCGAGCTGATCTACTTCGATCCGGACAAATACCTCGCCTGGATGTACCAGAAGATCCGCTTCGTCTACTCCAACTGGTTCACCATCTTCTCCCTGGGCATGGTGCTGGTGATGTGCGCCATCCTGGGCGCGCGCTGGGATGAGGTCTGGGCAGACAGCGTAAAGTTCTACAACTTCACCGAAAAAGGTCTGATGGATCTGGTGGAGTTCTTCGTGATCTTCGCCCTGCTCGGCGCCGTGCATGAGACGGCCCACGGCATGACCTGCAAACATTTTGGCGGCGAGTCTCACAAGATGGGCGCGTTCCTGATGTACCTGATGCCGGGCGTCTTCTGTGACGTGACCCAGGTTTACGTCTACGGCGGGCGCTGGGCGCGGATAGCCACGCTGCTGGCAGGGGTTTGGTCAGAGATCATCCTGTGCACCTGGGTGACTATCCTCTGGTGGTTAACCCCGGTCGGCAGTTATACCCATGACCTGGCCTACAAGTTCATCCTGAGCGGCGGCATCTTCGTGGTGATCATCAATCTAAACCCCCTCGCCCGGATGGACGGCTATTACATCTTCTGCGAACTCACGCGCCACTTCGATCTAAAAGGTAACTCCACCGCGCTTCTCTCCAGCATGGTGCGCAAGTATGTGTTCCGCATGCCCGCGACCATCCCCATGATGCCTTCCCGGCGCAAGCTGTTTTTCATGGCTTACGCATTCGTCGCCGGCTTGTACAGCTATATGCTGCTGCTGTTCTTCGTCAAGATCAGTTACCGCATCATCTACACCTATCAGCCGGAGTGGGCTTTCATCCCGTCAACTTTTCTGGCTTTCCTCATCTTCCGCAGCAGGATCCGTAAATTTATGGCATTCATGAAAGCGCTTTGGATCGATAAAGTCCCCATGTTATCCGCCCACCGTAAGCAGTTTGCGCTTGGCGCCGCCGTCGTGGTGTTTCTGATGAGCCTTCCAGTGTGGCGCGAATCTGTCGAAGAGCGCTTCTTGCTGGAGCCCGCGCAACGCGCCGTCATGCGCGCATCGGTGGCGGGAACGGTGGTCGAAGTGTTGGCGGCCGAAGGGCAGAAGGTCGCGGCCGGCCAACGCATCGCGGTCTTGCGCGACCTGCAACTGGAGTCAGAAGGCGCCCGCGCCCGCTCGCATTATCAGCAGGCAGTGGCGCGCCGCCAGCAAGCCGGGTTGCGCTATGCATCGTTTGGCGCCGCCGACCAGGAACGCCAGCGCTTGCTTCAGGTGGT
Organism: Terriglobales bacterium; assembly: GCA_046714215.1. GTDB lineage: Bacteria > Acidobacteriota > Terriglobia > Terriglobales > Acidobacteriaceae > DATLCI01. The sequence continues at coordinate 3,868 of JBKKBM010000152.1, read as the reverse complement.
GGAATCGGTGCAAGAACGGAACCGGCGTTTAGTGGTGGAGAGTCCCATCGCCGGGATCATCACGACTCCGCGCCTGGGCGACCACAGCGGCTCCTACCTGGCCGCGGGCGACCTGATCGCTGAGGTGGCTGATACCTCGTTCTTCAGAGCCTACATTTACGTTCCCGAGTCGGAGATCGCGAAGTTAGAGCAGATCAACTCCACCACGCTCCGCATGGACGCGCAGTGGAAGCCCATCCCGGTGGAATTCGAGTCCATCAGCCCCGTTTCCAGCGAGATGGAAAAAGGGCTCACGGCCACGGCCAAGTTCAAGGGCATGCATGCTCCCGTCTACTATGTGGTCAAAATGAAAGTGCCTAACCCGGAGGGAAATCTGAGCACGGGAATGACGGGGACAGCCCGGGTTTACGGACGCCGCCGCAGCACGGCGGGCATCGTCTTTCGTCCCATCATCGACGCGGTAGCCCGCCGCGTCTGGTGATGCAACCGCGCGGTAGCATAAAAAAGGCTGGGCAAAATGCCCAGCCTTTACAGTTTTGATGGTCTTGAGAGCGAAAGGTTTTATTCGGTATCAGCAGCTACCGAACCGGCGTCAGCCGCCAGCGAACCGGCATCAGCTGCCATGGAACCAGCATCAGCCGCCATCGCACCGGCATCAGCTGCCAAGGAACCGGCATCCGCAGCCATCGCACCGGCGTCGGCTGCGAGTGAACCCGCATCCGCGGACAACGAACCAGCATCAGCCGCCAAGGAACCGGCATCAGCAGCCATCGCACCAGCATCGGCTGCCAATGAACCGGCGTCCGCGGCCAAAGAACCAGCGTCGGCCGCCAGCGAACCGGCGTCCGCAGCCAAGGAACCTGCGTCAGCCGCCAAAGAACCTGCATCTGCAGCGAAAGAACCGGCGTCTACAGAAATCGATCCAACCTCAGACGACATACCCGGACGGGAAGCGATCAAGGCCTTCTTTGCAGCAGCGCGGGTGGTGATCAAACTTTTCTTTTCCATCGGGATTCATTCCTCATTCTGAATTTCACTACGGCTTAATTTCACACGGTGAACAGCGCTGATAGCAACGGTGTCCAGCTTGACTCCGCATCCGTGCAGCCTGGAAGTTCAGGCGTCACGGACCCGGAGTCAGCCGACCGAGACTATTCAACCGCTACGGAGCCAGCGTCGACGGCCACGGCGCCCGCATCCGCGGCCATGGAGCCCGCATCCGCAGCCATGGCGCCAGCATCAGCGGCCAAAGCGCCCGCATCCGCCGCCATTGCGCCCGCATCCGCAGCCAAGGAGCCAGCGTCAGCCGACAAGGAACCTGCATCCGCGGCCATGGAGCCGGCGTCAGCCGACAAGGAACCTGCATCCGCAGCCATAGCACCAGCGTCAGCCGCGAGTGCACCCGCATCCGCAGCCATCGCGCCCGCGTCAGCAGAGAGTGAACCGGCATCGGCGGCCATGGCACCAGCATCAGCAGCCAGCGCGCCAGCATCCGCAGCCATGGAACCTGCGTCGATCGAAACGGAGTCGGCCTGCGATGGGAACTGCGTCGCATTGGGAGCCTTCGGTGCCGGGCCGGAACTGGGAATCAAACTTTTCTTTTCCATAGTCTCTATCCTCTTCCGTACTTTTTTTAACTACTGGAATGCCTGTGTTACTACTTATATTGCATCCCGCGTGCCAAAGTACGATTTTTCACCGCCAATCTGTAAATCGTTTGTTATGTTTGATGTAGAGCAACCTCCCGGACTGCCGCAACAAGGCAAAAACCCATTCGGTCACTTTTTAATCATCGGAGGGGTGGTTTTTTGACCGAAAGCGCGGTGGGCTTACTGATTCTCTGACTTCTCCAGCTTGTGTTTGCGGCAGAGGTACTTCAGCTTCTGCACGTTCACTTTCAATAGTGCCGCCGCCAGCACTTTCTTCCCCCCGGCCCGGTGCAACGCCGCACGAACGTACGCCGCTTCGATGCGCGTCATCTCATCGTCAAAATCAATGCCATCACTCGGGATCAATAAGGATTCATGTTTAGCAGTGCTGGTATAGAGCATCTGTTGTGGCAACTGATGCACGTCTATGCTGCGGCCTTCCACCATCAGCACCAGGCGCTGGATAAGGTTCTGCAACTCGCGGACGTTGCCCGGCCATGAATACTCTTCCAGCACTTCCAGAGCTTCCAGGTGTAGCCGCTTGATGGGAGTACGGTTGGCGGCGCAATAGATGCGCAGAAAATGGTCGGCCAGCAAAGCGATATCGCCATGGCGCTCCCGCAGTGGCGGCAGATGGATGGGGATGACGTGAATACGGTAATAAAGGTCTTCGCGGAACCTTCCCGACCGGACCATATCTTCCAGATTGTCATTGGTGGCGGTCAGCAGACGGAAATCAATCTTCTTGCTAAGCTTTCCGCCCAGACGCTGGACCTGCCGCTCTTCCAGCACGCGCAGCAATTTCGTTTGCAGGCTGGGGGGGAGGGTGGCGATCTCGTCCAGGAACAGGGTGCCGCCATCGGCGAGTTCGATGTGGCCCGGACGCGCGGTGTGCGCCCCGGTGAACGCCCCTTTTTCATGCCCGAATAATTCGGATTCGATCAGATGTTCCGGCAAAGCCGCGCAATTCAGGCTGACAAAAGGTTCATCGCGCCTTGGCCCGGTGGCGACAATGGATTTTGCCACCAGTTCTTTACCCGTTCCGCTCTGCCCCCGGATCACGACACTGGTATTGCTCTGCGCCACCCGCTGGATCGCGTCATACACGCGCAGCATCTCTTCGCTGCCGCCTATGATCTCGCCAAAAGAATAGCGACCCACCGTTTGCTCGTCCCGCCGCCGGCTCTCCAGCTCCAAGGCGCGCTTGTCCAGTGCGCGGTCGAGTACGATCTGCACGGCGCGAAAGTCCACCGGGGAAATGAAATATTCATCGGCCACCCGCGAAGCCTTCATGCGCAGCTCCGGATCGGCATTGTGGGAGATGGCGATCACCACCAGGTCCTGTTGCGACCGGCGCATCTGTTCGATCAGCTTGAGCGCCTCCGCGGTAGAACAACCCGATCGGTCGAGGTCGAAGATGATGGCGTCCAGAGGATGGTCCACCAGCAGCGCAGCGGCTTCGCCGGGCGTGGACACTAGTTCAGCCTGAAAAAATGGGCTGAGACAACGCTCGATCTCAGGAATGGCGCTTTGGTCGCCGGTGATGACCGCGACCTGACGTTTATCCAAAGCTCGGACTTTAGCCGTGGTGGACATTCAGGGATGAGTGGAAGCGGGATTATAGGCTTTCAGGGCCGAAAGTCCAACCTATAGCGGGGCGGCGGCGCCTCGAAGACGAAGAGAGAAAGCCGACCGAACCTTTATATGGTTGAACGAATCGCCGAAAAAGGCGAAAATCATCGCGACTGCTCCGGGGGATGACCTAAAACATGGCCAAAGGATTAGGGACTGCACCCACCTGTGAGTGCTCCGCCCGCGCGGTCGACCTTAGCTTCACCCTCCAAGCCGACAAGGCCGCCATCGAGCCGGTGGTGCAGCAAGTCATCCGCTTTGCCGCCGAACAGATGCCGCATGATGAGCAAAAGCATCTGGAGATTGACTTGGCCTTGCAAGAGGCGCTGGCCAATGCCGTGGTACACGGCTGTCAGGGTGACGCCCGCCTGGAAGTGAAGGGTTGGGCCTCCTACGAAAAGAACAAAGGGCTGCTAGTGGTCATCAGCGACCCCGGTCCCGGCTTCATCCCGGCCGATGTTCCCGACCCTATGCAGGAAGCCAACCTGAAGTTCGATCATGGCCGGGGCGTATTCCTCATCAACAATCTGATGGATGAGGTCCACTTCAGGAACAACGGCAGTGAGATCCACATGATCAAGCGCTGA
>JBKKBM010000151.1:0-3207 GCA_046714215.1 Terriglobales bacterium | reverse complement strand
TTCCAGCCCATCGACACCATGGTCAACAACACCCATTACCCGGCTTACTTTCGGAAACAGGCGAAGTTCCTCCAGCCGTCGAATGCGTACGCGCCGCGGCAGATTCAGTTCTCCGTGCGGTTGAAGTTCTAGGATTTTCCTGGGCGCCGCCGGCATCCCTTAGCGCTAGTTTGACGGGAGCATCTAAACCTGAAAAACTAACAGCGTCCATTCCGGATAAGGCTGGGGGTGTATTTCATTGGCAGAAGTCAAGGTGCAAGAGGGCGAACCGTTAGAGAATGCCCTGCGCCGTTTCAAACGCAAGGTCCAGACTGAGGACATCATCAAGGAAGTGAAGCGGCACTCCTTCTACCTGAAACCCGGCGAAAAGAAGCGGGTAAAAGCGGCCCTGGCACGCAAGCGGAACCGCAAAAAGGCCCGCAAAGAGGCAGACTGATCTTTTCCACAATTTAGCTTGAAACGGGCGGCATTCCAACATAGAATGCCGCCCGTTTCCCTTTCATACCGTAATCATGGGTTTGCAGGGTCCATCCACGTGGCCTTTCACGCGGAGGGTGGAGGGCCGAGTCAGGGAAAGGACGCGAGAACCAGACTTCGTCTTCCGTGCGGAAAGCGCCGCCCTGAGGACTAAGCGGGTGATCCCAGGGTGGGTACCATGGAATTCCAAGACAAGACTCTCAAGTGTGTTGACTGCAGTCAGGACTTCGTCTTCACGGCGGGCGAACAACTGTTCTTCCACGACAAACAGTTCAAGAATGAACCCAAGCGCTGCAAGAACTGCAAGGCGCAACGGGCCTCATCGCATGGCGCCGGCAGCAGCGCGCGCGGCGGCTTCCACGCCAAAGTAGAGACGCGCACCAACTGTTCGGCCTGCGACAAAGAGACGACGGTCCCCTTCAAGCCCACGCAGGGACGTCCCGTACTCTGCCGCGAGTGCTTCCAGCAGAAGCGCACGTCGGCAGCTTCGGCCTCCGCGTAACCAAGTCTCCGCCCACTACCGGCCCGCACGCAGCAAGGCCTACGCTTACGCTGCGCCACCGATTCCCCATAGGAAACGGGCTCCGCATAGCGGAGCCCGTTGGCATTTCTAAAGATGAGGTTAGCTGGCCTGTCTGGAAGCCGCCTTGGAAGACTTCGACGCCGGAGACTTCAGCGAAGCCTTGGTGCGCTTCTGTTTGGCGTCTTCATGGGAGATGAGCAGCACCTCGATCTGGCGCAGCAGGTCGTTGGTGTTCATCGGCTTCACCATCATGGAGTCGGCGCCTTCATTCTGCCACGAGGAACCCAAAGTGGGATACGCGGTAAGCAGGGCTACGGCCGGATCGTATTTCTGCTTGCGCGCGGCGCGCACCACGTCGTAACCGGACGTATCTGATTCCATCCGCATGTCCGTGATGACCATGTGGAACTCCTCGGCCTTCAGCGTGGCAATGGCTTCTTTGGCAGAGGCAGCCGTCTTAACGTCAAAGCCGTTGATCTCGAGAATGGCTTTCAAGGTCAGCAGAATGGCCAACTCATCGTCCACGAGCAGGATGCGTCGCTTCATAGTGTGGGACTCCAGGGGTTTCAAGAACAGTGAATGGTCGAGCCTGAGCACATCAGATGCAAAACCCGTTCATCCGGTTGCAGCTCAAAATTGGCGCGAACTTAGCTTTATAATACAACGTTGTGAGCGCCTATTTTCTGGAAAATTTCGGCTGCCGCGCCACCCAGGCGGATGGCGCCGCTATCGAGCAACAACTGCTGGGCATGGGATTGGACCGCGTCCCCTCCCCGGCTAACGCGCACGTGGTGGTGCTGAATACCTGTACCGTGACCGCCGCCGCTGACGCCGACGCCCGCGCCACCATCCGCCGTATCCACCGCGAGAATCCTGCCTGCAAGATCATGGTCACTGGCTGCTACGCGCAGCGCGCCCCTGCGGAGATCGCCGCCCTCCCCGGTGTCACTTGGGTGGTGGGCAACTCCCACAAGCATCAAGTCGCGAGCTTGGCCGCCGGGGGCCTCGCTTCCCGCGAGCCCGCGCCTGGGCCCCCACCGAACTTTGTCCCCTTGGGCCACCTTTCCGGACAGGCGCATCTGCCCGAGGCCAGCTTCCAACTGGTAGGGAACATTTTCGCCCACACCGAACTCGCTTTTACGGAAATAATGGCCGCGCCCGTATTCGAATCCGGTGCAGACACCAGTGCCCGGACGCGTCCGAATCTGAAAGTGCAAGACGGCTGCGACAACCGCTGCAGCTTCTGTGTGATTCCCTTCGTCCGCGGACTAAGCCGTTCCTTGCCGCTCGACGCCGTCCTCCGCGAATGTCACTCCCTCGTCGCCGCCGGATACCGCGAAGTCGTTATCTCCGGCATCAATCTCGGTCGCTGGGGACGTGATTTCCCCACACCCTTGCGCTTCGAAAACTTAGTCAACGCCATCCTCGACCGCACCGCCATCGAGCGGCTGCGCATCAGCTCCGTCGAGCCCATGGACTGGTCCCCTGAATTGATCGAGCTGATGGCGAACTCCGAACGCATCTGCAAACACGCTCATGTGCCTCTGCAATCCGGCAGCGACCAGGTGTTGCGCCTGATGCACCGCAAGTATCGGCCGTGGCATTATGCCGACCGCATCGCGCGCATCCGCGCCGCTATGCCCCACGCCGCCATCGGCGCCGACGTCATGGTCGGCTTTCCCGGTGAGACCGATGCGCTCTTCGAAGAGAACCGCAAGTTCATCGCCGACCTTCCCTTCACCTACCTGCACGTCTTCACTTACTCATCGCGACCCGGAACCGCCGCCGCCAAGATGCCGGACCACGTCCACGTACCGGTAGCCCGCGAGCGCAACCGCATCCTGCGGGATTTGATCGCGGAGAAGAATCGCGCCTTCCGCCTGGGGTTGGTCGGCAGAACGCTCGAAGCCATCACCCTCCACGGGAACGCCGACGCCACGACTGAAGCCCTGACCAACAACTTCCTGAAGCTGCGCATCGCCGGTACCCACGCTGCGAATCAGCTAGTCCGTGTCGCCATCACCGGACTTTCGGAGTCGGGCTTGGCCGGCGCCGTGCGTCCCGGAGCAGATTTTTAATGTATCCCTGTTAAGATTTGCCCTCCTGTCCCGTCCCTAGGAAAACCCTGAGCTGGAGTGAATTGGACCTCGACCGCCGGATCAACACCTCACCGCAACTGCTGGCACGCATCGTCGGCGGGTTGTACC
>JBKKBM010000150.1:0-5013 GCA_046714215.1 Terriglobales bacterium | reverse complement strand
ACTTCAGTTTCTCGATCGCGTTCGGATAGAGCTTCTCCATCTCGCGATAGAAGCGCGCGAAGATGGGTACGCCCTCGCGGACCTGCCGGAGCGTGAGGATGTTGGCTTCGAGTCCATCGTCGAGGTCGGCGGTGTTGTAGGCGATCTCATCGGTCAGGTCGATGAGCTGGGCTTCCAGCGGCGGACGCTGGTCGAGCAGATACTCGCTCAACTGCGGATACTCCGCCGCCGGGTAATCGCGCGAGTGCTTGATGATGCCCTCGCGCACTTCAAACGTGAGGTTGAGCCCGCGGAATTCGGCGTAGCGATGCTCGAAGTGCTCCACGATGCGCAGCGCGTGCAGGTTGTGGTCGAAGAATTCGCCCTGGGCGCGCATGGCGGAGTCGAGCGCCTTCTCGCCGGCATGACCGAAGGGCGGGTGTCCGATGTCATGCACCAGCGCAAGCGTCTCCACTAGGTCCACGTTGAGGCCGAGTTCCGCGGCAATGGTGCGCGAGATCTGCGCCACCTCGATGGTATGGGTGAGCCGGTTACGGAAGTGGTCGCTCAGGCGCCGGGTGAAGACTTGGGTCTTGTTCTCCAGTCGGCGAAAGGCACGGCTGTGGATGATGCGGTCGCGGTCCCGCTGGAAGTCGTCGCGATAGGCGTGCGGCCGCTCCGGATGGCGGCGTCCGCGGGAGTCCTCACTGCGGAGCGCGTAAGACGCAAGCATGGTAAGGAGTGTACAACGCTTGCGGCTTCGTCACCGCTCTGATACAAGGGTCTGTCTTTCAGTCCAATCTTTTACGGTAAGGAGTTGTCATGAAACGAACGGGCAGGACGATCGCCATCGCATTGTGGGTACTGTCGCTGAGTGTTTACGCGGCGGCGCAGGGCAAGATCCGCGCCACCATCGAGGCCGAGGGCCAGCGATTCACCGCGGAACTGAAAAAGGGCGACGCGGCCGCGCTGGCGGCAATGTATGCCACAGATGCAAAGGCCTTTCCGCCGAACGGCGACATTGCCGAAGGCCGCGTGGCCATCCGGAAAGTCTGGCAGGACGCGATCGACGCCGGCATGCGTGACCTCTCATTCACCGTGCTGGAAGTGGAGCGGAAAGGGAACATCGTCTACGAAGTGGGAAAGTACTCGCTGCGGGGCGCCGACGGCAAGGAAGTGGACGCGGGGAAATACATCGTCATCTGGAAGCAGGAAGGCGGGAAGTGGCGCCTGTTCCTTGACATCTGGAATTCCAGTCTGCCCGTGCCCGTGCCTGCGAAATAGCTATTTGGCCGCGGCCTGTTGCTTGGCCAGGCGCACGCGGGCGGTCTCCAGCTTCTTCTGGACCTTGGCCACGTCAACGCTTTCCACTTCCGCGGGTACGGACTTGTTCCACTCTTCCAGCGCGCGCTCCCAGTGGGCGACCGCAAGTCTGATCTTGCCGGTCTTCATGTAGACGTCGCCCAGGTGGTCATGCACGGTAGCGTCGTTATTGGACTTGGAGACGGCTTTTCGCAGGTTCTCTTCCGCCAAGTCGTACTTGCCCAGGCGATAGTAAGCCCACCCGAGTGAATCCAGATACGAACCATTCTGCGGTTCGATCTCGACCGCCTTCTTGATCATGCCCAGCGCCTCTTCCAGGCGGACGTTGCGATCAGCCAGCATGTACCCGAGGTAGTTGAGCGCCATGGCGTTGTTAGGATCGTTGGCCAGGACCTTGCGGAAGCGCTCTTCGGCGGCGTCCCACTTCTTCTGGCGCTCGAAGATGGAGCCCTCGACGAAGGCCACGTACTCGCGCTCGTCAGCGCTTTCGGAAAGCTGGTCAGCCTTGCGGGCGGACTCCTCGGCTTCATTCCAGCGCCGCAGGCGGCTGTAGATCTGCGAGAGCGCAAGGTAGATGTCGCGATCGTCTTTCGTGCCCTTGAGTTGCGACTTTGCCATCGCCAGCCCGGGATCGGCCTGGCCCATGTCGGTCATCTGTTGCGCCAGCAACAGCCGGAGTCCGCGATCTTTCGGGAACTTCGCGGCCGCCTCTTGCGCCACCTGCGTGGCTTGCGACCACTGCTTGGCGTCGCGATAGGTATCGATCAGGCGCTGATATCCGCGGATAGCGTTGTCGTCACCCAGGGTCAGGGTCTTGCGGAAGGTATCGACCGCGAGTTGAGTCTTGCCGGTCTCACGATAGAGATCGCCCAGGCGCTCGAGAAAGACGGAGCGGTTGTTGGCGTCGCTCTGGTTGTACGTGTTGTCAGCGCGTGCGGTCTTGTCGAGCAAGCCCTGCAGCGCTTGGGTGGCTTCTTCATAGCGCCCTTGCGCGGCATAGACCAGGGCAAAGTTGTAAGGCACTTCGAGGGAATCCTGGACGAGGCTTTGCGCCTTCTTCAGGTTTTCCAGCGCGGCCTCGTGCCGCCCCAGTCGGCGCTGAATGTCCGCGCTGCGCAGTTGCGCTTGCGCGTCCTGCGGGTCTTCTTCGATCAGCGCCTTGTATTGTTCCAGCGCGGCTTCCAGTTGGCCGTCGCTGAGCAGATTCTGCGCCAGGCCGCGCAGAGCATCGAGGTTCTCGTTGTCGATGTCCACGGCTTTGCGATAGGCGTCGATCGCCTTCTTGTACTGGCGCTGCTGTTCGTAGGTATAGCCCAGCGCGGAATAAAGTTTGGCCGTGCGGCCGGCTTCGGGGACAGCACTCAACGTTTCGGCCGCCTTGGTGGCGTTGCCCTGTTCGTTGTACAGATAGGCGAGATTAGTGACGGCTTCCTCGGAGTCAGGCTGCAGGTGCACAGCGGTCTTGAATGAAGTCTCAGCCTTGGCCATCTCCTTGTTCAGGATGTAAAGCCGGCCCAGTAGCAAATGGCTATCCACCGCTTTCGGCTCCAGGCGGACGATCTGTTCATACTGCTCAATGGCGAGGCGGAGGATCTCCTGCGACTGCGTGCCCGCCTGCATGTCGCCGAGCGAGCGCAGGTAGATGCGGCCCAGCAGTTTACGGGCGTCAAGGTTGCTGGGGTCCTTCTTCAGGATGTTCTGCGCTTCAATGACGGCATCGCGGATGCGGTTGGTCTTGGCGTAGAGTTCAGCCAGGCCCGCATTCAGGAAGCTGGAATCGGGATCATAAGAGATGGCGAGTTTGTATTCTTCAATGGCGCGGTTAGCGAACTCCGAGCGTCCGTAGAGCGCGACCAGTTCTTCGTAGATGTGAGCGATGGAGTAATGGTAATAAGCGGCGGCGCGGTCGGGTGTTGGCTTAGCCGCGGACGGAGTCTGCGCGGAAACGGGTGCCGAATTCGGGGTCGGAGTCTTGGCGGGAGTCTGCGCTGAGGCGGCGAGGGCAGCGAACAGGACAGCGAACAGGACAACAGCAAGAATCTTCATCGGTCGGCGCATCTTCAAGGATAAGAAACCCAAGCTTGGCATCAAGGTGTCGGTTGCTGCTTTCAATTTGGATGCCCGCGACCGGCGGTTAGATACGCCAATGTTAGCGGCCCATTCTCATAATTGTACGCCGAAAACCGCTGGCTATCAGTGGCGGAAGTGACGAACGCCAGTGAAGACCATGGCCAGCTCCAGGCGGTCGGCGGCAGCAATCACCTCCGGGTCTTTGACCGAGCCACCGGGCTGAATGACGGCGGTAGCCCCGGCTTTGGCTATCTCTTCCACGCCGTCGGGGAAGGGGAAGAAGGCGTCCGATGCGGCAACTGTGCCGGCGAGGGGTAAAACGGCCTTCAGGGCGCCGATGCGGGTGGAATCCACGCGGCTCATCTGGCCGGCGCCCACGCCCACGCTCTGGCCGTCACGCGCATAGACGATGGCATTCGACTTCACGTGCTTGCACACCTTCCAGGCAAAGAGCAGGGCGCGCATCTCTTCGGCAGTCGGCTGGCGCTGGGAGACGACTTTGAGGTCAGAGGCGGCGAGGGGACGGTGGTCGGCATCCTGTACCAGCATGCCGCCGGAAACATGCTTGAAGGCCCAACCGGGCGGGGCGGATGCGATCTCAACCAGCCGAAGATTCTTCTTGGCGGCAAACTTGGCGCGGGCGCCTTCGTCAAACGACGGTGCGGCAATGGCCTCGACGAACAACTTGGCCATCTCTTCCGCGGCGGCCGCGTCCACCGGACGATTGATTCCGATGACGCCGCCGAAGGCTGAGACCGGATCGGCCTCGAGCGCTTTCTTATACGCCTCGACCACGCTCCCGCCCGTCGCAGTACCGCACGGGTTGGTGTGCTTGATGATGACGCAGGCGATCTCTTCGAATTCCTGCGCGAGGTCCCACGCCGCTTGCAAGTCCACGATGTTGTTGTAGGAAAGTTCCTTGCCTTGCAGCGCGCGACCGTTGGCTACGCCGGAGGTGGAACCGGCTTCAGCATAAAGCGCGGCGCGCTGGTGGGGATTCTCTCCGTAGCGAAGGTCCATTTTCTTTTTGTAGCTGAGGCGCAATGCATCGGGCAGAGCGGTAGGGGCGTTGCCGAGATCTAAAGTTTCAGCGGCGGCGCTCGGTATCTTTTCCAGCGTGGAGGCGATGGCGGAATCGTAAGCGGCGGTGGCGGCGAAGGCTTTCTGGGCCAGACGCCAACGGGTTTCGCGGCTAAGCGCGCCTTGATTGGCGTCGAGTTCCGTGGCTATAGCAGCGTAATCTTCCGGCGAGGTCACGATGGCCACATCGTGGAAGTTCTTGGCGGCGGAGCGGATCATGGAAGGCCCGCCAATGTCGATGTTCTCGATCAGTTCCTCGAACTTTACGCCGGGCTTGGCGGCGGTCTGCCCAAACGCGTAGAGGTTCACCACGACCATGTCGATGGGCTGGATGCCGTGTTGTTCGACCGCGGCGGCGTGCGCGGGGTTGTCGCGAATATGAAGGATGCCGCCATGCACCTTGGGATGCAGCGTCTTCACGCGTCCATCGAGCATCTCAGGAAAGCCAGTGAGTTCGGATATATCCATCACCGCGATGCCGGACTCGCGCAAGAGTTTGGCGGTGCCTCCGGTCGAGACCAACTCCACTTTATGCGCGCTGAGTTGGCGGGCGAATTCGAC
>JBKKBM010000149.1:0-7684 GCA_046714215.1 Terriglobales bacterium | reverse complement strand
AATTTGTAGTGGCTCTGGTGGCCGTCCGTCCAGTCTATGTCCATGCCGGTGCCGGCGGTCTGGTTCACGCGGACGTGCTTGGGGATGGAGGAGGACATTTCCTTCGAGGATAAACCAAGGAGGATTGGACCATTTGCTCATTTCTGCAAATGTAGAAATGAATCAATGTCTTGAGGGTAGGGATCCCTCGTCGCGGCTCACCTGCGGTTCGCAGCTCTGTCGGGATGACAAAAGGCCGGAGGTGCCGCTCGGGATGACAAAAGGCCGGGATTTGCGGAAAATAGGGGACGTCCCTTATAATCTATACTTTACGTAACCGGTGCGAATCCCTCCTGTAGCAAGCCTCATATCCTGTTGAATCTGGATAGGTTTCACGGAGTCAAAAGAGTTCTGGAGTTCTGTCATGGCACAAGTATGCAGTATTTGCGGCAAAGGGCCGCAGTTCGGTAACAACGTAAGCCACGCCAACAATAAAACCCGTCGGCGGTGGAATGTGAACCTGCGCCCGCTGAAGGCGAATGTGAATGGCGCCAACAAGCGTATCCGCGCGTGCACGAGCTGCATCCGCAGCGGCAAAGTGACCAAAGCGATCGCGGGCATCGGCAAGGCAAAGAAGACGGCGTAGGTTTGGTTTTCGTATTGCGAACGGCCTCTCGAAAGAGAGGCCGTTATTATTTGAACCAACGAACCCTCACCCCAGGGCGATGACGTCGATCTCGACGAGGACGTCTTTCGGCAGACGTGCGACTTCGACGGTGGCCCGGGCGGGTGGAGCGGCGGTGAAGAACTTCCCGTAAACCTCATTCATCCCGGCGAAGTCTGACATGTTCTTGAGGAAGACGGTGGACTTCACGACTTTGTCGAGCGATGAGCCCGCCGCGACGAGGATTTGCTTGAGATTGGTCATCACGCGCTCGGTCTGTTCGGCGACGGCGCCGCCGATGATGGTGCCGTCGGCGGGATTGATAGCGATCTGTCCGGAGACGAAGACAAAGCCGTTGGCCTTGATGGCCTGGGAGTAGGGGCCGATGGCCTGGGGAGCGTCTTTGGTGGAGATCACTTCGCGCATGGGATTCCTCCGTGGGATTTCGATTCTCTCACAAAGGTAGATTCACCCCAGAGGCACAGAGACACGGAGAAAACCTTTAAGAATAGAAGCCGCGTCGTGCTGCTCTCCGGCGAGATAGAGCGGAAAGCTTTCGCATTCAAGGCTGTTAGAATCAAGACTGCATGATCCTGCCCTTTGTCCGCGAGTTGTTTGCGGACACGGAAAAGTCCTCCTCGTTCGTGCGTGCGGCTACCCACCTAAAAACCCGCGCGGGGCGGATACGTTTGTCCGGATTGACCCCCACCGCGAAAGCTGCCTATCTCGCCCTCTTGGCCCGGACCACGGGCAAACCCTTGCTGGTGCTGGTGGCCAACAATCGCGCCGCCGAAGATTTGCTGCCGCTGTTGCAATCGTTTGCGGAGTTGACGGGAGCGTGCGCGCCGGAAGCGATCGTCAAATTGCCCGCGCATGACGTGCTGCCCTTCGAGCATCTTTCGCCGCACCTGGAGATCCAGGAAGAGCGAGCCACGGCGTTGTGGAAGATCGCGACGGGGGCGGCCAGTATCGTGATCGCTCCGCTGGAAGCGTCGGCGATGCGGTTGCAGGCGGCCAGCTTCTATGCCGAACTGGCGCGGGTGGTGCGCCGCGGCGAGACTATCGAGCCGGAGAAGGTGGTGGAAGGGCTGAACATCGTCGGCTATACGCCGGTGGATGTGGTGGACATGCCGGGAGAATACGCGTTGCGTGGCGGTATTCTGGATGTGTTTCCTCCGGAGACGGAGCGTCCGTTGCGCATTGAATTTTTTGGCGACGAGGTGGAATCCATCCGCCGATTCGACCCCGGGACGCAGCGATCGTCTACGCCGGTGGATGAAGCAGTACTGCTACCGCTGAGCGAGGTACCGGTCAGTGAGCGCATTCTGGCAGCCATCCATGCGCGCTTGAGTGGCAGTCGCCTGGCCGGGAGTCACGAAGAGATCACAGAAGCGATGACGGCGACGGGTGTGACCGTGTTCCCAGGATGGGAAATGTATGCGCCGGTGGCGGGGGCTGACCAGACCCTATTCGACCTGCTGCCGGGCGCGCTGGTGTTTGCCGACGAGCCTGCGGCCATCCGCGCGGAATCAGATAAATGGTGGGACAAGGTCACGGTGATGCACGAGCGCAGCGGCGTAGGCGCGTTGGTGAAACCATCCGACATCTTCCTTCCGCCGGAGGCGTGGCAGCAACGAGTTGACGCGCGCACGGGCGCGGAACTTGAACATCTGGGCATTACTACTTCGGCAGGACAAGAAGAGATCAGCTTCTCCACGCAGCCGACCCCGCGCTTTCACGGCTCAGTGCCGGCGATGGTGGAAGAAGTGAAGAAGCTGGCGGCGGAGAACAAGCGCACCATCTTTGCCGCGCCCCACATGGGCGACGTGGAGCGTCTGGCGGACATCTTCAGCGAATACGGTGTGCCCTTCCGGTTGGGATCGAAGACGACGAAGACGTCGGCGGGGAGCGAAAGTTTTCTCGATGAATCTGCCTACGCGGCAGGCGACCTGACGGCGACGACGATCGTCCGGGCGAATATTGCCGACGGCGTGACGCTGAGCGACGGCGGCATTGTGATCTTCGGCGCGCTCGATCTGTTCGACGATTCAGAGATCGTGGCCAAGCCTACGCGGCAGAGGTCCGGGGCCAGTTCCAAGATGTCGACGTTCATGTCTGACTTCCGCGACCTGGCGGTGGGCGACTACGTGGTACATGTGGAGCATGGCATCGCCGAGTACAAAGGCCTGAAGGAGATCACGCAGGGGGATTCCGCGGGCGAATTCATGGTGCTGGAGTTTGCCGAGGCGGCGAAGTTATACGTCCCGCTCACGCGGCTGGACCTGATCCAGAAATATCGCTCGACGGAGGGCGCGCGGCCACAGCTCAGCCGAATGGGCGGCACGGCTTGGGGAAAAGCCAAGGCCAAGGTCAAAAAGGCGATGAAGGACATGGCGGAAGAGCTGCTGAAGCTCTACGCCGTGCGCAAGACGGCGGCGGGCCACGCCTTCCCTCCCGAGAACCAGTTCCAGAGCGAATTCGAAGAAGCGTTCGAGCACAGTGAGACCGACGACCAACTGCAGGCGTCGAGCGAGATCAAGCGCGACATGGAATCGACGATGCCGATGGACCGCTTGCTGTGCGGCGACGTGGGCTACGGAAAGACTGAGGTCGCGATGCGGGCGGCGTTCAAGGCCGTAAGCGACGGCAAGCAAGTGGCCGTGCTGGCGCCGACCACGGTGCTCGCCTTCCAGCACTTTGAGACGTTCAAGCAGCGCTTTGCCGCGTTCCCCATCAACATCGAGATGATCTCGCGCTTTCGCACGGCGAAGCAGCAGAAAGAGATCCTGGAAAAGGCGGAAGTAGGCAAGATCGACATCTTGATCGGCACGCATCGCATCCTGTCGCAGGACATCAAGTTTCCTGATCTGGGACTGCTGGTGGTGGACGAGGAGCAGCGCTTCGGCGTGCGGCACAAAGAGCGGCTGAAGCAGATGAAGGAAGAGGTGGATGTGCTGACGATGTCGGCGACACCCATTCCGCGCACGCTGCATATGTCGCTGGTAGGGCTGCGGGACATGAGCGTGATCGAGACGGCACCGCGCGACCGGATCGCCATCCAGACGGTGGTGGCGGCGTTCGATGAGGCGCTGATCAAGTCGGCCATCGAGCATGAGTTGGAGCGCGGCGGGCAAGCGTATTTCGTCCACAACCGGGTGGAGAGCATTTACGAGATCGCGGCGAAGCTGAAGGAACTGGTGCCGCAGGCGCGGGTGATCGTGGGGCATGGGCAGATGTCAGAGAGTGAACTGGAAAAAGCGATGTTCACCTTCGTGCGGCATGAGGCGGACGTACTGGTGGCGACGACGATCATCGAGAACGGGTTGGATATCCCGCTGTGCAACACCATCCTGATCAATCGCGCGGACCGGCATGGATTGTCAGAGCTGTATCAATTGCGCGGGCGGGTGGGGCGGTCCAATCGCAGGGCGTATGCGTATTTGCTCATTCCGGCAGAGCGGGAGTTGACGCCGATCGCGCGACGGCGGCTGGCGGCGTTGAAAGAGTTTTCTGATCTGGGAGCGGGATTCAAGATCGCTGCGCTTGACCTGGAACTGCGCGGTGCGGGCAACATGCTGGGCGGAGAGCAGAGCGGGCACATCGAGTCCGTCGGATTTGAGATGTACACCACGATGCTGGAGCGTACGGTGCGTGAGCTGAAGGGCGAAGTGGAGGAGCAGACCTTCACAACGCAGCTCAATCTCGCGCTAAATCTGCGCATCCCCAACGAGTACATCGCGGAAGAAAATCAGCGGCTGCGCATGTACAAGAAGATCGCCGGAGCAGAGACGGAAGCGCAACTCGCGGACGTGCGCGGCGAACTCGAAGACCGCTATGGCCCGCTGCCGCTGCCCATCCGCAATCTGCTGCTGGCGACGGCGCTCAAGATGCTGGCGCAGCGCGTGGGCGTGGCGGCCATCGAGCGTAAGCAGAACATCGTGCATCTTAAGTTCACGGAGAAGGCAGCCATCGATCCAGCGAAGCTGGCGCAGTTCGTGGCATCGAATAAGGGCGCGCAGTTCTCGCCGGGCGGGACGCTAAAATTTGTGTTGCGGTCGACTGCGGCGGAGGATGTGGTGAACCGGATACAGGAGTTGCTGCTGGAGCTGTCATTTCAGGAAGTCGCCGTCAAGACGTAACCGTGATGTGATGAGCGGTTTCTCAAACCAATAGCAAAACCGTACAATGAACGGTTCCAGATGAAAGCTTGATCCCTAATTATGAAAATGAAAGTCCGCAAAGCCGTATTCCCCGCTGCCGGTCTGGGCACGCGCTTTCTGCCCGCCACCAAGGCCATGCCCAAAGAGATGTTGCCGCTGGTGGACAAGCCCATCATCCAGTACGGCGTGGAAGAGGCGCTGGCCGCGGGTTGCGACCAGATCATCATCATCACGGGCCGGGGCAAGAGCGCTATCGAAGACCACTTCGACCATAGCTACGAGTTGGAAAAGATGCTGGAGGAGAAGGGCAAGACCGACTTGCTGTCGATCGTGCGGCAGATCTCAGACATGATCCACGTGGCCTACGTGCGGCAGAAGGAGGCGCTGGGATTGGGACATGCCATCCTCATGGCGCGTGAGTTGGTGGGCGATGAGCCCTTCGCGGTACTGCTGGCTGACGACGTGATCGATGCGCCCGTCCCCTGCCTGAAGCAGATGATGAAAGTGTTCGAGCAGACGCAAGCTTCCGTGATCGCGACGCACGAAGTGAATGGTCCGGCGATCTCGTCCTATGGGGTAATCGACGGGACGCCGGTGCGGGGGAAGATGAGTGGCAAGCTCTTCAATGTGAAAAATCTGGTGGAGAAGCCCAGGCAGGAAGACGCCCCCTCGAACCACGCCATCATTGGGCGGTACATCCTGACGCCGGAAATCTTCAAGTCGCTGGAAAAGACGAACCTGGGCGCAGGCGGCGAACTGCAACTCACCGACGGCATCCGCCACCTGCTAAAGAAGGAAAAAGTCTACGCGTATAGTTTCGACGGCATCCGCCATGACACGGGCGACAAACTCGGCTTCCTGAAAGCCACGGTAGAGTTTGCGCTAAAGCGGAAGGACCTGGGCGACGATCTACGCGACTATCTGCGTAAGCGAAAATTTTAATCATGCGGCGGCCCTCGTTCGCGATGACGCTGGCGGTGATGCTGGGGGTGCTGGCGGCCAGTGGGTGGGCGCAGGAGCAGGCGAAAGTCGAACCGGCCAAGCCCGTATCAGCTAGACCCGAACAAGCGAAGCTGATCGCCATCACCAACGTGACCATCATCAACGTGGAGAGCGGCGTCCTCGTTCCCAGTCAGACCGTGCTGATCGCGGATGGCAAGATCGTGATGGCGGGGAATCCCGCTAACACGGCGATCCCGAAATACGCACTGAGGATCTCCGGGCGAGGCAAGTTTTTGATTCCCGGACTGTGGGACATGCACGTGCACACGGCGGGCGTGAGCGCGCGGCCAGAATGGGGCAAGCAGATGCTGCCGGTGTATTTGGCGCACGGGATCACCGGCGTCCGCGATATGGGTGGCGATCTGCCGGCATTAAAAGAATGGCGGCGGAGCGCGAGCACCACCCCGGGCCCGGAATTAATGGTGGCGGGGCCATTTCTGGACGCGAGCGCGAGGGGATTATCGTCGCCGAATGAAGTCATCGCGGTCGAGACTGCGGACCAGGCGCGCGTCGCAGTGCAAAAAGTGAAGGCGAACGGCGCAAATTTCATCAAGATCGGCTCGCGATTGTCGCGCGAAGCGTTTTTCGCCATCGCCGACGAGACCAAGAAGGCGAACATCGCATTCCTGGGCCATGTGCCCGACGCGGTGACCGTGGAAGAAGCTTCCTATGCGGGTATGAGCAGCATGGAGCACTTGTTTGGAGTCCTACTGGAGTGCTCCAGCAAGTCCGCCGAACTGCGGCAGCGCTTGACAGACGCTAAGGACCGCGCGGAGCGGGCCAAGATCGCCGACGAAGTGGAGGCGACCTTCAGCGATGAGGTCGCGGGGCAACTGTTCGCCCGCATGGCCAAGCGAGGGACCTATCAAGTACCCACGCTGGTGTGGACGCGCAACAACGGCACGCTGGACCGCGCGGATGCGAATGATCCCGGGCTGCGGTTCGTGCCGGAAGCCTTGCGCAAAGAGTGGACGCCGGCGAATGCTGACAAACTCGTCTCTCCCGCGGGCCGCGCCTACTATCAGCGGAAACTCAAGAACGACCTGAAGATCGTGGGATTGATGCACAAGGCGGGCGTGCCCTTGCTGGCGGGAAGCGACTCGCTGGATCCGTTCGTCTTTCCCGGCGACAGCCTGCATACGGAGTTGGAATTATTGGTGAGCGCGGGACTCACCCCGGCGCAGGCACTGCAAACGGCCACCAGCAATGCGGCGCGATTCCTGGACCGTGAGCGCACGGCGGGCGCAGTGAAGAGCGGCCGAGTCGCGGACATGGTGTTGCTAGACGCCGACCCGCTGAAAGATATCCGCAACACCCGGAAGATCGCGGCGGTGTTTGCCAAGGGCCGCTACTTCCCGCGCGCCGACCTCGATAGGTTGTTGCAGGAGGCGGCGGTGAGTTTCGGGGCGGCAGCTGTGCCGGCTCCTACGGTGTCGCCGCGGTAGCTGCTTCCACCCTTACCTCAGTGGCTAAAGCCGATAATGTTTTGCGTCTTTTCGATATGGCTGAAGCCATATCCTTCCCAGATACAGAGTAAATGTGGAGGAAGGGTTTCGGTTGAGTTGAAGATTTCGTTCCCAGGGCTAAAGCCCAGTTTTTCTTGCGCTCTGGTCACTGGCCTGAAGACGTGCTTTCACCCGGGGACTGAAGTCCCGGAACTTTATTTGCGACGAGACGGCGTGGCTGAAGCCACGCCCTGATACTAGTTCGTCCTAGCGCGGGCCTGAAGCCGTGCCCTGACTGGCCGTATTGGTGGCGTAGCGCAGGGCGGCGCGGGCGAGCAAGCGGGTGGAGTCGAGGGTTGGCAGAGGGGAATCCTGGGGAGCGACCAGCAAGGGTATTTCGGTGCAGCTTAGCGCCACGGCGTCGCAGCCGGCCT
>JBKKBM010000148.1:0-6834 GCA_046714215.1 Terriglobales bacterium | reverse complement strand
GAACTTTGCCGACATCAATCCCCCTCTGACCCCGTCGCAGGCGCTGGAAGAAGGGTCGCGCTGCCTCTTCTGCCATGACGCGCCGTGCATCAAGGCGTGTCCCACGGGGATCGATGTGCCGATGTTCATCAAGCAGATCCTTACCGGCAACATGAAGGGATCAGCGAAGACCATTCTCGACGCCAACATGCTGGGCCACAGTTGCGGGCGCGTTTGCCCCACGTCGGTGTTGTGCGAAGGCGCGTGCGTGCTGAATGCCGAAGGGAAGAAGCCGGTGGAGATCGGCCGGTTGCAGCGCCACGCCGTGGATTACGTGCTGGACAACCACATCAAGTTGTACCAGCCGGGCGCACCCAACGGCATGAAAGTAGCTCTCATCGGCGGCGGTCCTGCAAGCCTTGCGTGCGCGGCGGAATTGCGCAAGCAAGGATACGGCGCCGTCATTTTCGACGCGCATCTTGAGCCCGGTGGCCTGAACACTTACGGCATCGCCGCTTACAAGATGAAGGCGCGCGAGGCGGTACGCGAAACCGAGATGATCCGCGACTTGGGCGTGGAGTTTCGCCAGGGCGTGGAAGTAGGCGGTTCAAAGGATTCAAAGACCGTGACCGTCGCGCAACTCGAGAAAGACTACGACGCCATCTTTATTGGTATCGGTCTCGGCCAGACCGATGCGCTCGGAATCCCCGGAGAAGACTTGGTCGGATGCCGCGATGCGCTGACGTTCATTGAAGAGACCAAAACGAAGAAGTTCGGCGAAGTGGAAGTGGGCAAACGCGTGGCCGTGATCGGCGGCGGCAATACCGCCATCGACGTAGTCACGGCGGCGAAGCGGTTGGGCGCGGAGACGGTGTACATGGTGTATCGGCGCGGGCCGGAGCAGATGTCGGCATTCGAATATGAATATGACTTGGCGAAAGCCGATGGCGTCACCTTCATCTGGAATGCGGCGCCTAAGCGCGTGCTCGGCAATGTCAAAGGGCAGGTCGAAGCGCTGGAGTGCTCGCGTACGGAGTTGGGCGCGCCTGATGCGTCGGGACGGCGGTCGCCGCAGGTGGTCGCGGGCGGGGAATTCCAACTCGCCGTCGATATGGTCGTGAAAGCGCTGGGTCAAAAGCGCAAGACGGACTTCCTGCAACAGGTCGCGGGGCTCAAGCTGGATAAAGGATGCGTAGCGGTGAATCCCGATACGATGCAGACGGCGAATCCGAAATATTTTGCCGGTGGCGATTGCGTGAATGGCGGCGGCGAGGTAGTGGACGCGGTGGCGCACGGCAAACGCGCCGCGCTGGGAATGCACGCGACGCTGCAAAAGAGGAGGGCACATGCCTGATCTATCCATTGATTTTTGCGGCGTGAAGTCGCCCAATCCGTTCTGGCTGGCCTCCGGGCCGCCCGCCAACACCGCCTACCAGGTCATGAAGGCCTTCGACGAAGGCTGGGGCGGCGCGGTGTGGAAGACAATCGGCGAGCCCATCATCAATGTGAGCTCGCGCTACGGCGCCATCGACTTGAAGAAAGAACGCATGATGGGGCTGAACAACATCGAGTTGATCAGCGACCGTCCGATTGAAGACAACTTCCGCGAGATCCGCCAAGTGAAGCGCAGCTTTCCGAAGCATACGGTCGTGGCGTCGCTGATGGTGGAATCGAAGCAGCAGACGTGGCATGACATCGTGCGCCGCGCGGAAGATGTTGGGAGCGACCTGCTGGAGCTGAACTTTGGTTGTCCGCACGGTATGAGCGAACGCGGCATGGGCGCGGCCGTGGGCCAGGTCCCGGACTATTGCACCATGATCACCACCTGGGTGAAGGAAGTGGCGAAGGTGCCGGTGATCGTGAAGCTCACGCCCAACGTGACCGACGTCTCCTACATGGCGGCGGCGGCGAAGGCCGGCGGCGCGGATGCGGTGTCGCTGATCAACACCATTAACAGCCTGATGGGCGTTGATCTGAACACGTTCACACCCGCTCCGTATGTGGGCGGCAAGTCGAGCCACGGCGGCTATTGCGGGCCGGCGGTGAAGCCCATTGCGCTGAATATGGTGTCGTCGGTGGCGAAGAATCCCAAGGTAGGGATTCCTATCAGCGGCATCGGCGGTGTCGGCGACTGGCGCGACGCGGTCGAGTTCATGCTGCTGGGTTCGACCTCCGTACAAGTGTGCACCGCGGTGATGCATTACGGCTTCCGCATTGTGCGCGACATGATCGCGGGGATGGAGAATTATCTCGACGAAAAGAATATGAAGTCGCCCATGGAGTTAGTTGGCCTGGCGAACAGCCACATCTCTGACTGGAGCGACCTCGACCTGAATTACAAGATCATCGCGAAGATCGATCCCGGGAAGTGCATCGGATGCAATCTCTGTTACATCGCCTGCGAAGATGGTGCACATCAGTGCATCACGGCGGCGCCGCGTCCGCATGGCGACCTGCGCGAGGGTGCGATCGCCAAGCATGTTCCCCACGTGATCGAAGAAGAATGTGTAGGCTGTAACCTGTGCGCGCTGGTGTGTCCGGTGCCGGGGTGCATCACTATGGCGGAAGTGGATACCGGACGGCCCTCGATGAACTGGCGGCAGTTGCAAGCGGAGCGCGGCAAGAATCCGACATGCAGTATGGAAGAGTTGCTGGCGAAGCATGGAGCCGCGGGGGACTGACCCATACGGAAGGAGAGATATCATGTGCGCAAGGCGATCTCTGATCTTGACCTGCACAGCCTTTGTCTTAGGATGTGCCTCGACACTCAGTGGACAGGTTCTTAACGTCGCTGAGTTGAACACGACACAAATCGAAAGCCTTGACCGCAACAAGACGGTTGTTATTATTCCCGGCGGCATCCTCGAACAACACGGACCATATTTGCCTTCGTTCTCCGACGGTTATGCCGCCGAACGGTTGGCTAAAGACTTGGCCGAGACGATCGTCGCCCGTCCCGGGTGGCGGGTACTAATGTTCCCGCTCATTCCACTGGGAGTCGGTGCCGCCAACGAGATCGGACGCCGCTATTCATTCAGTGGTAGTTACACAGTCCGGACGGAGACGCTGCGGGCTGTCTATATGGATCTAGCCGATGAGCTAGGACGCCAGAAATTTCGCTGGGTGTTTCTTGTCCATGCACACGCGGCCCCTAATCACAATCGGATGCTCGACGACGCCGCGGACTATTTCAATGCCGAATATGGCGGGACAATGGTTCATATCTTCGGTCTGCACATCTTGCGAGAGTGCTGTGCAGCTTCGCGAAGCCAGTTCACGCCCGAACAGCTCGCGGAAAACGGTTTTGGCGTTCACGCCGATGCGGAAGAAACCGGAACCTTGCTGTTTTTGCGTCCTGACTTGGTTGATGAAGGTTACAAAAATGCACCTTCTGTGCCCGGAAAGACATTGGCTGAACACGCGGTGATCGCGCGTAAAGATCAGTGGGCCGGCTATTTGGGTGCGCCACGGCTCGCTACTTCTGCTCTTGGTGCGGCGAGTCATAGTCTTTTGTCCGTCAAGCTCAATGAGCTCGCCCTCAAGATCATAGATGGCATGGATTATCGAAGCCTGCCGCGTTATTCTCAAGTTGTGGATGGCATTCCCGGGACCAAAGAAATCAATCGCGATGCATTGCTACAGGAGCAAGCGAGCGAGAAAAAACAGAAACGGTGGTTAGAGAGAAATACGCGCCATTAGCGCTTCCGCATCACCGCCGCGTACACGGCGAACGCCACCGCGAAGCCCACGAACCACGAATAGTCGTAGAGGAATCGCACCGACGGTACCACCAATCCCACTAGCGCCACGGTTGCCCCTGCTACCAGAGCGCCCACGGCATTCCAGTTGAATCCGCGGTTGTATTCGTAGGTGCGTCCACGCAGGTAGAGGTCGTCCACGATCAAGATACGCCGGCGGATGAGATAGTAGTCGCAGATCATGATGCCCGCTACGGGGCCGAGGACGGCTGCGTAGCCGCCGAGCCATCCGAAGATCAGCGTCTGATGATCGGCCATCAGCTTCCACGGCATCATGGCGATACCCATGAAGCAGGTGATGACTCCGCCCATCTTAAAGGAGATCTTGCGCGGCCACACATTAGAGAAGTCGTTGGCCGGGGAAACGACATTGGCACCGATGTTTACGTTCAGCGTAGCCAGGAGAATGGCCAGCAACGAAATGACTACCGCCACCGGTGAATTAAAGCGACTGAGCAACTGCACCGGGTCCCAGATAGCGGTGCCGTAGATGACGACCGTCGCCGACGTTACCGCCACCCCGATAAATGAATAGAGCGTCATGGTCAGCGGCAGCGCGATGGCTTGTCCGATGGCCTGGCCCTTCACGTCTTTGGCGAAGCGCGAAAAGTCAGGGATGTTGAGTGACACAGTCGACCAGAATCCGACGGTGCCATTCAGCGCAGGGATGAGGAACTTCATGAAGTCGGCAGTG
Source organism: Terriglobales bacterium (assembly GCA_046714215.1). Taxonomy (GTDB): domain Bacteria; phylum Acidobacteriota; class Terriglobia; order Terriglobales; family Acidobacteriaceae; genus DATLCI01. The sequence continues at coordinate 2,403 of JBKKBM010000148.1, read as the reverse complement.
GTCTCGAACTTTGAGGGTGCGGCCAGCATGGGGCCGAAGCCGCCGGCATTCTTCCACGCCCATCCGAGCAGCATGAGTCCGACGATCAGCAAGATGGGCGCGCTCACCCCTTGCAAGAACCGAATGTACTCGATGCCTTTGAGGATGACTGCGAGATTGATGGCCCAGAACACCATGAAGCAGATGGCCACGCCGTAGGGATTTTCTTTCCACGCGGGGAAGAGGACGATAAGCAGCGTATTGATGGCTTCGCCGCCGATCCATGTCTGGATGCCGAACCATCCGCAGGCGACGAGTCCGCGCAGCACCGCGGCGATGTTCGCGCCGAGCACCCCGAACGATGCGCGCGCCAGCACGGGAAATGGAATACCGTATTTCGCGCCGGGATGCGAATTGAGCAGCATCGGCACAAGCACGATGGTGTTGCCGAGAAAGACGGTAAGCACCGCCTGCTTCCAGTCCATGCCGCCCTGAATGAGGCCCGCCGCCAACATGTAAGTAAGGATGTTGACGGACATCGAGACCCACAGCGCGGCGTAATTGTAGGTGGTCCACGTTCGGGTAGCTGCGGTCGCGGGCGCGAGGTCGTGGTTGTAGAGCGGGCTGGACTCGATGGAGGAAGACGGCGTCGTTGTAGACATGCCGGTTATCGTGCTCCCACCGCTACCGGCGTGCTGATCGCGGCGAAGGATTCATCCATCACCCGGATGGCCTCATCGACATCGCTCTTCGCGATGTTGAGCGGCGGCGAAGTACGGATCACATTCCCATACAGTCCGCCTTTGCCGATGAGCAGCCCGCGCTTGCGCGCTTCTTCCATGAATTGGGTGGTCTCAGCGGGTGCGGGCTCTTTGGTCTCGCGATCCTTGACGAATTCCATCGCCTGCATCAAGCCCATGCCGCGGACGTCGCCGATGAGGGGATATTTCTTCTGTAACGATTCCAAGCCGGAGCGAAAGTGTGCGCCGACCGTGGCCGCGTTGTCCATAAGGCGATCTTCTTCGATGAGATCGATGGTCGCTTTGACGGCGACGGAGGTGACAGGATTACCGCCAAACGTCGAGATCTGCAGGCCCTTGAAGCTGGCCGCGATCTCCGGACGCGTCATCGTGGCGCCAATGGGCATGCCGTTAGCCATGCCCTTGGCGGCAGTGATGATGTCCGGCGTGACCTCCCACTGCTCAATGCCAAACCATTTCTTGCCGGTGCGTCCCCATCCGGTCTGGACTTCGTCGGAGATGAAGAGCCCGCCGTAGTCCTTCACGATCTTGAAGACGATCTTGAAATATTCCTTGGGCGGAGTGATGAAGCCGCCCAGGCCTTGGATCGGTTCCGCGATGAACGCGGCGATCTGGCCCGAAGTGGTGGTCTGGATCACTGCTTCGACATCATTCGCACAGGCTACGTTGCAACTCGGGTACGTTTTCCCCAGCGGGCAGCGGTAACAATAAGGATTGAGCGCATGCACCACGCCCACGGAGCCCGGCAGCGACTTGCGCCAGGTGTTCTGCCCGGTGAGTGATTGCGCGAGTTGCGAGCGCCCGCTGTAGCCGTGGCGCAGGGCAACCACTTCAAAGCTTCCCGTGTGGATGCGCGCCAGTTGGATGGCCGTCTCATTCGCCTCAGTGCCACTGTTCGAGATGAAGCTCTGGCTGATCTGGCCGGGGGTGACCTGCGCGAGTTTTTCCGCCAAGGCAACGATGGCTTCGTTGGGAAACAGGGTGGACGCGTGCTGCAGCTTGTCGATCTGCGCCTTTACCTTGGTGGTCACACGCGGATTCGCATGGCCCACGGAGATAGTGACGATGCCGCCAAAGAAGTCGAGATACTTTTTGCCGTCCGTGTCCCACAGGTATTGCATGGAGGCGTGGTCGGTGACCAGCGGGTCGGCAAAGTAATTGGTGATGGAAGGGAAGAGGAACTGCTTATGTTTTTTAAGGATCTCGTCTTTGGTCATAAGACACCCGTTTCAAGGTTTCAGGTTTCATGAAGAACTAAAGCACTCCCTCGCGTCGCTCGCGCTGAAAAGCTAATCCGCGGTGGCGCTGCGTCCCGTCTGCGTGGTCAATGGTTCATAACTGTCAGGACGGCGGTCGCGGAAGAACTGCCATGTCTTGCGGGCTTCCGCGATCATGTCGAGATCGAGGTCTGAGACCACTAACTCGTCCTTATCGCGACTGGCTTGGGCGATGATCTTGCCGCGCGGCGTGCAGAAGTAGCTCTTACCGTAGAACTCGCCGATGTTCCAGGGCTTTTCTTTGCCCACGCGATTGATAGCGCCGACAAAGTATCCATTAGCCACCGCGTGGGCGGGCTGCTCCAGCTCCCATAGATATTCAGATAATCCCGCGACCGTGGCCGACGGATTGAATACGATCTCCGCGCCGTTGAGTCCGAGCACGC
>JBKKBM010000147.1:0-3175 GCA_046714215.1 Terriglobales bacterium | reverse complement strand
CAGAAGCGAAGCCTCCCAGCCGATATTTTGATAGCACTGCCGCGATCACTCCGGAGGACCGCGCTGCTAGTGTTGGCAAGATCGTCGAAGTAGCGAAGCAGAGTGGACTGGTGACCGCCGGCATCTTCTCTACCAGTGAGAGCTTTGAAGCCATCGTCAATTCCCGGGGCGTGAGTTTGTATCATCCGCAAACTTCCGCGGAGGTCTCCATCACCATGCTCGCGGGAAACTCTTCCGGCTGGCAGAAAGCGAATTCTCCCGATGTGCGCAGCCTCGACGCGGCCAACTTGGCGCGCGTCGCCGCCGACAAGGCCAAGCTCTCCGCCGATCCCATCGAACTGGCTCCGGGAAAATATACGGTCATCCTCGAACCCGCGGCGGTGCTGGATCTCGTCGGATTCATGTTCTGGGACTTCGGAGCGCAAGCTGTGCTCGACGAGCGGTCGTTCCTGAACAAACGCATCGGAACGAAACTCTTTGGCGACCAGATCACCATCAGCGACGACGCGTATCATCCCCTGCAATCCGGCGCGCAATTCGATGGCGAAGGGGTCCCGCGCAAGCGCGTGACTCTGGTCGAGAACGGTGTGGTGAAGAATCTTGTCTACTCGCGACGCAGTGCGGAACTGATGAAAGCCAATGAACTGGCGGCTACCGTTGGTCCCGTGGAAGCTAGCGGTCATGGCTTTCCCTTGCCCAACGAGATGGGCGAGGCGCCGATGAACATCGTCTTTTCCGGCCCACAGGCAGGGCAGGCCAAGACCGTAGACCAGATGGTGGCCGCCACCGAGCGCGGCGTATTGGTCACGCGCTGCTGGTACATCCGCGAAGTGGAGCCGTATGAGAAAATGCTGACCGGCATGACGCGCGACGGCACGTTCCTTGTGGAAAACGGCAAAGTGAAGGACGGCATCCTGAATTTCCGCTTCAATCAGAGCCTGGTGGAGATGCTGAATAACGTGCTGGCGATGGGATCGCCAACCCGGGCCAGCGGGGAAGAGGCTTTTGATATGGTGGTGCCCGCGTTGGCGGTGCGCGATTTCAACTTCACCGAGGTAACCAAGTTCTAAGCCCAATGGTCTGGGGTAAAGGCATGTACCGGTTGCCGCCAAAGTAACTTTCGCGTGCGGACAGGCGGGTGTATAAAGGTCACACTGATTCACTTCAAAAAAGAGGGGAGAATGCGGATGGAAGAGCTGCGTAGTTCCGTTCGATTCCCGATCAAACTCCCGATCGCCGTGCGTCACGATCAGGCAGTCACCGAGCAAGCCGCTGAGACCCAGGACATCTCCGCCGGGGGCGTGCTGTTCAACGTAGAAGAAGACATGCCGATCGGCTCTACTATCAACTTCAGTATTGCCATGCCAGCCTCGGTGCTAGGCACGCCCACGGACGTGCTGGTGAACTGCGTGGGCCGCGTGATCCGCAGCAGTGTCGAAAATGGTCGCAAAGCAGTCGCGGCGGTGATTGACGAGTACCATTTTGAGCGTTCCTGAGCTGTGGTTTACGATAGAGTTGTAGGCATTAAGCATGGGCAGCACACCAAAGGCTCGTCCCGCGGATCCCGCTGACCCTGTGGGCAGCGAGAAGCTGCACGCCATCCGCGTGCTGATCGCAGACACCCAATCCATCTATCGCGTCGGCATCCGCAAGATCTTCGCGCTGGAAGACGACATCCGCATGGTCGCGCAAGCAGAATCGCTCGGTCAGACGCTGGCCGCCGTCAGCAAGCATCCGGTAGACATAGTGTTGTTCGAAGCGGCCATCACCCCGAATCCGCCGGAAGCCATCTCTGAGATCATGAAGAAGGCGCCCGGGGCCAAGGTCATCGTGGTGCTGGTGGAGCCGGAAGAAGAAGACACCGTGGATCTGCTACGGCGCGGGGTGCAAGGCATCGTCTCCCGCTCTATCTCTCCGGAATTGCTGGTGCGGTGCGTGCGCAAAGTCGCCGCGGGCGAGACCTGGCTGGACAATCAAGGCGTGAACTGGGTGCTGGACGCCTACCGCTCGCAAGCCGCGCAACTGACTTCGCCGCGACCCAAGACGCGCATCTCTGACAAGGAACTGCTCATCATCTCCTGCGTTACGCAAGGCATGCGCAACAAGGAGATCGCGGTCGAACTGGGCACCACCGAGCAGGTGGTGAAGAACCACCTGCGCAAGATCTACGACAAGCTGGGCGTCTCTGACCGGCTGGAACTGGCGCTCTATTGCATCCATCATCACCTGCTCCAGAATAAAGGCCAGACGTTGCCGGAAGCCGCTGCTTCGGCGGAGGCGGCGGGGCCTGCAGCGGACCAAGGCGCCAGTACACCTTCCGGCAGCCCATCCTCCGGCAGCCAAGCGTCTTCCGGTCAAGCTGCCGCCAGCCAAGCCGGCTCCAATTTGAACGCTCGCCAACCCGAGTAGCCGTTCTGCTATTCTGCTAGGGAGCAAGTCCGCAGTATCCTCATTTTCCCCAGGAGACGACCGTGAAAGGCGACGCCAAGATCATCGACCTGTTGAACCAGGTCCTCAAAGCCGAATTGACATCGATCAACCAATATTTTCTGCACGCGGAGATGTGCGAGAACTGGGGCTATTACGCGCTCTCGGGCAAGATCAAGCGTGAATCCATTGACGAGATGAAGCACGCGGAGCAATGCATGGAACGCATCCTCTACCTTGAGGGCATGCCTAACATGAGCGATTATTTCAAGATCAACATCGGCAAGAGTGTGCCGGAGCAACTGAAGAACGACCTGGAGCTGGAGTACGACGCGGTGAAGCGCCTGAACGAAGGCATCAAGCTGGCGACCGACGTGGGCGACAACGGCACCCGCGACATGCTGGTGCAGATCCTGAAGAACGAAGAAGAGCATGTGGACTGGCTGGAAGCGCAGTTGCAGAACATCCAGGATGTGGGTCTGCAGAACTATCTGGCCAAGCAGATGAAACCGGGCGGCGTGAAAGACGAATCGTAGATTCTGAGGCGCACGCGCCGACGCCGCGGCCGGCAGGACGGGAGGGCGGCATCGGTTAGAATGGATGAGTCCCTTGCCGTTTGGATGAGGCCTCCCAGGCCGCGCGGACGAGCAGGCAAGCCGGAGAGATGGCCGAGTGGCTGAAGGCGCACGCTTGGAAAGCGTGTATACGTGAAAGCGTATCCAGGGTTCGAATCCCTGTCTCTCCGCCA
>JBKKBM010000146.1:0-7257 GCA_046714215.1 Terriglobales bacterium | reverse complement strand
AAGGAGATGAGCGCGCACACGCAGTTCATCCTCATCACCCACAGCAAGCGCACGATGCAGGCGGCGCCGGTGATGTATGGCGTGACGATGCAGGAGCCGGGCGTGTCGAAGGTGGTCTCGGTGAAGTTCGGAGCAGAGCGGCAGTTGGCGACGGCATAGGCGACCCGAGCTTGTCCAGACATTTTTTTGACACGGAAGTCCCGGCTGTGCCCACCAGTCGGGCTCCGTGTCAATTTATTTTTTTGCCGATCCCGGTCACTGTACTTTCACTCCGTTGACAAAACTTCTGAGTCGGCTAAAATTACGCCTCGACTACTGAAGTTCTCCAAGGTTCTTCGCCTTTGAATCCCGTCATCGCCCAAACCGAGATACCCGGCCTCACGCTACACGCGCGGGGCAAGGTCAGAGACATCTACGACCTGGGAGAGCACTTGTTGTTCGTTGCCTCGGACCGGATCTCCGCGTTCGATTACGTACTGGCGTCCGGCATTCCCGACAAAGGGCGTGTGCTCACGCAGCTTTCGCTCTTCTGGTTCAATCTGCTGGCCGACATCGTGCCCAACCACGTGATCACTGCGGATTTCGACGAGTTTCCCGTTGCGCTGCAGCCCTTTGAGGGCCAGTTGCGGGGGCGTTCGATGATCGTGCGGCGGGTGGAAATGGTCACGGTGGAGTGCGTGGTCCGCGGATATCTGTCGGGATCGGGCTGGAAAGAATACCAACAGACGGGGAAAGTCTGCGGCATTGCATTGCCCGCGGGCTTACGCGAGTCTGACCAGTTGCCGAAACCCATTTTCACTCCCGCCATCAAGGCGACCAGCGGTCACGATGAGAACATCCCCTTCGCAGATATGGTGGCACAAGTGGGTGCAAAGTTGAGCGAGCAGTTGCGCGACATCAGCCTGCGCCTGTATGAGCGCGCGGGCACGCATGCGCGCGAGCGCGGCATCATCATCGCGGATACAAAATTCGAGTTTGGGCGAGTAGCGGATGAAGTGGTGCTGGGGGACGAAGTATTCACGCCGGACTCTTCGCGCTTCTGGCCGGCGAAAAGTTACAGCCCGGGAAAACCACAACTCTCATTCGACAAACAGTTCGTTCGCGATTATCTTGAAGGTATCAGGTGGAACAAGCAACCACCGGCGCCATCCTTGCCGGAGGAGGTTGCTCACAAGACAAGTGAGAAGTACAAGCAGGCGTTTCGCCAGCTTACCGGGGCCGAACTCGACGTCCGGGAATACCGCATTGCGGGAGATTGACGGGAACGATGTCCGGACTTGATTGGATCATCCTAGGAATAATCGCGTTATCGGTACTGTTGGCGGCGGCCCAAGGTTTTTTCTTTGAGATGTTCTCGCTGGGCGGGGCGGTCTTGGGATACCTGCTGGCGGCGTGGCAGTATGGAAGAGTGGCACCCTGGTTCGAACCGCATGTTAAGTCAGCGGCGGTGGCGCATGCGGCGGCGTTCTTCTTGGTCTTTACCGCGGTGATGCTTTTGGCCGGGATCGCGGGCCGGATGGTCCGTTGGATGATGAAGGAAGCGGGTTTGCGCACGGTAGACCGGGTGCTCGGAGGAGCATTCGGGTTGATCCGGGGCGTGGTGGTGGTCACGGTGGGATTGCTGGCGTTGGCGGCGTTTGTTCCGAAGTCCAAGACCCTGGAGCAGTCGCAGTTAAGCCGTTATTTCCTGGTGACCGGGAAGGGCGCAAGCTGGCTGGCGCCAGCGGAGATGCGACAAAAGTTTGAGGAGGGCCTGTCCCTCCTGCGTAAGCAGCGGATGGAATCGTTGAAGCCCGCGCAACCGGCGGGGGCAAAGCAGGATCAGGATCAGCAGTCGACTGCGGGCGGGTCGCGGCCATAATATAGCGAGAAAGGCAGATCATTGTGAAGAACGAGTTGGCAGTGCTTGTCTCACAAATGCACAGTTCCGGCATTCTTTATTCCGAAGCGGTCCGCGAATTTAAAAAAGTCTTCATCGCCCATGTTCTCCAACAGAACAAGGGAAACCAGTGCAAGGCGGCGCGCCAACTGGGGATGCATCGGAATACGTTGAGCCGTACGCTGGCGGAACTGGATCTGGATGTGCGCGATCTGCGCAGTCGCAGCAAGGACGGGCGGCGTCCGCCGCGCAGCGCCCCGGCGCTTCCCGTGGAGAAGAAAGCTGCACGTTAACATCTGCTTCCAGCTCCGACGTCTGGAGTCCACCTATCGGGAGTCCGCCTGATGGGTTGGATCGAGGCGGACGCCTACCTCTTCGACATTGACGGAACCCTGCTGAACGCCCATGGCGGAACGCATATGAATGCGTTTCACGTCGCCATTGAGCAAGTCCTCGGCCTGCAAGGAACGCTGCACGGCCTTCCGGTGCATGGCAATACGGATATCGGCATCCTGCGGGCATTCGTTCGCCGCGCGAATTTCTCCGAAGCTGAGTTTGAAGCCCGCCTGCCACAGATACTGGAACTCATGCGCACGGAGGTCGAGCGCAATCGTGAGCTGATGCGCGCGGAGCTTTGTCCATCGGTGCTGGAGTTGGTGCAGACGCTGGCGGAGCACAAGAAGTTGCTGGGCGTGGCTTCGGGAAATCTGGAATCGATTGGCTGGCTGAAGCTCGAGGCCGCGGGGCTGCGTGATTACTTCCGCTTCGGGTCGTTTTCTGACCGTTGGGAACTGCGCTCCGAGATCTTTGCCGACGCAGTGGCCGAAGCCCGGCGGCGGCTGGGCCCGCAGGCATCCGTGTGCGTGATCGGCGACACTCCGAATGACATTCAAGCGGCGCGCACGGTGGGCATTCAGGTGATCGCCGTGGCCACAGGAATATTCCCCCTGGACGAGTTGGCAAAGTTAGAGCCGGACCTCTGCCTTCCCTGCTGTAGCGACTTGTTAGCGCTAGCACCCGCCTAGAGGGTGGACCTGCCCGACCGTCCCATGGGTGCGACTTCGGCGGCGGCTGGCATTAGAATAGGGGCGATGAGAAACGCCCCCTCATGGACGCGGCTGGCAATGGTCGCAGCGCTGCTGTGCGTCCAGCTCTCCGCCCAGCAGAGTGCAGGGCCGGCCGCTGCAACAAGAACTCCCGCGACAACTACGGCGCCGAGTGCGAAGCCATCGAAGTCCGATATCCGCAAGGCGGAGTCGTTTTTTAAGCGCGCCTTGCGGTTGCAAGCGCAGCCAGAAAACACCGACAACCTGACGCACGCGCTGGAGGCGCTGGAAGAGAGCCGGGAGTTGAATCCGCAGGAGATCACGTACGCCACCACCCATGAATTCGTGAAGCAACAGCTGATCTCCAGCCACATGGAGAAAGGCGACGCGCTGCTGCAGCGCAACCTGCTGGTCGAGGCGATGGGGGAATATCGCGAGGCCTTGGCGCTCGATCCCAACCATAAGCTCGCGCAGGAGCGCTTACGCGACGCCATGATAGGGGCGTCGCCGCAGCGGGCGCGATTCCTGCCGGTGGCGACCGACTATGCATCCGAGCCGATATTGCAGCCCAAGCCGGGCAAGGTCCCCTTCGATTTTCGCGGGGACTCGCGGCAATTGCTGGCGGCCATTGGCAAGGCATTCGGGATCGCGGTGCTGTTTGATGATTCCGCTCCCGCGCGCACGGTGCGCTTCAAACTAGATGAGGCTGATTTCGCGACGGTGATGCGGGTCGCCGGCCAGGTCACGGGAACGTTTTATCTGCCGATGTCCGCCACCCAACTGATCGTAGCGGCTGACAATACCGATGCGCGCCGCCGGTTGGAGCGACTTTCGCTGCGCACCTATCAACTGAGTAGCGTTGCCAGCGCGCAGGAGCTTTCTGACATCGCCAACCTCGTGCGCACGATGCTGAATGTGCGGTTCGTGATCGCGGACCAGGCGGCAGGGACGATCAGCGTCCGGGCGCCGGCGGAGACGCTCCGCGCGGTGGAGTCGCTCATCCAAGATGTAAGCACGGCGAAGCCCGAAGTGCTGCTGGAGGTCCACGCATACCAGATAAGCCGCAGCATGAACCGCAACATCGGCATCCAGTTGCCGCTGCAGTTCACCATCTTCAACGTGGGCACGGAAGCGCGGGCGCTGTTGAGTCAAGCCGGCAATCAGGACCTGATCAACCGGTTGATCGCGAGCGGGGCAGTAACGGCGGCGGATGCGGCAGCCATCGCGGCGGCACTCGCCTTGCAGGGCGGCTCGGTCTTCCTGCAGCCGTTCGCGGTATTCGGCGGCGGCAAGACCCTGAGCGGGCTGGTGATCCCGAATGTTTCGTTGAAACTGGATTACTCCAATACCTCGGTGGCGATCATCCAGCATATGACCTTGCGCGCAGCGCAGGGTTCGGCGACGATCTATCGCATTGGCGACCGGGTACCGGTGCTGACCTCTCAATATGCGCCGTTGCTCAATATTCCCGGCGTGACTAACAACAACGCGCTCACGGGGATCATTCCCTCTTTTAACTATGAAGATCTGGGGATCACGTTGAAGGCCACGCCCCTGGTCAGCGGCAATAACGATGTGACCCTGAAGCTGGAATTGCAGATCAAAGCGCTGGGCGGGCGGAGCTTCAACAATGTACCCACGATATCCGCCCGGGAATACACCGGTACCATGACGCTGAAAGATGGCGAGACGTCCGTGATAGCGGGCTCGGTCGATCATCAGGAGACCAATGCGATCCGGGGGCTGCCCTGGTTGTCGCGCATCCCGCTGTTGGGGCTGGCGGTGAGCACGCGAGGCAAGCAAGACGTCTCGAGCGAATTGATTTTTTTGGTGACCCCGCATGTCATCCGCCAGCCGCGCCCCAAGCAGGAAGGGACGGAGACGGTGTTGGGCGGGCACTAACTACTTTTGCTTGCGGGCTTCCGCCGCCTCAAATTCAACCAACGCTTTAAGGTGTTCGTAAGGCAGGTCGGCAATGCCGGTGACCTTGCGTCCATTGATGAAGATGGTTGGGGTGGCATTCACTCCTACTGACTTACCCAACTCGATCGAATGCTGAATGCGCTGCTGGATGGCAGGAGTGTCGGCACAAGCGGCTACCTGCTGCGCGTCCGCGCCCGCGGCGGTAGCGATGCCGGCGAGTTTGGCGTCAAGGTTGGCGTCAGTGATGTTGGCCTGGTCGTCATAGACCCCATTGATGAATCCCCAGAAGGCAGCAGGCTTTTGCTGGGCCACACACTCCGCGTAGGCAGCCGCCTTCATCGCCCACGCATGCATAGGCAGAGGAAACGGCTGGAAGACCAGGCGGGTACCCGGGACGTCCGCAACCAAACGATCGATGATGGGCTGAGCGGAGCGACAGAAGGGACACTGCAAATCACTGAACTCGACGAGGGTGACGACGGCGGTGGCGGGTCCGCGGGCGACGCCCTTGGCCTGCGCCACCAAGGTGGTACGAACGGGCGCAAAGGGATCTGGCCCGAAGGGGACCAGATCACCGACAACGGCAAATTTCCCGCCGGGTAAAGCATAGAGATGGATGGGACGCGGCTGCTGACCGATGGTGGCGACGATGTGCGCGACCCCGGGCGCTTCGGCGGGAATGATGGCTTGGATCGTCCAGGTAACCGTGGCGTCGTAGCCGAACATCCGGCGGAGGAATTCGTTCACTTCTTCGGGGGACGGCAGGGGCGCTGTTGCGGGCTTAGCTTTTGCCGGTAGGGCTTGGTGCTTCACTTGCGCCCTTGACGGTAACGCGAACGCCAGGATGCAGAGAATGAGTAGCGTTTTCATGAGTAGTTTCCTATCAGAGTGGATCAGACTTCGTAGCGCGCGGCGATGGGAAACCTGCGGCCCAGGCCAAAAGCTTTTTCGGTGATCTTGAGCCCCAGCGGCGCCTGTTGCCGCTTGTATTCGCTGCGCTCGATCATGCGTACGATCTTTAAGACGAGGTCTTTGTCGAGCTTGCGCTCCTTGCTGATCTGCTTCACCGTCTTCAGGTCTTCTACATAATCTTCCAATATCTGATCGAGCACCGAGTAAGGGGGCAGAGTGTCTTGATCGACCTGACCGGGACGCAACTCTGCGGATGGCGGCTTGTCGATGGTGGCCTGGGGAATGCGCAACTGAGCGGCATTCACATGGACGGCGAGTTGATAGACCATGGTCTTGGGGACATCGGAGATCACAGCGAGGGCGCCGGCCATGTCGCCATAGAGAGTGGAGTAGCCGACCGCCAGCTCCGACTTGTTGCCGGTGGTGAGGATGAGGCGGTTGGTCTTATTGGAATAGGCCATGAGCACGTTGCCGCGGATACGGGACTGCATGTTCTCTTCCGTAACGTCTTCCGGCTGGCCGGCAAAGACCGGTTTCATGGTGTCGCGGAAGGCGGCGAACATCCCGGAGATGGGGACCAACTCAAAGTTGATGCCGAGGTTGCGCGCGAGTTTGCGGGCATCGTCCACACTGCCGGGTGAAGAATACGGGCTGGGCATGCCGATGCCGGTGACGTTGTCCTGGCCGAGGGCGTCGACGGCGATGCAAGCGACCAGGGCGGAATCGATGCCACCGCTGAGTCCGAGGGCGACCTGCTGAAATCCGCATTTGCGCACATAGTCGCGGGTGCCAAGCACCAGCGCCTGGTAGGCGACGGCGACGCGATCACGGTTCTGGGGATGCAAATCGCCTTGCAGGGTCTCAAGGTCGACCATGACCAGGTCCTCTTCGAAGGAGAGCGCCCGGGCGACGACTTTACCGGTGGGATCAATGGCCATGCTGGAACCATCGAAGATGACGCTGTCATTGCCGCCGACCTGGTTCACCAGGATGACCGGCTTGCCGTGGTGACGGGCGATGGCGGCGAGCATGTCTTCGCGGATCTTGCGTTTGCCCAATTGATACGGTGACGCGGAAATATTAAGGATGAGGTCGGCGCCCGCTTTTACGAGTTCGTCAACCGGATCCACGCTATAGAGTTGGCGGGGCCAGTAGGTCTTATCATTCCAGGCGTCTTCGCAGATGGTGAGCGCGAGCTTTCTTTTCCTGATATCCAGTACCGATTGCGATTTGGCGGGAGCAAAATTACGCATCTCGTCGAAGACGTCATAGGTGGGCAGCAGCATCTTGGACTGGAGGAAGGCGATCTTGCCGTCGCGCAGGAGGGCGGCGGAGTTCATCACCGACTTGCCGGTCTGGGCGTCGGCGGGCGTCACGAATCCGCAGATGACATCAATGCCCCGGGTACGGGCGGCGATGGCTTCCACCGACTCCTGATTGCGGGCGATGAAGGCGGGGCGCTCCACCATGTCCCGCGCGGGGTAACCGCATACACAC
>JBKKBM010000145.1:0-9481 GCA_046714215.1 Terriglobales bacterium | reverse complement strand
CGGCGCCGTCCCCGTCTACGTCGCGGCGAGACTTACCCGCACTGCCATCGTGGTTGACGCCAAGGGAGACGCAGACATCAAGAAGTAGCTGATCGAGGCGAGTTTATTCGGACTCTCGGATCCGCGTTACCAGGCCTCCGGTTTTGCTGATTTCAGTCTCTCGGTGAACGGCGTCTTTGCCAATTTCTCTCCGCCCCTCATCATCGGGACCGCCCAGTTGCGCCAGGCGGCCACGCAAGTCGACGGCGTGGCAGCGCCGCTGGTGCTCCAGTCCGCAACACTGCAATTCACTCCCGATGCCGTTACGATCCAGCGACTGGCCGCGCGCCTCGAAGGCAGCAACACCGTCATTGAAGGTACGGTCACGATTCCGCGACGCTGCTCCCCCATGGCGTGCCCATCCACTTTTGACTTGAAGGCGGCAGAGGTGAATCTCGACGAACTGAATCGCGTCTTGAATCCCCGCTATCGCAGCCCCGACTGGCTCACCCTGCCGCGCATCTTCAGTGGCAAGACGGTGAAGACATCCCGCTTGATGGACCTCGCCGCGCAGGGGACCATCTCCATCGGGCGGCTGGTGATCAAGAACCTGGTCGCTACGCGCGCATCCGGCCGCGTTGATTTTGACCACGGCAAAATCGGAGTGACGGGCTTTCACGCAGACCTGCTTTCCGGCAAACATCTAGGCACATGGAACGCCGACCTCACGGGCAGTGAACCGGTGTTCACGGGACAAGGTATTGTTGAGGGCTTGCCGCTGGCGCAGGTGAATGCTCTGCTGCGCAGCCCGCTCGGCACCGGAACGTTGCGACTCACTTATCACCTGACTTTGCGCGGCGCAGACGCGCTCATGCTCCGCCGTTCCGCCTCCGGCGAGGCGGAGTTCCGCTGGACCAATGGCGCCTGGCGTACCGCGGGACAAGCCCCGGCAGTTCAGTTCTCTGACTGGACGGGCACGTTGAACATCCGCGATGAAGTAGTTGACCTCACTTCGTCCCTCATGCAAACGCGCACCGGTCCCTACCAGGTCTCCGGACGCGCCGGCTTTGACCGCGCATTGAGCCTCCGCCTGACTGGCCCCCGCGACCAGATGCTGGTTTCCGGCTCAGTGCAAAATGCGGTGGTGGCAATCTCTCCTCTCGACGCCCTGCCCCCGCCGGATTCTGCATCTAACTTGAAAAATGCAAACCCAGCGAAAGCCCGCAATTAATATTTCCCTGATGGGGGCGCTTGCCCTCAGCTTCGCTTTGGCCGCCAGCCATTTGGCCGCTAACCCTTTGGCCGCTGCGTCGCCGCTTCCCGTAAAAGACCGGAAGCAATTGGCTGACTCCATGGAGACGAAGATCGCGGCTGTGAAAGAGAACGGCGCGAAGGGACGTCCCCCCAAGCGGACCACTATCTTTCAGCAGGATGAGATCAACGCCTACTTTGCGGAGCGCCGACTGACCATGCCCGAGGGCGTGCGGTCGGTGGTTTTCACCCTGACGCCCAACCAGGTACGCGCCCAGGCGCGCATCGCCTTTGACGACATTACCCGCAACCGCCGCACGCATAATCCGCTGATGTATTTATTTACCGGCATTCACGACGTGGAGGTCAGCGCGCGTACCGCTGCGGCCGGCGCCGGAATGGTCCACGTGGCGGTGGAGTCGGTGACCATCGATGGCGTCACCGTTCCGCGTATGGCGCTGCAATTTTTTGTGGACCGCTTCGTCAGTCCGAAGTATCCCAAGGTGGGTCTCGACCGCGGCTACCACCTGCCCGCAAAGATGGACGCCGTCGTTATCGGACAAGGTCGCGGCACCGTCACCCAGAAGTGATTCCACTTACTTCCACCTTCTGCATATACTCGGCCACCTTCACGTTCAACTTTAGTTCCCGCTGGAATGCGTCGCGCATCATAGCCGCGGCGGCGGGCTCTCCGTGGACTAGGTAGGTCACGTCGGGCGGCTCCTGAAACGTCTGCAACCATTCTTGTAATTCGGCCGTATCCGCGTGGTCGCTGAACTGATCGATGGCCACTACCTGCGCGCGGATCGCGACCTCCTGGCTGAAGATGCGCACACTTGCGGCTCCGCTCTTGATGATGGCGCCGCGCGTTCCCGGGGCCTGGAAGCCGATGAACATCACGGTGTTGCGCGGGTCCGGCAGCCGATGGATAAGGTGATGCAGCACCCGCCCGCCCGTCACCATGCCACTCGATGAAACGATGATGGCCGGATAATTCGAGTCGTTGATCTTCTTGGATTGCTGCTGGGTCTCGTCAAAAAACACATTCGGCCAGTCCAGCGGCGTACCAAAGCGGTCGATCAGGTCTTTGGTCTCCGCAGAAAATTCACCCGCATATTTCATGAAGATGCGCACCGCCTTGATGGCCATGGGACTGTCCACATGAATGGGCACGCGCGGAATATCGCCCGCCTCCATCATGCTCTTCAACATGAACAGGAATTTCTGGGTGCGCTCCACCGCGAAGGCCGGCACTACGATGCTGCCTCCGCGCTTCACCGTGTCCTGGATGATCTTTGCGACCTCCGGCCGCGGGTCCGTCTTCGGATGCTCGCGATTGCCATAGGTCGATTCCATCACCAGCAAGTCCGTCTTAGCGCCGCCCTCCGGCCCCGTGCGCAATACTTTGCCGGGAGCGATCTTGCTGTCACGCATGCGGCCAATGTCGCCGGTGAAGAGCAGCCGCCGCTCGCCGCCATTCTGCCGCACCGTGATCTGCGCCATGCCCGATCCCAGGATGTGCGCCGCCCGCGTGAATTGGAACTTGAAGTTCGGACTCAATTGCGTGTCAACATGGAATTCCACCGGAACAAAGTACTTCAGACATTCCTCCGCATCCTCTTGCGTGTAGAGCGGTCGCGCGGGGTTATGCTTCGAACTCTTGTGCCGATTGTGGAACTCCGCTTCTTCTTCCTGCAGGTGTCCGGAATCCGACAGCACCACGCCGCAGAGTTCGATGGTCGGCTGGGTGGCATAGACTTTGCCCTTGTAGCCCTCCTGATAGAGCCGCGGGATCCAACCGCAATGGTCGAGGTGCGCATGGGTGAGGATGACGGCGTCAATCTCGCGCGCGGGAATGGGGATGTCTTGCCAGTTGCGCTCGCGCCACTCTTTCTTGCCCTGAAAGAGTCCGCAGTCGACTAACACCTGCAAGTCGCCCGTGTTGATCAGATGTTTGGAGCCGGTGACCGTCCCCGCAGCACCGAGAAACTGGATATAAGCCATGTTGAACTCCCGTACAGAGGAACAGCCTACACGATACGGCGGGTTTACTGCTTGGCAGGCGGCACTATGAAAACGTTATTGCTGTCATCGCCCTCCAGCACGCTGCCGTCGTTGACGACGACCTCCGTCGGCGGCATCGCCGTCTCGATGCGCACGGTGGCCTGCGTCTTCCCTTTCACCAGCAGACGCGCGGTGACTTCCCCCGTCTTCGTGCGGACCCGCACCGGAACCTCCACCCCCGCGCGCCCGAGGTTCTCCACCGTGACCGTCACGATGTATGTGCCTTTAAGGTTCTCCCGGGGATAGACGTTGACTATGCGGAAGTCCGGCAGCCCGCGATCGCGGTAGACCCAATCATCAAAAAACCATTCCAGATCTTTCCCGCTGGCCGCTTCCAGCAGACGTTGGACGTAAGCCGGCTCAGTGTCCGCTTCAGCTTGATAGCCCGCGAGTGCCTTCTGCACCGTTGCGGGCGTGAGCATCTCGCGCAGCATCCACCACGCCCACATCGCCTTGCTGCGGTAGTAGATCTCGTCGGTCGCGTTGATGAGGCTGTTGCGCGCGTCGTTCGGTCCGGCTTCAAGCGGAGCGATCAGCGTGAGCGCTGGCCTATGCTTGGCCAGCAGATCGAGTGCGGCGGCGCGTCCCTGCTGCTGTTCTATGCTGGCGACTTGCGCCAAGTGAGCCAGCCCTTCGTAGATCCAAGCGCGATGTGAATAGAGATTCGCGTGCGTAACCAGGTGCGCAACCTGCTGGGCGGGTTGCGATGCAAGCGCACCTGCGGAATTTTCCCCCAGCGGGGTGAGCAACACCGGTCCATTGTCATAGCCGACCCAACCCGCGGGCAGCTCAATCACCACGGCAGGCACCGGCTTGCCATTGCTTGCGACCGGTTCGGTCTTCGCGAGCGCGGCGGCGAGTTTGCGCGCTGCATTTTCGTGTCCCGGCAGATGCAGCACGCGACCATTGGCCGTGGTCACCGGGGCCAGAGCAGCGACCACGAAGAACGGGCCTTCGAGTCCCATACGCTCGAGTTCGTACACCTTCTCGACTTCAGACTTGCGCTCACCGTTGGCGAAAAAGGGTTTGCCGGAATCGTCCATGTAGGTCACGCGGAAGCGCGAGGCCGCATGACGTGCGCGCCATACGCCAAGTTCGTGAAAGACCTTGTTGCCTTGGTCGAGCGTTGCCGGTTCGAGCGCCACCGGGTACCAGACCACGTGGCCGACGCCGCGGACCGCGGTGAAGGCTTCATTGATGGCGTCCCAATCACTGCGGCGGGCGAGCGCGGCGGGTATGCCCAGGCGCTGGAGGCGACTGGCATCCCGATCGATGGTGCCTTGATAGCCGATCTCGAGTTCGACCGATTCACCTGGCGTGATCGGACGGGATAATTCGACGATCGCCTCATTCACCGCACCCGTGTGATCAATGTCATGCACGATGCGTTCAGAGCGAAAAGGCAAAGTCGTCTCGCCAGAGCGGATGGCCGCCCAACGCAGCGTGGACGACAGCTGCAACGCCAGCCGCGATTGCGGCTGCTGCGAGTCGTTGCGGAGCGTGATGTTGCCGCGGACGGCAAAGCCATGGCGCGCCAACGTCAGCGTCGCTGTAAGTTGGTAGCGCAGGAAGGTGAAGGCATCGCGGTCAACAGTTGGGGTTGTTGTCGGCGACGGCGCGGCTTTCGCGGCCAGGGCCTGCGGCGGGGGCGCAGGTGCCGTTTGCGGCGCAGTAGGGGTTGCGGTTTGGGCGTGAATAGATGACGCCACGAGCAGGCATGCCAAGAGATGACGGGCGAAGACGAATCTCATTTTCCGGCGACTCGCCGCTGCCGTGCGACCTCATACATCACCACCGCGCCGGCCACGGAGACATTCAGCGACGGCACTTTGCCCAGCATGGGGATAGATACGAGGAAGTCGCACTTCTTCCGCACCAGGTCGTGTAATCCGTGGCCTTCGGCGCCGAGGACGATGGCGCAATCCATCTGGTAGTCGACTTGGTCGTAGGTCTGGGTACTGCGTTCGTCGAGGCCCACGGTCCAGATGTTGCGCTCCTTGATCTCCTCGACCGTGCGCGCGATGTTCGTGACCTTGGCCACGGGCACATGCTCGCTCGCGCCCGCGGAGGCTTTCACCACGGTCGCATTCACACCCACGGCGCGGCGCTCGGGAATGACGACGCCATCAGCGCCCGCCGCATCCGCCGTGCGCAGCAGCGCGCCCAGGTTGTGCGGATCTTCCACGCCATCCAGCACCACAACAAAAGCGTACTGCCCGCGCCTGTCTCCGAGGATGGATTCGAGGTCGTCGTACTTCTTCTGCGCGGCCACGGCGACCACGCCTTGATGCGTCTGCGAGCGGGCCATGCGGGTGAGTTGATCGCGGTCTTCAAAGCGCACCGCGACACCGGCCTCACGACAGGCGGCGATGATGCGTTGGAGCTTGGCGTCTTTGCGGTCGCGGGCGACGGCTACGTACTCGAAGGCGCGTCCGCGCGCGCGCAGCGCTTCTTCCACGGCATGTAGGCCGTAAATCACTTCCATGCTGAAAGTGTAATTGATTGCAGGCAAGAAAGGCTTTCACCGCCAGGACGCAGGGAAACGCAGAAAGGGCCGCACCGACAGCCGATAGCCGACAGCGCCTTTGACTTTACTGGTAGCCGGTAACTGGCTTCCCTACTCCTTCAGCTTTTGCCGTTTGCACGCCGTCACGATGGCATCGGGATTCACGGCATCGCGGTCTACCTGCATCTCGATCACCTTCCCCGTCTTGTCGATGAGATAGGTAACGCGGCGCGCAGCTTTGTAGCGCTTGTCGTAGATACCGAATTTCTGGGTCACATCGCCACCCCAATCGCTGAGCAACGGGAAGGTGACGCCGGCTTTTTCGGCGAAGGCTTTATTGGCGAAGGTGCTATCCATGCTTACACCCAGGACCTGGGTGTCAGAGGCTTCCAGGTCGGCCAGCTTGGCCTGGTAAGCCTTCATCTCGGTTTCTCAACCACCGGTGAAAGCGAAGATGTAGAAGGCGAGCACCACATTCTTCTTGCCGCGGAAGCTGGCCAGGGTCACGTCCTGGCGATTCTGATCTTTCAGAGTGAAGTCGGGCAGCGTGTCCCCAACCTTGAATTTGGGTTCGGGCGCGGCTTCATTGGTAGCCTGGGCGGCGGGCTTGGCGGGAGCGGGTGCAGTCTGGGCGAGTGCGAACCCCGCCAGTAAAGGCAGCGATAGCAGCGACAGTGCGAATCGAGATCTCATAAAGGTCTTTGGGTAGAAGGAGAGCTTAGCCGGAATAGGACGGTTCGTCAACGGATGTCGCTGGGTGGGCGCGACGTGCCTTTCGTAAAGGCGACAGAGATAAGGACTTACGGCTGATGGCGCCTGGGAAATCGGCCGGAACCTGTTCCAGTCTGCCCGGCAATGAAAACAAATACATGAATCCCGAAAAGGGATTCCCATGTGCAGGGCGTTTAAGGGCGTAGAGAAAAGAGGATTCACCATGACTATGCCGATGGCGCACCGCCGTTTGATCTCCACCTTGACCGTACGAGTGCTGATGCTTGGGCTCCTGGCCATCAGTTTTGCGGTGCTGCTCCCGGTAGCCGTCATGGCTCAGACCGTCTCGTTCAGCCCGGCTACGAACTTTGGCGTGGGAGCGGCCCCGTACTCCCTCGCGATTGGGGACCTAAATAGTGATGGCAAGCCCGACCTGGCCGTGGCGAATTACAGCAGCAACAACGTTTCGATCCTCTTGGGGACCGGCACCGGCTCCTTCGGCGCTGCCGCCAACTTCGCCGTGGGGGCGGACGCGCGGTCCGTCGCCATTGGCGACCTCAATGGCGATGGCAATCTCGACTTGGCCGTGACGAGTCAGCACAGCAACAGGGTGTCGGTTTTGCTCGGTAATGGCACCGGCTCCTTCGGCGTCGCCACCCCCTTCCCCGTGGGGGCGTTTCCGGTGTCCGTCGCGCTAGGCGACCTCAATGGCGATGGCAAGGCCGACTTGGCCGTCGCGAATCACGACAGCGGCACCGTCTCGGTCCTCTTGGGCACGGGCACGGGCGCATTCAGTGCCGCCACCGACTTCGCAGCGGGAGCCAAACCGCATCACGTCGCGGTCGGGGACCTCAATGGCGACGGCAAGCTCGACCTGGCCGTGGCGAATTTAGCCAGCCAAAACGTCTCGATCCTAAACAACGTCTGGATCCTATTGGGTAACGGTACCGGCTCATTCGGTGTCGCCACCAACTTCGCCGTAGGAGCCGGCTCGTCATCCGTCACGATTGGAGACCTCAATGGCGATAGCAAACCCGACTTGGCTGTGACGAAACTCTACAGCAACAACCTTTCGATCCTCTTGGGCACCGGCACCGGCTCCTTCGGCGCTGCCGCCAACTTCGCCGTGGGGGCGGACGCGCGGTCCGTCGCAATTGGCGACCTCAATGGCGATGGCAAGCCCGACCTGGCCGTGGAGAACAACAGCAGCAACATCTCAGTCTTCCTCGGCGATGGCACCGGATCCTTCGGCGCCGCCAGCGTGTTCACCGCGGGGTCAGCATTGACCTTCATCGCGATTCGGGACCTCAATGGTGACGGCAAGCCGGATCTGGCTGCGGCTGATCTTGGCAGCAACAGCGTCTTGATCCTCCTCAACACCACGGTATTCCCGGCGCCGACCCTGACATCCATCGCGGTCACGCCGTCCAATCCCACCGTCACTGTGGGCCAGACGCAGCAATTCACCGCCACGGCTACGTACAGCAATGGATCCACCAGCGTGTTGACTGCGGGTCCGGGCACCTGGGCGACGAAGGCTCCCTTGCGCTTCGGAAATATTGGGCATTCGGTCGCGAGCGTCGGCTCCATCCTTTACTCGGCCGGCGGAACGGATTTCGTCTGCGGCGCGTACGCCAACCTCGAAGCGTATGACCCAACGACGAACTCTTGGAGTGCGCGGGCATCGATGCCGACAGCGCGCTGGGGCTCCAACGCCGGCGCGGTGAACGGTATCCTTTACGTGCTGGGCGGGAACGATAGCTGCGGTGGGCCATCGGTATTCCCGTACTCCCGCAACGAAGCCTATAACCCCGCGACCAACACCTGGAGTACGAAGGCGCCTATCCCCACTCCCCGCTCGGGTGGTCATGGCGTGGGCGTGGTGAACGGCATCCTCTACGTGGTAGGAGGGGACAATGCCAATTTTGGCGGCGTTACGCGGATTGATACCGTGGAAGCCTACGACCCGGTCACGAACACCTGGAGCACCAAAGCCCCTATGCCAACCGCACGAACTGGGCTGGCCGTTTCGGTAGTGAACGGCATCCTCTACGCCGTGGGCGGCAGCAACGCGAGCGGCCCTCTGAGTACGGTGGAGGCCTACGACCCGGTCAGCAACACTTGGACGACCAAGGCACCAATGCCCGCACCACGACATCCCGTCGCCGGTACGGTCGGCAACATTCTGTACGCCGTGGGAGGATACCAAGGCGGCTATCTTGCCAGAGTCGAGGCGTACGATCCCTCCACCAATAGTTGGAGTCTGATGCCCAGCATGCCTACTCCGCGCGCGGGCCACGGCGTGGGCACGGTGAACGGCGTCCTGTATGCCGTGGGCGGCCAGATCAATCCGTCGACTCCGCTGAGTACAGTCGTCGAGGCCTACACGCCCGCGGGTGCATCATGGAGCAGCAGCAATCCCAGTGTCGCGACCATCAGCAGCAGCGGACTGGCTACTAGCTTGGCCGTGGGCAGTACCACCATTTCGGCAACCTCCGGCAGCGTCAGTGGCAGTACGACATTGACCGTGGTAGCGGCGAATCAGCCGCCCATCGCGAACGCCGGTCCTAATCAAACGGTCGCGGCGACTTCTCCCCTCGGCGCAGACGTGACTCTGGACGGTTCGGCCTCGTCCGATCCGAACGGCGATCCATTGACTTACACATGGACCGGCCCGTTCGACACGGTGAGCGGAGTGAATCCAACCGTCACCCTCGCGGTGGGAACGCACACCATCACCTTGAAGGTTTACGACGGATACGTCACCGCCACCAGCTCCGTTATCATCACGGTGACGCCGGCTGTCTTGACTTCCATCGCGGTCACGCCGGTTGATCCCTTCATCTACACAGGCCAGACACAGCAATTCCTCGCAACGGGTACCTTCAGCGATGGCTCCAGCAGCGAGCTGAATTCCGATAGTACCTGGGCGGGCAAGGCGCCGATGTTGACCGCGCGTGGTGCGCTGCA
>JBKKBM010000144.1:0-19559 GCA_046714215.1 Terriglobales bacterium | reverse complement strand
TGGCGATGAAATTCTCGTTGATGAGGGTGGCGACTTCGGCGCTGTCGTAAGATTCGCGATCCATCACGTGGCACCAGTGACACCACACGGCGCCGATGTCGAGCAGGATGGGTTTGTTTTCGCGCTGGGCCGTAGCAAAGGCTTCTTCTCCCCACTCGTGCCAGCGAATAGGTTGATGCATGGCCGAGCGAAGGTAAGAGGAGGAAGCGTTGGCTAATAAGTTGGTGGGGCCGTGCATGGTTTAAGTGTAAATCGTTTACGACGCGAACAGCTTTTTCGCCATGGCGTAGTAGATCTCGATGGCGTCGAGCAGTTGCTGTTTGTCGATGAACTCGCCGGCGGTGTGGGCCACGTGGATGGAGCCGGGACCAAAGAGGATGGGCTCGCCCCAGGTGCTGAGGGCGGGGATGTCAGTGGTGTAGGCGGCGACGAAAGTGGGGAGAGCCTTGAAAGTGGGTGAGTCTGCGAAGGTGTGAAGCTTCACGCAGGGAAGGTCGAGGACGCATTCCAGCTCGGCAAGGTCACCGACCATAGCCTTCAAGTCTTGCTTTAACTTATCGACGGGGCCGACTGTGCGGTATAAGAGCTGCGCCTTGGCAAAATCAGCAATAACATTGGGGGCGCGGCCTCCTTCGATGATGCCGATGTTGACCGTGGTGGGGCCGATCTCGGGATCGACCGGCAGTGCGACGGACTTGATGCGCTGGAGGGCGTCGAGAAGTTTCTCAACGGCGGATTCGCCCAGGTGCGGGTAGGCGGAGTGAGCCATCTTGCCCCGAGCGGTGATCTCGACGCGCAGCGCGCCCTTGGAGGCGCTAGCGATGTGATTCTCGGTAGGCTCACCATTGATGAGAAACTTTGGACGAGCGGTCATGGTGGTGGAGGCGTTGGCGGTGCGGGCACCGAGGCTGTCGCGCCCTTCGCCCACGACGAAGAGCAGGCCGATGGGCGCCTTCTCCGCTTTGAGCCGGATGGCGGCGGCGATCATAGCCGCGATGATGCCTTTGGTGTCGCAGGCGCCGCGCCCGTAGATGCGGGTGTCGTCTTCCGAGGAGGCAATGAATGGAGGGACGGTGTCGATGTGAGTGGAAAAGACGACGACTGGATTCTGAGCCTCCGGGATGGTGGCGTAAACGTTGAAGCGGTTCGCGGCGTCGTCAACCGGCATCCTAGCGGTGATGAATCCGAGGGACTTCAATTCCCGCAACAGGAACTCACCGACGGCGCCTTCATTGCCGCTGATGGATTCGATGTCGATGAGTTCGCGGGTTAGCTGGAATGGGTCCACGTACCGAGGATAACCTAGAATGAGAATCGTGAGAAAAAGCGTTGGCCGCAAATGAACGCAGAAAAACGCAGATAAAGGCAAAGTCACAAACTTAACCGCGGATAAAGACGGATCAAGAGAAGGATCAAAGCAAGGGCGGGCAAGAAAAAAGAAGGAACGAGCGAGAAATATGGCGGGTGAGATCAGATCGTTGATGTTGCCGGGGCCGGTAGGCCGGCTGGAGGCGTTGCTCAATGCGGGCACGCCTGCGGCAACCCATGCCGCACTGGTGTGCCATCCGCATCCACTGTTCGGCGGCACCATGCATAACAAAGTGGTGTACAACGCGATGAAGTCGCTGAGCAAGTTCGGATTTCCCGTGCTGCGCTTCAACTTCCGCGGCGCCGGACTCAGTGAAGGCATGCATGACGAGGGTCGCGGGGAAGTGGACGACGTGCGCGCGGCGCTGGAGTATCTCGATCAGGAATATAAGTTGCCGCTGCTCTTCGCGGGCTTTTCCTTCGGCGCGGCGACGGGGCTGCGGGCGGCGTGTTCGGACGAGCGGGTGATGGGAGTGATATCTCTGGGGACACCGGTGGCGGTGGATGGCCGGACCTACACGTACGACTTTCTGCGCGATTGTCGGAAGCCAAAGCTGTTTGTGAGTGGCGGCAATGACCAGTACTCGCCGCAGGCTGCCTTACTGGCGGCGTTTGATAATGCGCCTGAGCCGAAAGAATTGGTGATCGTGGAGGGCGCAGACCATTTCTTCCTGGGACAACTGCCGCGAATGCAAAAGGCGATCGAGGATTGGGTGGGGGAGCATTTTGTGAGGTGAGGAATGAGAAAAAAGTGAGGAATTGTAAAATCTGGTAATCGGATAATTTGGTAATTTGAAAAGCAAGAACACATTCGACACAGAGAAAGCAAAAACTTTAGAGAGATAAAAGCAAACCTGAACCAGAGCCAGGAGCTAAGAGCTAAAAGCTAGAAGCCGAAAGCCGATAGCTAAAAACCCAATGACCCCGACGGACACATTCACGAACCTGCGGACGCAAGCGCGCGAGATATTTTCCCATTCCTTGCGGGAGGCGAGCATTCCCGCGGCGTTCGCACGGCATGTGCAGGCGACCCGCGGGGTCCTGCGGGTAGGCGAAGACTTGTATGGAATCGGCGATTTGTCGCGTATCTATGCCGTGTCCATAGGCAAGGCCGGCCATGCGATGGCGAAGGAATTACGTCAGCAGTTAGGAACGACGGTGAGTGGCATCGTATGCGCACCCGACCCCAAGGAAGCGCTGGTGGATGGCTTTCGGTATTTTCACGGCGGCCATCCGGAACCGAATCGCGAGTCGGTGAAGGCGGCCGATGCGATCCTCAAGACATTGAACGTAATGAGCGGGACCTCGCTGATCGTCTACCTGATCAGCGGTGGCGGGTCGGCGATGGTGGAGAAGCCGATTGACGATGAGATCTCGCTGGATGACCTGAGCGAGACCTATCATGTGCTGCTGGATTCGGGCGCGCCCATCGCGGAGGTGAATGCCATCCGCAAACATCTGTCGGCGGTAAAGGGTGGACGGCTGGCACAGGCGGCAGCGACCCACAATGCGAAGCAGATCAGCGTCCTGGTGAGCGACGTCCCCGAGGGCGCGCTGGATGCGCTGGCTTCCGGCCCGACGATGCCGGACCCCTCGACGGTGGAAGATTGTTATCGCATCGCGAAAAAATATGGGCTGGTGAAGAAGTTTCCCGCGTCGGTGCGGGAGTTGTTCGAGCACGAGGCGTTGACGGAGACACCCGACAAAGATAATCCGCTGTTTGCGTACTCGCGGTGGTGGCCCATCTTGAGCAATCTGGATGCGGTAAAAGCGGCGGCGACCAAGGCGACGGAGATGGGTTTCGCGGTGGAGATCGACAACAGTTGCGACGACTGGGACTATGCGAAAGCGGCGGACCACCTGCTGCGACGGTTGCGACACCTGCGCAAGGGCGCGTCGCGGGTGTGCTTGATCTCCGGGGGCGAAGTCACGGGAGCGAAGCCGGCGCAAAGCGGTATCGGCGGGCGCAACCAGCAGTTCGCGCTTTACTGTGCCAGCAAGATCACCGGCGAGAACATCACGGTGCTGTCCGCGGGTACGGATGGCGTGGATGGGAACTCGCCGGCGGCGGGCGCGGTGGTGGACGGCGAGACCACGCTCCGGTTCTCAGCGTTGGGCAGCGGCGTGACTGTGCACCAGGCGCTGAAGGGATTTAATGCTTATCCGCTGTTCGCAGCGCTGGGGGATGCGATCGTGACGGGGCCGACAGGGAATAATGTGCGGGACCTAAGGGTGTTGATGGCGTATTGAACCGCCGTAGACTGGTGGCAAATGCAGAAGCAATTAACACGAAGGACACAAAGGACACGAAGGAAGGTCAGCGCTGTCGGCTTTTCGGCAAAAGAGTGAGTGCGGAGACGGGTAAATCAAAAGAACTTCGTAACCCCTTCTTCCAACACCCGGATCTTTTCGCTGACGCCGGCCGCCGCGGCGGCGGAGTGCAGTCGCTGCACCGGCTCTTCCATCGGTTCATGCGAAAGGCGGAAGGTGCCGTAGTGCATGGGGACCATCCAGCGCGAGCCCAGATCGAGGAAAGCCCGCATGGCATCCTCGGGACTGGTATGCACGGCGCGAAATGATTCCGGAGAGTAGGCGCCTATGGGCAAGAGCGCCAGTTCCGGACGCAGGCGCTGGCCGATCTTCCGGAATCCGTCAAAGTAGGCGGTGTCGCCAGCGTGATAGATGGAGTGCTTGCCCGCGCGGATGACGTATCCCCCAAAGCCTCGGTGGGTATCGCGGATGACACGCGCGCCCCAATGATTCGCCGGGACGTGGGTGATGGTGAGGCCGCTTTCCGAATTCCCGTTCGTAACCGCGTTGGCGCCGGTCGCGTACTCCTGCCACCAATCGAGTTCAATGATCTCGCGGAAGCCCAAGTCGGCGACTAGGTCGTGCAGATGGCGCGGCACGATGATGATGGGCGCCTGTCCGGTGAGGCGGCGGGTGCGGCGCGCGATGCGGCGCAAGCTCGGCCGATGCAGATGGTCAAAGTGTGCGTGCGTGACCAGGACGTAATCGATGGGCGGAAGATGGCGGATGTGCATACCCGGTTTGCGCAGACGTTTCAAGATGAAGAGCCAGCGCGCAAAGTTAGGGTCAATGACGATGTTCTTGCCGCCCAGTTGGAGGAAAAAGCCGGAGTGTCCGATGAAGGTGATGCCCAGGTCGCCATTTTTGGCGAGCACAGGACGGTGTACGGTTCCGCTGCGGCGCTCCGTGGCGGAGGTACGCACGAGCTTGGTGAACTGACGGGCCTTGCGGCGCAGAGTGATGTTCAGCATGGTGCGAGTTCAATTTTAGACGCTGGCGAGCGGCTGCGCGATGCAAAATCGGCGAAAGATTTGACGCAGTGCAAGCGCAGCCCATTTAATCGGGTGTGGGCACATAAGGAGCGGAAAGATGCGAGTGGCATTCCTGGGATTAGGCATCATGGGCGTGGGCATGGCGGCGAACCTGGTCAAACATGGTCATCAGGTGACCATGTGGAACCGTAGCGCGGGCAAGCAGATTGCGGGCGCGTCGACGGCGAAGACTCCGCGGGCGGCGGTGGAAGGCGCGGAAGCCGTCTGGGTGTGCGTCTCAGACACGGCGGCGGTGGAGCAGGTGCTGTTTGGGGCGGACGGCGCGGCCGCGGGACTAAGTCCGGGAACGATCGTGGCGGATTCGAGCACCATCTCGCCGGTAGAGAGCCAGAGATTTGCCGAGCGCGTGCGCGCTCTGGGCGCCGATTTTGTGGATGCTCCGGTGACCGGATCGAAGATCGGCGCGAAAGACGGCACGCTGATCTTCATCGCTGGCGGCAAGGCGGAGTCGATCGAGAAGTTGGGCCCACTCTTTCAGGCGATGGGCAAGCAAGTGATCCATGTGGGCGACAACGGCAAGGGCGAAGCGGCGAAGTTGGCGATGAACCTGATGATCGTGCTGATCTATGAGGGCTTTATCGAAGCCATGATGCTGGCCAAGAACTTGGGTGTGGAGCAGAAGGCGTTGTTCGCCTTGATCCAGGCGTCGATGGTGCGGTCTGGAGTGGTGGATTACAAGATGCCGTTCGTGGAGAAGCGGGACTTCACGCCGAATTTTCCCTTGCGGCTGATGCACAAGGACATCCGGCTGATGCTGGAGGCGGCGAAGGCCACGGGTACGCGTTTGCCCGGGCTAGAAAAGGTCAAAGAGGTGTATGACGAGGCGAGCGCGGCGGGGCTGAGTGACCTGGATTACGCGGCTACGTTGCAAGTGCTGGAGGGCCAGGAAAATCGCTAACCGAAATTCGCTAACCACAGAGGCACAAAGAACACAGAGGAGCACAAAGAAAACAAAATCAGGAGAAGGTTAGAACCAAAAGCAGACTTCCATAGTCATTCAACACCCAACCACACAGACACCCCGACACGAAAATGAGAGAACCAAGAACAAGAATTAGGTTTTTAGGCCTGGCTAGGAAGCGTTCTTTAGGGAGACGCCCTCGGCCATCTCGCGCATCAGGTCGAGAAAGGCCAGGGGCTCAGGCAGATCGGGTGAGAGGGCTGCTAGCGGCAGCGTAGCGGTGAAGTTTGGCGACGAGCGGCGGAAGGTGACATCCACATTCTCCCGGCGCTCGGTGTGGAGCACGGTGTAGATGGCGTTGGTCACGTCGCGCTCCCAATCGAGGCGCGTGGTCAGCACAACGGGCGTGCAGTTCATGACGTGCCATCCCGGCGCTTCCGGGGAGAGGTCTTTCTGGGTGCGGGCGAACCAGCGCAGATTCTCGAACGTCATGGAAAACGTGGGCGTGAGATCTAGGTCAGCGTGGAAGGTGATGGTCTCCGGCGCAGCCTTGCGAAAGGGAGTGAAGGGCTGCAGCGACACCTGGATCAACGTCCGGTTGAAAATGGGATGAACGACTTTGAGGGGCACTTCGAATTCGGTGGCGTTCAGCCAGCGCATGCCGGATACGTGTCCGTAGGTGCCAAGGGAGTTTTCGATCCAGCGCAGGGCGCGGAGCGCGCGCTGTTGCAGACGGCGCTGTAGCCAATAGTGGGTGACGGCCATAACGGCGACACCGATCATCAGTCCGAGCGCGATCCAGGACCACATAGTAATTAAGGTAGATGCGGGGATGGGCCGGGGTGGATGCTAATCGGCTGCATGAAAGAGCTTCGGGCGGGCTTCGTATGTGCGCCATCGCACAGTGCTTACATCCCTTTATATATCCCGCCATCCACCAAAATAGTTTGCCCGGTGATATAGCTGGCGCGTTCGGATGCAAGCCAAACGATGGCGTCGGCAATCTCTTCGGGCTTGCCCAGGCGACGGAGGGGGATGTCATTGGCCCAGCGCTCGTAGATATCTTTTTCCGCGATGCCCGCGGCCTTCGCGCGGGAGCTGGCAAGTTCCGTGAGGCGCTCGGTGGAGGTGTATCCGGGGCCAACGTTATTGAAGGTGATGCCGTGCGGCCCGAACTCCTGGGTCAGGCTTTTCATGAGGCCGACTACGGCGGGACGGATGGAATTTGAAAGCAGCAGGTCCGGTACAGGCTGGCGCACGGAGGTTGAAGTGATAGTGATGAATCGTCCCCACTGATTCTTCTGCATGTGGGGCAGGACCTCACGCGCGAGATAGACGACGCTCAGGAAGTTCATGTCGATGGCTTTGCGCCAGTCGTCGTTGGAGGCGTTGAGGAAGCTGCGCGGCGGCGGACCACCGGCGTTAGCGATGCAGACATCGACGCGGCCAAATTTCTTCAGGACGGATTGGACGAGAGCGGTGACGGCGTCAGGGTTGGCGACGTCGGTGACATAGGGCGTGACCTCGGTGCCGGTGGCGGCGAGAATGGCCGCGGCGGCGGATTGCAGAGTCTTTTCCGTGCGGGCGCAGATGGCGACGTGCGCGCCCTCAGCGGCGAAGGCCTGAGCGGTGGCGCGTCCGATGCCCTGGCTGGCGCCGGAGACGATAACGACTTTCTGTTTGAGCCCGGAGTTCATGGGGACTCCCCTTATTTTAATTCGCGTTGGCCGGTGGCGACGGTTGGATCCGTTATATGGATGCGCGTGGGTGCGGGAGTCTGCACTTTTTGTTGGATAAAGCAGTCCTTGATACGGCGGCGCAATTCGCTGCTCACGCGGAGTTGCTCGCCGGGCAGCACTTTGACCAGTACAGAGTAGTCGACCTCATGGCCGGCGACGCGTTCGATGCCGGGGACCTCGGGCGGCGCGACAAGCAGGTCGCGGAAGTTGGCATCGGCGTAGAGTTCGTTTCCGACGTCTTGCAGCAGCTTGATGATGCGCTCGCTCTTCTCGTTGTAGTCCACGGCGACACTGAGGGTGATCTGCGCCCAGTCGCGCGTCATGTTGGAAACAACTTTGATCTCGCTGTTGGGGATGACGTGCACGGTGCCATTGGAGTCGCGCAGGGTGGTGCGGCGGAGCGTCATGGATTCAACCGTGCCCGCGACGCCGGCGATAAGGATATGGTCGCCGAGATCATACTGATTTTCCAGCAGGATGAAGAACCCGTTGATCACGTCTTTGACCAGCGTCTGCGCGCCAAAGCCGATGGCGAGTCCAACGATACCGGCACTGGCGAGGATAGGTTTGACATCAACATGGAAGACATCGAGGGCGGAGATGGCGGCAAGGAAATAAATGACCGCCGAACCCACGCTGCGGATCACGCTGGCCAGGGTGCGAAGTTGCTGGGCGCGAAGTCCGGTGTGAACGTGGTTCGCTTTGCTGAAATTCTCCAGCTTGCGGGTGACGGCACGGAGCAGCATGACCAGAATGACCGTGCCAATGATGATGACCAGGAGGCGCGGGGCCGCAGTTTCGAGCCAGATCAGGATTTTTTGCTGCCAATGAGCCAGGAGTTGGTCCATGTGACTTTCTAAGTACCTCGGCACGACTGGCGCGGATTATAACAATCTGGTGAGGGTGAGATGAATAGCCGCATGGACTTACGAAAATGCGGGTTCCAAGAGGGAGAAGGCTCTATACTTTTGTAAATATCATTCCAGCGAGGTTGTTATGGGTTTTAAGGCGATCCGGGTGGCCGCAATCATAGTGGTGTTGGTGCCAACATTCGCGGCACAAACGGTAACCCCGGCGGAGAGTGTGCGTCGTACCTGGGTGCCGACGGCGTCGACGACGCAGGCGGCCGATCCGCAGTTCGGTCCGCGTCGTAATCAGGAAGAGCCGATCGATGCGCGGCTGGAGCGGCAGCGCCAGAAGGCATGGAACAAAGACCGCTTTGAGGATCTGAGGAAAGATACGGACAAACTGCTGAAGCTGGCCACGGAATTGAAGGCGAGCGTGGACAAGGCCAATAAGGACACGCTGTCGCTGGAAGTGGTGCGCAAGACGGAAGAGGTGGAAAAACTGGCTAAGCAGGTACGGGAGAAGATGAAGGCGACGCAGTAGTTTTTTAACGGCAAAGGCGATTCACCACAGAGACACAGAGGCACAGAGAAAGCAAAAACGTCGGACGGAGAGAGCAAAAGCAAGAGCAAGAGCAAAAGCAAGAGCAAGAGCAAAGCAACAGCAAGAGCAAAAGCAAGGCCAAGAACAACAGCAAGCGCGGAACGCGGAGGCGCCGAGGTGCGGAGAAGAACAGAATCGAAATGAAAAAAATGAAGCGGGTTCCCAGCCTGGTTCTGATTGTTCTTCTGCTGATTGCCGCGAGCACAGGTCAGGAGAACCCTTCGCCGCCAGCCCCGGCGGCCGCACCTCCGCAGAAGATCACTGACCTGAAGCCGACGGTCATCCTGATCTCGCTCGATGGCTTCCGCTGGGATTATCCCGACAAATATGAGGCACCCAATCTCCAGGAATTGATCCGGGGCGGCGTGCGGGCGGAGATGGTCCCGGCATTTCCGACGAAGACTTTTCCCAACCATTACACGCTGGTCACGGGGCTGTATCCGGGGAACCATGGGGTCGTCGCCAACAATATGTGGGACGATGCGATGCAGTCCGGCTTCAAGATGAGTGACCGCGCGGCGGTGACGAATCCGCAATGGTGGGCGGGCGGCGAGCCCATCTGGGTCACGGCGCATAAGCAGGGGCAGAAATCGGCGGCGATGTTCTGGCCGGGGTCAGAAGCGCCCGTCGGCGGGGTGTATCCCACGTACTGGCAGAAGTATGACGACGACATGCCGCATGCGGCGCGTGTGGCGTGGGTGCTGGCGCAGTTGGACCGTCCGGTGGGGGAGCGTCCGACGTTCAGCACGCTGTATTTTTCTGCGGTGGATACGGCCGGGCATGACTTTGGTCCCGACACTCCGGAGGTGCGGGCGGCGGTCGCGAAAGTGGATGCGGCCGTCGGCGAGTTGATGCTAGGGCTGAAGCAGCGCGGCATCTTTGACCGGGTGAACCTGATCGTGGTGGCGGACCATGGCATGTCGCGAGCGAGTAATACCGGCGCCATTTTCCTGGAGGACTATGTGGATCCGGCGACGGTGCAGATAGTGGATTGGTCACCGGTGCTGGCAGTGCGGGCGAAAGACGGAAATAACGAAGCCTTGTACGAGAAGTTGCGGAAGGCGCCACATATGCAAATGTATCGCAAGCAAGATATTCCCCAGCGCCTGCACTATGCGAAGAGTGCGCGGGTGATGCCGGTCATTGGCATGGCGGAGCCGGGGTGGAACATCACCACGCGCAAGCGTCTGGCGAATCGCACGAAAGAGGAGCGCGGCACGCATGGGTACGATCCCGCGGTGCGCGACATGCACGCGGTCTTCATCGCGCATGGGCCGAACTTCAAAGCGGGCGCGAAGGCAAAGCCGTTTGAGAATGTGAATGTATATCCGGCGATAGCGAAGATATTGGGATTGAAGCCCGCGGCGAATGATGGGGATGCGCAGGTGTTGGATAAAGTGATGGTGAAGGCGAAGGCGGCGCGGGCGAGCAATCCGCGTCCCCGTTTGACCCACCCGTGAGGCAGATGCTATAAAAATGAGTTGTATATACGCCGGATAAACCGCCGGCGACGGTCTTTTGACGCGGCCAAACCTAAATCCTTCCTTTACGAACGGGTTGGCGTAGAAGCGCGGAGCAGGGACCATACCTGACCCAAGTAATTTACATACATTTTTCCCAACTCTTCGGAGGAATTACATGATGTTGAGTCTCGCCACCGGGCAAGCCTCGCGCCGCCTGTTCCAGATTTTTATGGTCCTGATGACCATGATGTTGCTGCAGACCACCGCCTTCGCGCAGGAAGCGCATCGCGCCGGTGGCGAAGCCAACCTGAAGCTGCCTGACCTCTCCACGGTCAACTTCATGGGCATTCCCGGCGACCACCTTTTGATGTGGGGACTCGGCATCTGCGTGCTCGGCCTCGGCTTTGGGCTGGCCATTTATCTGCAGTTGAAGAACATGCCGGTGCATCGCTCGATGCTGGAGATCTCCGAGCTGATCTATGAGACCTGCAAGACCTACCTCATCACCCAGGGCAAGTTCATCCTCATCCTGGAAGCGTTCATCGCGGTGATCATCACGCTGTACTTCGGCTTCCTGCTGAAGTTTGAAGCGTCGCGCGTGCTCATCATCCTGTTCTTCTCGCTGGTAGGCATCGCGGGCAGTTATGGCGTGGCGTGGTTCGGCATCCGGGTGAACACCTTTGCCAACTCGCGCACCGCGTTTGCCAGCCTGGGCGGCAAACCTTATCCCATCTATGCCATTCCGCTGAAAGCGGGTATGAGCATTGGCATGCTGCTGATCTCGGTGGAATTGCTGATCATGCTGATGATCCTGCTGTTCATTCCGGGCGAATATGCGGGCCCGTGCTTCATTGGATTTGCTATCGGTGAATCGCTGGGTGCGGCCGCGCTGCGTATTGCCGGCGGCATCTTCACCAAGATCGCCGACATTGGCTCTGACCTGATGAAGATCGTCTTCAAGATCAAGGAAGACGACGCGCGCAACCCGGGCGTCATCGCCGATTGCACGGGCGACAACGCGGGCGACTCCGTCGGACCTTCCGCCGACGGCTTCGAGACTTACGGCGTGACCGGCGTGGCGCTGATCACCTTCATCCTGCTGGGTGTGAAAGATTCGACCATCCAGGTGCAGTTGCTGGTTTGGCTGTTCGTGATGCGCGTGATGATGATCATTGCCAGCGCGTTCTCTTATTTTGTGAATGAAGCCATGGCCAAGGCGCGTTACGGTACGGCTGACAAGATGAACTTTGAAGCACCGCTGACTTCGCTGGTGTGGATCACCTCCATCGTATCCATCGGCGCGACCTATGCGGCTTCGTACTTCATCATCCCCAGCCTGGGCGGCGATACCAGCCTGTGGTGGAAGCTGGCCAGCATCATCTCCTGCGGCACGCTGGCGGGCGCAGTGATCCCGGAGTTGGTGAAGATCTTCACCTCTACGGAATCGAGCCACGTGGCGGAAGTCGTGACGTCGTCGCGTGAGGGCGGTGCGTCATTGAACATCCTCTCCGGATTGGTGGCGGGAAACTTCTCCGCGTACTGGCTGGGCCTGACCATCGTTGGTCTGATGAGCGTGGCCTACTACTTCAGCTTGATGGGTCTGGGCGCGAATCTACCCGGCACGGAGATCCCGTTGATGCTGGCGCCGGCGGTCTTCGCCTTCGGCCTGGTAGCGTTCGGATTCCTGGGCATGGGGCCGGTCACGATCGCGGTCGATTCCTATGGCCCGGTCACCGACAACGCGCAGTCAGTGTATGAGTTGTCGCTGATCGAGCAGGTGCCGAACATCGCCGCGGAACTGAAAAAAGATTTCAATATGGACGTGAAGTTTGACCGCGCCAAGCACTTGCTGGAAGAAAACGACGGCGCGGGCAATACGTTCAAAGCTACGGCCAAGCCGGTGCTGATCGGTACAGCGGTCGTCGGCGCGACTACGATGATCTTCTCCATCATCATGGCGCTGACCTCCGGACTGACCACCAATCTGCAGTATCTGTCCCTGCTGCATGCTCCGTTCGTGCTCGGTTTGATCACCGGCGGCGCGATGATCTATTGGTTCACCGGCGCGTCCATACAAGCGGTGACCACGGGTGCGTATCGCGCGGTGGAGTTCATCAAGGCGAACATCAAACTGGAAGGCGTGGAAAAGGCTTCCGTCGAAGACAGCAAGAAGGTGGTTGAGATCTGCACGAAGTACGCGCAGAAAGGCATGTTCAACATCTTCCTGGCGGTATTCTTCGGGACGCTGGCGTTCGCATTCGCGGAGCCGTTTTTCTTCATCGGATATCTGGTGTCGATCGCCATCTCGGGTCTGTATCAGGCTATCTTTATGGCGAACGCCGGCGGCGCCTGGGACAATGCCAAGAAGATCGTGGAAGTGGAGTTGAAGCAGAAGAACACTCCGCTGCACGACGCCACCATTGTGGGCGACACCGTGGGCGATCCCTTCAAGGACACGTCTTCGGTGGCGTTGAACCCGGTGATCAAGTTCACCACGCTGTTTGGCCTGCTGGCGGTGGAGTTGGCCGTGGTGCTGACGGCGGAGCAGGGCGCGATGACGACCAACGTGCTGGCGGCGGTGTTCTTCGTGATATCGGCCTTCTTCGTGTGGCGTTCGTTCTACGGGATGCGCATTGGGTCGGGCACGAAGTAGGGTTTCTGGTCGGGCAAAATGCCGCTCCGTAAAGGGGCGGCATTTTTGTTGGGGCTGTCGGCTATCAACGAAAGCAAAGCGTCGCATGGCTAAAGCCATGCTCTCCCACCGAAACCCCAGGAATAGTTAGATCGCCGCAGGCTACTTCTTCAGCACTTCTTCCACCTCGGCGTACAGTTCCGGCAGTTTCGCAGCGTCTTCGCTGGACCCGCCGAAGCGGGCGCGCTCATAGTGTCCGGTGAAGCCGGCGACCCTGCCTTGCACCCTGAGATCGGCGATGGTCGCGACGAATTCGGTGGGCGTCTGCGAAGGCTTCTTCGCCATGCCGCGACGTCCCAACAGCCGCAGCAAGCGTTCGTACCAGATGCTGGCAGCCATGCGGGGCGCCCGGTCGGGACTTGCGGCCAGGCGTCGCTCGCGCCACATGCGCAGGAGTCGTCGCGAATTCAGAAGCAACAACAGCGCGACCAAAATGACGACGATGCGGGTGCCCAACTGGCGTGGCTGGGTCAGGACGGACGCCTCCGTGCGTTTCAACTTCTTGAGTAAGGTTTCGTATTTTTCCCGGAGATAGATGCGCGAGCTGTCAAAGAGCTGGCGGGTGGAACTCACGGTGGAGGTGGTGAGGTCGTTCTGGTGGGAGAAGTCGTAGTTGATGACCCACTCGCTCCAGAACTCACGCATCGCTTCTACGTAGAGGAGCATGCGGGAGTAGACGGTGGCGCCGGGCGTGGCGTCGGCGGCGGGGGTGGGATCAAAAGTGGCCCAGCCAAAGCCCGGGATGTAAGCCTCAACCCAGGAATGGGCATTGCGGGCGCGCACCACGTAGCTGCCGGTGATGTCATTCAGTTCTCCGTTGCGGAAGCCATTGACGATGCGCGCCGGGATGCCGAGCGTGCGCAGCATCACCGCCATAGACGAGGCAAAGTATTCGCAGTGTCCCTGCTTGCGGGTGAAGAGGAAATACGCAAGCGCGTCTGAACCTTCGGGAGTGTACATCTGCAGGCTGTATTGGAAGTTAGTCTGGAGGAAAGCTTCGAGCGCGGCCGCTTTGGCCAAGGGCGTTGCCTGGTTGCGGGTGATCTCTTCCGCCAATCGGCCGATGCGCGGATCCATCGGGGGCAAAGCAAGATAGGGGGCAAAGGTCGGGGGCATCACCTCAGGAAAGGCCGTCGCCAACGCCGGATCCGGCGTGCGCAACTCTGACCGCCCGGAGTAAATGCGGATCTGCCGGGTAGGGTCCTGCGAAGTGATGCCGCCATTGCGCTCAATGCCGTAGCGTCGGATGTCTGATCCCAGATTCGCCGGCGTCTGGATGAGAAAGAAGTAGCTGGTGCCCAGGGGCTGCAACATCACGCGGTACTGGATGCTCTGCGCTCTTCCTGCGCTCGGCCAACTCTCCAATCCGGTCAGGAACTGGTGCATGCCAGAGGTATCGAAATTGAGGGTGGGCGTCTGCTGGCCGTAGGTGCGCTGGGTGTTGGTCCAGCGTTTGCCGTCGAAGCGATCGAGTCCCACGCCGCGGAATTTCAAGTCAACCGGCACCCTGGTGCCGGGCGGGAATTGCACATGCATCGCCACATCGTCCGATTGCTGAATCCGCCCGATCTCACCGAGTTGGACACTGTCGCCAAAGCCGGAGACGTAAGCGCTGCGGCTGGCAAAGCGGCTGAGGTATCCGCTGGAGACGCGAGGCAGGATGAAGAAGACCGCCACCGCGCCCAGCACGATGGTGACGACCAGCACCACAGCCGACCCGGAAAGCGACCGCGCCAGGCGTTGCGCGGGCGTTAGGCCGGAGGTAACCATGTGGGTGCCCAAGGCGCGGGAGACGGATTCAGCTGCGACCGAAGGCTGCTTCGAGGGATCGACAGGAGTCGCCGGGGCCGCTGGATCCATGGCGCGCAACGAGCGCCGCATCTCCATGGTGATGAACGTGGTGACAGTCAACAGTAGGAAGAGCGTGAAGGCGAGGAAGAAGAAACTGTCGACGGTCAGGATGGCCGACGCCAGGACCATGAGGAAAGAGATCACGGCGAGGTAGACGTCGTCGCGCTGGCGCTCCATCGAGAACATCTTTACCACCATGATGAAGAGCACCAAGTGGACGGTGGCGGTGACGAAACTGGCGGAGAGAAAAAAGAAATCGAGGGCGTAGAAGAAGACGTACGCAATGGTCAGCCGCGTGGTGGTCTTCACCGTGAGCGTAAGTTGGCGGCCAGTGGCAAGATGGTAGGCGCGCAGCCCGAGAGCGCCGAAAACAAATATGAGCGACAAAGGGTCGAGCTTGCCGGTGCCGGCCAGCGTGACGAAGGCGGTCATGATCATGGCGAAGAGCGAGTAAGCGTAGTAGCGCTCCACGCTGGTGCGCAGCGGGTCAGGCTCAGGGCGCCGGATCTGTGCGGTACTTGCCATGGTTTCCCAAGACGGGTTCCGAACATTGTAGCCGCGGGCAGGGCGGATGCGCCCGTGTCCAGTGGTATTATCAAAGGGCCGGGTCCCACGCGACGCAATCCCGCCAATCCCGCCAGGTCCGGAAGGAAGCAACGGTAACGGGCCAGTTGCGTGCGCAGTGGGCTCCCCGGTACTTACTTACCTGCCCGGGACAGTTCCTTCAACTTCAATCGACGTCCTAATCACTCAGAGGGAGACGCTGCTTTGAAATCGCTGATCGGGGCCAAAGTCACCGCTTTAGGGACGTATGTGCCCCCCCGCCTGCTGACCAACGAAGATTTGGAAAAAATCGTCGACACCACCAGCACCTGGATCATGGAACGGACCGGGATCAAGCAGCGCCACATCGCCGAAGATGGCGTGGCGACGTCAGATCTGGCGGTAGAGGCGGCTCGCCCTATGCTGGAAAAGCATGGCGTGGCGCCGGAGGAGATCGATGCCATCATCCTGGCGACGGTGACCCCGGACATGCTGTTTCCGTCGACCGCGTGCCTGGTGCAGGACAAACTGGGTTGCAAAGGTGCGTGGGGCTTTGACGTTTCCGCCGCGTGCTCGGGATTCCTCTACGCGCTCCAAACCGGCGTGCAATTCATCCAGACGGGCGCGCATAAAAAGGTGCTGGTCATCGGCGCGGACAAGATGTCTTCCATCATCAATTATCAGGACCGCGCCACCTGCGTGATCTTTGGCGATGGTGCGGGCGCGGTGCTCATCGAACCCGCCGCCGATGGCGACGGGAACACCTTCATTGATTTCCTGCATGAGGTGGATGGCTCGGGAGGGAACTCGTTGTACATGCCCGCCGGTGGGAGCCGGATGCCGCCATCGCATGAGACCGTGGACAAGAAGTTGCATTACGTCCATCAGGATGGACAAGCGGTTTTCAAATATGCGGTACGGAAGATGGCGGAAGTCTCAGAGAAGTTGCTGACGCGCAACGGCCTGACGGGGAGCGATGTGGATGTGTTCATCCCGCATCAAGCGAACCGTCGCATCATCATGTCGGCGGCGGAGCGTTTGGGCATGCCCGAAGAAAAAGTGATCATCAATATCGGCGAGTTTGGCAACACCACCGCCGGGACGATTCCGCTGGCCATGGGCACGGCGGTGGAGCAAGGCAAGTTGAGGAAGGGAAGTCTGGTGTTGCTGGCTTCAGTGGGCGCGGGCTTCACCGTGGGCGCTACGCTGCTGCGCTGGGGCACGGATTAGGATTTTGGGGCACAGGCTTCTCAGCCTGTGCGGTCCTGCTTTGTTACATCTCGAGCGTAGCGAGAGACCCCTACCTTCGGTGTTATGCGTGTGGCCCAGCCATCCTTGGCTGTGCGTCTTCGACTCGCTCCGCCAGCGAGTCGGGCACATTCTTACGAGTTGGCTTTAGCCTAAACCAGCCAAGCCAGCGCCACCCCCGCCGTTGTCGCCGTCCCTAACACATTCACCCCATCATTATTCAGGTAGCCCCGATTCTCGAGCGTCGCTCCGAGCAGGCTGTCGGTCAACATTCCTGCGACTCCAGCGACTGCGGCTAGAGCGGCTTGCTGCGGAGGCAGAAGCAGCAACAACCCTGCCCCAGCGACGGTGGCCGCCGCGCCGACCCCCGCCAGCGTTCCCACTACACTGACGCCGCCATTGGTCCCGGGTGCGGTGGGATGCAGTGTAGTCACGAGATACGTTTGCTGACCGAAGGCCTGGCCGATCTCGCTGGAGACGGTGTCTGCCGCGGCTTCACACAGCGCGGCGATCGCCACCACCACAGCCACGCTGCGGGGCAGCAGCACCAGCGCCGCCGCCGCAACGAAAAGATTTGCAGCTACCTGCGCGGCGGAGCGTCCGCTGCGGGGTTCGGATAATCCCAACGATTGTTTGCGGTTGCGACCGGCGAAAGTCGCTAGCAGCGTGAGCACGAAGACGGTGAAGAGCATGGCGAACATGCGTCGTCCGCCGACCACATAGAGTATGAACGCGACTATGCCGCCGGCGATGGCGCCCGTGATGCTGACGCCGCGCAGCAGCCAGCCGCCGAGGGCAAAAACTGCGGTCACCAGAAGAGCCTCGCGCCAGGCTAAGTGGTGCCAGTGCCAAAACAACAGCAATAGCGCCAACGCTGCCAAGGCCATCGCGTCGCTGGGTTTGAGCCGGAATATCAGGCGAGGATTCATCGAGTTTCGAATGAAGTCAGCCTTGAATACAGCTTTTGAACTGACCGCTCGGCATCCTACCAGACCGCCTTGCCGGGCTCCAGATTCCGGCGCCGGATGGTTTACAATCAAGAGATTACGATTCATAAGCCATCATGCTGGCCGGGAACCCGGCAGGAGCAGGAATGACATTGCGTTTCCGGGCCACGGCTCTGGCCGTTGCCTCAGTCCTATATCTCAGCGCTTGCGGAGAGACCTTCCGCCCCATCGCCACGCCGACCTCGTCCGGGGGTGGTGACCCACAGGCGCGGCGCCACGCCATCGTTGTTTCCTCCATGGGCTCGGCCGCCGGCTCTGCGGACGGCGCCGCTACCCACGTGAACATCTCCGGTGACACCAACGCGGGGCAGGTGCCACTCGGCCAGGATCCGGTGCATGCCGCGTTCATTCCCGGCGGCTCGGTGACGTTCGTCGCCAACCGCGCCCTGGGTTCAGGTAAGCCGAGCGTGACCGCGTACTCCACCTTCGACCAACCGGTTTCTCCGAATCTGCCGTTAGTGACCACGTTACCGGACAACTCAGCACCGTCCTACATCTTCGCCATTTCGGGCGTGGTGTACGTTGCCCTGTCAGGATTAAATACGGTGGCGTTGTTGTCGCCCGGTCAGTCGGGCGTCCAAGCCCAGGTTCCGGTGGGGACGGCGCCGGCTGCCATCGTCGTGTTGCCCAATCTGACCAAAGTCTACGTCGCCAATCAGGGATCGAACGACGTGAGCGTGATCCGCACACAGGACATCACCGTCGCCGCCACCATCCCGGTGGGAACGACGCCGTCGTTCGTGGTGGCCAGCGCCGACGGGAAGCATGTGTACGTGTTGAATCGCGGATCGAACAACGTCTCCGTGATCGACACGGCCACTGACGCCGTCATTAACACCGTCGCCGTCGGCACTACACCCATCTTCGCCGCCTTCGACGCCAAGAATCTCCGCGTGTACGTCGCCAACGCCGGCGGCAACACCGTCACCGCAATCAACGCGGACCCCAATTCCACCGCTACCAGCACGCCGGCATGTACGACCAACTGTTTCCTAGCGTCTACCACCATCACCGTGGGCAGTAGCCCCGTCTCGCTCGCGCCGCTGGCCGATGGCACCCGCATCTACGTCGCGAACGCCGGATCGAATTCGGTAAGCGTCGTCAGCGGACTATCGCTCGCGGTGCAGACCACGCTGGCGATGGGACTCCGCCCTACGACCATCGCCGCCAGTGCCGACAGCACGAAAGTGGTGGTCGGCTTGGCCGATCTCGACCCCGTGACGGCCACCAATCCCGACGCCAGCGCCATTGTCACCATCCGCACTTCTGACCACTTCATGACCACGTTGGCTGCGCCCACTGCGCCGGGAACGTGCGTGAATACGACCCCAGGCGGCTGCCGCATGAAGCCCGTGTTCGTGACCATTACGCCGTAAAGGCATTTGCCATGCAGGCAGCGTAAAGGCCATTGGCTCTTGACTCACGTGTGGCACAGTTTGCCTTTGCCTTGAAGGCCAGTGCTTCCACCGAAAACCCCAACCTTGTCATCCTGAGCGCCTTGATGCTGGCGCGAAGGACCTTGCGTTTTCTTCCCTCAGGGGCTGAAGCCCGGCATCATCAGGTGCCTTTTCGGCACGGATGAATCCGTGCCCCTTCGAGAGCGAAGGCGGTGCGGACGCGAGAGTAGGGACGGCATCGCGACCGGTAGATTCAGCGGTGGCGTTTTGATTGGCGGGCGGTTCAGACTTGATGGGTGCAGACTTGATGGGTGCAGACTTAATGGGTTCGGACTTGGAGGGTTCGGACTTGATGGGTTCGGACATGTGGTCGTTGTAGCCAAGTTCGGTGCGGAGCTGGTTGGCGCGGTCGGCGCCCAGGTCGCGCTTCAACTGCTCGTGCGATTCCTTGATGAGGTGTTCTTCGGGCAGGACAAAGCCATCAGCGTCGCCATAGGGCTTGACCGGATCGATGTCGGTGAGGCCGGCGGGCATGAAGA
>JBKKBM010000143.1:0-13185 GCA_046714215.1 Terriglobales bacterium | reverse complement strand
GCCAAGTCCATCATGGATTACATCTTCCGCTGGCTGCAATTGCGCTTCATTGACGGTCAGCAGCAGACTTTGTTCGAAGGCCTGCTCACGCGATCGAATCTTTATCAGGGCGCGGAAGGGGCGCAGCCATCAGCTGCAATTCAGCCACCAGCTGCCGGCTACCAGCCGTCAGAGCAGGTCCGCGACACCACACCGCCGCAGGGAGGAATACCAGCCGAGGTTGACGTTCGGGAAACCGGAAACGGGAAACGGGAACCCTCTCCCACGGATCGTG
Organism: Terriglobales bacterium; assembly: GCA_046714215.1. Classification (GTDB taxonomy): domain Bacteria; phylum Acidobacteriota; class Terriglobia; order Terriglobales; family Acidobacteriaceae; genus DATLCI01. Next base: position 12,911 of record JBKKBM010000143.1, on the reverse strand, counting down.
GGCTTTCCAGCCATGTACACGCTTCCACCGCGCTGAAAGGCTTGGTGGATCTAGGAGACGCCCCGAGCTGCCACGTCTGCGGCGCCATCATGACGCGCAACGGAAGTTGCTACCGGTGTGGTGAGTGCGGAAGTACGAGTGGGTGTAGCTAGAGATCACCGATGGCGAAAAAGCCTGCCGCAAGGCGGGCTTTTTGTTGCACAGTACTGACCCAACCCTCGAAGAAGGCATCACCCCAACCCGCCATGCAGGGCCCACCTTGCGCCGCAGGCTACGCGCAGCGTCAGCGGAGCGCACCTATCAAAGTCGCCTGCATGGCTGGTTCAGGACTCACGGGTCGAAAGTTCGCGAAAGTGGCAAATGTCCCGCAAGTCGCCCAACTGCAATGTTAAGTTATGGTGCTCTTCAGGCTTAGGGTCGGGCCTCCCTTTGCGATCGCGCAGTTCCGTGGTCACCTGCTCGAAGTCAAGAGCGCCGGTTGTCGAGAACCCCAACCGATATTCCTGCTGGTGGGAGAACCGCGCGCGTTTGGCTGTGGCTATCAGATGCGGCTGAGGCCAAACATTGCCTGGCGCATACTCCTGACGGTAATAATCAACTTTTCTGGCGAAGTGTTGGGCGCCGTGCGGCAGAGCGTTCAACCAGCAAGTGATAAAGGCAGCGGGATTGAAGATTTCAACCACCGCCGTCGCCTTGAATTCACGGACAAGCTCGTCCGTCAGCCAGAGGCTCATGCAGAACACGTAAATCTCAGCTGCGCGCGCCGACGGCTCAAAGCCCATCTGCAGCGGAAACGATCCCCGCATGATGCTATTGACCTGCAGGCCGTCCGCGGGGCGGTAGAGTCGCGTGGATTCGAATTCGTCGCCGATTATCGGGTTCGCTTCCGCGTCTTCATAGTCACGAAAGCAGGCGAGAGTCTGGTGAAAGACATTGCCCTCCAAGAATTGGCGAGCATGGTCAATGTTTTTGAAGTATTTGTAGCGGCTATGCTTCATGGCGCGCTCCGCGGGATTTCGCATTGTGGAGAGCTAGGCGCAATGTTCCTTATGGCCGGCTGCCCCACCTTTCTCCCGCTTTTGGCGGAGGGTGGGAAGCAACGAACTGCGCCATGCAGGCCGACGTTGATACGTGCGCTCCGCTGACGCTACGCGCCGCCTGCGGCGCAAGGTCGGCCTGCATGGCTGATCACGGGTCGCGGGGACGGTCAGTTCGGTTGCGGTTTCCTGTTCCCGTTCGGGCGGGTGGCCCAGACCAAGTCCTCTCTTGTTTCGGTTGGTGCCGTCGGCACGGAAGAATGTTTCGGGGGCCCCCACTCAAGCGAAGCTTGGGTGGGCGTCGGATCACCAGAACGGCCTACATGCGAATTGAATGACAGATTGGCTTACAATCGGCCCAAATGTCACAATCCTTCAAACGCCTGCTCATGGCCGTGGCGAAAAGCAGCCCGTCGCTGGCGGTGTCTGGTTCTTGTTTGCTAAACTTCTTGATTTTTGTGTTCCCCCATTCTTATTTGTTCTTTCTCACACTGCCCGGGTTCTTTGCCGCGGCGAATTTGGGATTACAGGGCGTTCACGGTGATCCGCTTGTATGGCAAGTCTACGCCGTCAATCTCGTGGTTTACTTCTTGCTGTTTCTTCCCATCGTCAGGATGATGAAACCTAAGCCTTCGCGGTGAGCAGAACGAACAATCCATCTCCGGTACCGGGACCCTACCCCGCCATGCAGGCCCGACGTTGATACGTGCGCTCCGCTAAAGGCTTGCGCGCAGCCTGCGGCGCAAGGTCGGCCTGCATGGCTGATGACTGGTCGCGGCGTCCGTTCCTTCGGGGCTGCGGTTTCCGGTGCCCCTTGCGCCGTCGTTGGCGCAGCGACAAGGTGGGCCTAACAACTCCGGCGCGCAATGCCCCACTCGCACCCGCGGGCTTGTTATACTCCGCCTGCATGGCAAATGCCGTGCAGCACCAGTTTTACAAAGTCCCGCAGGGCAAGGGACAAGGCTAATGCTTCTTCTTGCTTTATAATCTTCCGTAAGGTTCCTTCCACCTATGGATCGGTGATCCATTTCTTTGATAGGAAGGTGAGACTGGCGAAAGAATGTCTTCCCCTAAGATCACGCCCGATGCCGGCAAGCCCGCCGCGCTGGATCCAGCAGCCGCGGAGTTCCGCAGCCAGCAGGACAAGGCCGCTCATCGCGCCATCATTGAGATCTGCTATGGGCCCGATGGCAGGGTGGTGGAGACTCCGGTGGCAAAGTTATGTGAGTATTCACCGGATTTCCGTAAAGCCATCCTCATCATCGAGGACACCACTTCCGATTCCGATCGATGCCGCACCGTGCTCCATGAGATGGGATACGACGGCATCCAGTTGATCACCAAGCTTCACCAGGCAGAGGACTACCTGGATGAGGTGCTCCACAACCTGACCCGTCCCCCGGACGCCATCATTCTCGATATGGGGCTGGGCTACGAAAGCGGCTTTGGCATTCTGCGCAAGTGCTACGCCAATCCGCAGTTGAAGCAAGTCCCCATCCTGGTCTGGTCCAAAAGCGCGGAAATACATACTGAGGCGCTCAGTACGCGTCTGGGCGCGAAAGTCTTCCTGGTAAAGTCATCTGATAAAGAGAGCTTACGCGCCACTCTGCAACACTTGCTGGCGACGAAATAGGCAGCGGGTGCCCATCTGCCTCAGAGCGAGGCCGCGCAGCTCTTTCATCGCGGCCGCAGGCTGGGTTTGCTCTGCCTGCATGGCCAATCTTTTACTCTGCCTGCATGGCCAATGCCTATTTGGCCTGCATCGCTTTCATCCACGCTGGGACCCGCGGATCGTCGTCGGCGACGAAGTTCACGTCCCAGGGGCCGTCCACGGTGATGAACACCGTACATTCCGCTCCGGCGTCCATCCACGCGCGGTGCACGGCCTTGGCCGGCAGGTAATTGAACGAGCCTGGACCTTGCGTCTTGCGATGATCGCCGCACTCAAAGGTCGCCGTCCCGCGCAGCACGGTGTGGGTCTCATTGGCGGAATGCCAGTGGAGGGGAACGTAGCGGCCCGCCGGCACCCGGATCACCAGTTCGGTCGCCTTGGTCACGGGATCCATGTGCAGGATGGCCATGCGAATCCCGTCACTATCGGGCTGCGTGGGTGCCAGCTTCTGCCATTGGATCTCCTCGGCATTGGTGAAGATAGGGTTGTCGCGGGTCTCGAAGGCAGGCGGAGCCGCGGGCGCCGCTGTAGCCAGCGACTTTGGTTTTGTTTCCGGCTGGTGCTGCTGCGCCAGTGCCGCGGCCGCCCAGGCGGTGGGTGCGGCCAGTGACAGGGCCGCAAGTTTCAGGAAGTCGCGTCGTTCAGTTGACATGGAGTCATTCCCCTTTCAAGGCCTTGCATTCTAGCGTAGTCCGTCTGGTCCCGACCGTTCAGCGGAGCGCGCCCCGAAATGCTTGTCAAGACCCCTAAAGCCATGATTCCCCGCAATCGCCTGATTCCATGACAAATATAAATCCTGAATTTTGGCACTGGCGCCCGCCCATTTTGATATGCTGGAAATAGAATACGAAACAGAAGGGGCGCACCCGGATCGTGCGCCCTTTTTCTTTTGGTTGAGAGCAGGGATGATCAAGTCAAATGCTTGCTTTCAAACATTTGACTCCCAATCCTTTGGAATCAAATATTTGAGAGCGAGAGGAGACTCAAACGCCTTTGTTATCTAACATTTGAGTCTCGAGGGGGAGGGGGGTGGGGATTACAATCCCAGCGATGCCTCAAGCTTTCAAACGCGCCCTCATCTCGCTGGGAACAATCTGCGGGGGCGTCTATTTCGTGCTCTCGGTCTACCTTTATGCCCGCCAGACCGACTTCATCTTTATCCCGTCGCGGGAGATCGTCTTCACGCCGAAGGATTCTGGGTGCGATTACACAGACTTGCGCGTGCCAGTGCCGGGGTCCCACGCGGGCCGATCACTCCACGCCTGGTGGCTGCCCGCGCCGGCGAATAGCGTGGCAACGTTCCGCGGCCGAACCCTGCTCTACGCTCACGGTAATGCCGGTAACGTAGGGACGAACGCCGAACACGCCTGCCGGTTGAACCGCATGGGATTTGCCGTGCTGATCTTCGACTATCGCGGCTACGGACAGAGCAACGCGCCGCCGGACGGCATCAATGAGAAGTCCATTTACGCCGACGGTGAAGCTGCTTGGCAGTACCTGGTCACGACGAAACCAACCGCGCCGCAAAGCATCATTCTTTACGGACATTCGCTCGGCGCCGCCGTCGCCATTGAGTTGGCTAAGCGCCACCCCGACGCCGGTAGCCTCATCGTGGAGAGCGCCTTCACTTCCCTGCGCGACATTGCCGATAGCGACCCGGTCTTTCGCCTCTTCCCCCTGGCGCTTATCCTCGACCAGAAGATGGCCAATGAAGACAAGCTGCGCGCCGTCCGCGTGCCGATGCTGATGATTCACGGTACTGCCGATCGCATGGTCCCGACCGCGATGGCCCAGAAGCTGCACGCGGCCGCTGCCGGGCCAAAACAACTCTTTCTCGTAGCCAACGCCGGACATGACGACGTCGCCGTGACTGCCGGTGATGAATATGCGCAGCGCATCGTTGACTTCCTGCAAACGACGTCTCCTGCGCCTTTGCCCGCCGGCACGCCCGCGCCAGGTGTAAAAGCAGCGCCTGCTACCAAGTCGACGCCCGTAACCGCCAAATGACGACGACCCGTCGCGCCAGTCTCGCCATCCTCTTCTACACGCGCAATGGTACCGCGCCTCAGGCAAGGTCAGCGACTTCTATGGCATCCCGCGGTATGAATACGTAAAGGAAATTTAGGTCGAAGCTACAGCCCACGATCCGCTCGATCTCGCGGACAGCTTCATCCGGCAAGTGTAAATCGCGGATCGCCAGGTCTTCGCGCATGTGGTCGGCGCTGGTGGTGCCGGTGAGCGGCAGGATACCCACGGCGCGAGCAAAGGCGAAGACGATCTGCGCCGGCGTGGCTTCGGTAGCGGTGGCGATGGAGGCGACCAGCGGATGCCGCAGCACCGGGATATTGGCGGTGAGCAGCGAGAAGCCCTGATACATCGCGGCATTCGCCCGGCACCACTCGCGGATGTCGCGGTCCCAGCCCAGTTGCGCGTAACAGCGGTTCTGCACGAACGTGGGCAAGTCAGCATGCGTGGACGCCATCTGTTCCAACTGCCGCAGGGAGATATTGCTCACACCCACGAGCCGCGTCCGGCCCGCGTCCCACTCTTTCACCATCGCTTGCCAGACTTCGGCGTCGGTCTCGGTCCAAGCCCGGCCGGAGGCCGGCCCGTGTAACACGAAGCTGTCCACGTAGTCGGTTTGGAGATGTTCGAGGGAACTCGCCAGCGATTGCGCCACCTGCTCGGCGGGCGACGCGGCGGAATCATAGGGCAGCCGATGGTCCTGTCCGCTCTGGTAGGTGAATTTGGTCTGCAGAAAAAGGTCAGAGCGCTGGACGATGCCCGCGCGATATGCGGCCGCCAACCCTTCACCTACGCCCGCTTCAAAATAGTGCCGGCGCTGGTTAGCGGTGTCGATGGCGCGAAAGCCCGCGCGCAAGGCCAACTCCGTCAGTGCGGCGGTACGCTCTTCCTTCCACGCCGTGCCGTAGAGAAAATCAGGCAGGACCAGTTCCTGGTTCCTAGTTTCTCGTTTCTTGTTGTCCTGGTTCACCGATGTCTTTTCCTTGGGCTTGCCCTGCGGTTCGATGAAACCGGTCCGCGATCCGGACTGCCGGGGCGGAGAACGTACGTAAGCAGACTGCTTACGCGGGCTTCGACTCCTCTGCAGCTTTGGGTGCAGTCGCCTTGGGAGTAGCTTTCTGTGCCGCCACCTTCGCTGCCGGGGCAGAGTTCAGGGTTGCGCGCAGTTCACGCATCTTTTCGCGCATCTTGGTCTGTTTGCGGGAGCGCAGGTTATCGCGCTTCTTATCGCCATTGATCTTTGACATGGATTCTCCATTCGGTAGGTGCTCATCCATCATAATCCCTTATCCGGAAACCCGGCCGAACATCCACTTCCCGGAGGTCCGCTCCGCTCGTGGACACTACCACTGAGCGACGCGTTTGAAATGGGGTGACCGATGGCGGTACGATGACTGTTTTGGAGGACTTCATGAGCAAAGTTCATTTCATCCCAGCCGGATATAAGGCCGTCACGCCGTACCTGGTAATGCAGGGAGCGGCCAAGGCCATCGACTTTTACAAGACCCACTTTGGCGCCGTGGAAGAAGTACGGATGGAGCACGAAGGTAAAGTTGGGCATGCCGAACTGAAGATCGGCGACTCGCATATCATGCTCGCCGATGAGCATCCCGAGTTAGGCCACCGCGGTCCGCAGGCCTTCGGAGGAACGCCGGTCAGCCTGCTGGTCTATGTGCCGGACGTGGATGCAGTCTTCACGCAGGTGCTGGCGGCGGGGGCAAAACAGATGAAGCCCGTAGAGGACCAGTTCTACGGGGACCGCTCCGGGACCATCACGGACCCCTTCGGACATGTGTGGACCATCGCCACCCATACCGAAGATGTCTCGCCGGAGGAGATGGGGCGGCGGATGCAGGCGATGGCGGAGAAAAAGTAGCGCATCGCTCCATCGCTCCATCGCCCCGCGGAAGCGGCTTTAGGGCAAAGCAAAACGGCGACCGCTTGCGCGCGTCGCCGTTTGAAGTTCTTGATCCAGATCCTGGTTTACAGGGGCTGAACGTTCTCTGCCTGCCAGCCTTTGGGGCCTTTGGTCACGTTGAACTGAACTGCTTGACCTTCTTGAAGGCTGCGGAAACCGTTCGCCTGAATCGCCGAGAAGTGTACGAATACATCTTCACCGTTCTGACGGCTGATAAATCCGAAACCCTTGGCATCATTGAACCACTTCACTGTTCCTTGTTCCATTTGTGTAACTCTTTTCTGTTTTGTGAATTTACGCTGAGATCCACGGAGGGTACTGCAGAACAGTGCAGGCTTTAAAGGCTAGAACGTTCACAACCACTTCGGTATTCCAACGCATGGCTAGTGTAACACAAGGGGGCATGGGGAAGCCAGGAAACGGCCCCTGATCGGGATTCCCTAATAAGGCCGCTGTACGACAATGCTGAAGACTGGTCGCCCCCGAAGCTGAATCAAGAAATAGCTAAACTATTGCAAAATAACTGGTTAGCGGGTCGCACCCATGCGGCGCCTCAGGGGAGGCGGTCGTAATAACAAGGGCCATTGGTGGGTTGCACGGGCGGCACCGGCGGGGTCAGTCGGGGAGGCGCGCTGAAGTTGAAAAAATCGTACATATTGGACTGGGCGCTGTCGCGCGAGGTCAGCGACGGGAGGTTGAAGCGCGTCTGAATGAACTTCATGATGGCAGTGTGGTCGATGACGGTGTGGGAGACATATCCCGGTTTGCTGTAAGGCGAGATCACCAGGTTCGGCACGCGCATGCCGTAGCGGTTGAAGTCGCCCTCGATGTCGGTGGAGGGTTTGTCGACGGGGGAGATACCATCGGGATGGACCGCGGCCGGCGGCGGCACGTGGTCGTAGAGTCCGCCGGATTCGTCGTAGCTGAGGAAGAAAGCGGAGTCTTTCCATGACTGGCTGTTCATCAGGGTATTGATGAAGCCGGCGACATAGGCGGCGCCCGTTTGAACGTTGTTCAGGGGGTGTTCATCCAACCCACTGTTACCGTATCCGCTCTCGATCATGGCTACGGCGGGCAAGGTGCCATTCTGTGCATCCGTGGTGAATTGACTGGCCGGCACTACCTTCGACTTATTGGCCTGGTAGAAGGCGTCGAAATAGCGGATGTAGGCGATAGGGCCGCCCTGGGCGTCTACGTCTGTGTAATAGATCTTCCACGAGATCCCATTCTCCTGCAGCAGTTGAAAGATGTTCTTGACGCCGGTCACGATGGGCTCATAAACATAGCCATTGGACGTGGCCGCAAGGGTATAGATGCGGCTGGGCGCCGAACGCGAGAGCACCGGCCCGAACCAGCGGTCAGAGATGCCAAAGTTGATGGCCATGAAGTAGTAGTAGGGTAGGTCCGCCTCGTTGTAATAGCCCATGGAGCGACGGCCGGAGGTGTCGCGATAGAGGGGAACCTGATCGCGGGCATACTTGGCGCCGGTGTAAGCGAAGCCGTTCATGCGCGACTGCGTGACCTGGCTACCCAGCTTGATCAGATAGTCGGTATCGATCTGCACATGCGATTCGTTCCACGCCGGACTGGTGTTCTCATGGCACATAGTCAGGAAGTGGAAGCGGCTGATGGTGTTGCCGTCCTGCTCGAAAGTTGGGTTGGTGGCGTTGGGGTCGGCCACGTCCACGTCCGCGGGCAAGCCGTTGGCCACGCGGTAAGTGTTCATGTTGCTGAAGTAACTATCAAACGAGCGATTCTCCTGGAACATCATGATGATGTGGTTGATCGGATTGGTCTCCGGCAGGTGGCGGGGAGGGCGTCGCGGACGGGAAACGCTTAACGCAAAATTCGCGCTGGTCTCGCCGCCGGGACCAGTGGCGGTGGCCGTGATGGTCACCGAATCCTGGGCGATGAAGGTGTGCGTGCCCCGGGGGCCGAAGTCGCCGATGCCCGGCGTGATCGTCACTCTGTCAGCGTGGCGAGTCGTCCAAGTGAGAGTCACGCTCTGGCCCGCCTCGACAGCGGTGGGTGCGGCGGTAAAGGTCAACTCCGGCAGGGGCGTGGACGGCCGTGCCGTCTGAGGCGGCGTGAGAAAAGCCGCCATCGATGAGCCACAGCCGGTGGCCAGCAACATAGTAAGGATCGAAAAAAATAGGGCCAGAGAGCGGGGGGACGCCGCCATGAGTACGCTTACCTTTGCCGGGGACTGGTACTGCTCTAGCTGAGAAGCCCAAGACAAGCGGGGAGTTGTATGAGCCGGTTAGAGGGGGTGGAAGCTTGGAATTGGAGAGAATTCCGGATTTCGTAACAAGAATATGAGCCACGTTCCCAAAAGGGAATTCCCTTTTAGAATCCGGCCACAGTCCATTCCGGGCTCCCCTCACGCGGACGACGCCACCCCTGACATAGCTTCCAGCGTCGTCCGCGGCCCCTGAGGGGGTTGTGGTGCGGTTTCCCGTTGGCCGTTTCCGGTTTCCCGTAAAACCTGCCCTTGCCAGCGAGGCGCCAAAAAAGAGACGCTCTCCGGGCTATCTGCGTTTACGGGTCTGCTCGACGCTGCGGATGTGCGCCAGAACGGCGGCGGCGGATTCGGCGATCGGTGCCGAGCCGCTCAGGATGAGGTCAGCAAAGCGGCGGGTGGGCAGGATGAACTGCTCGGCCATGGGCTTGACGGTGGCGGCGTATTGCTGATGGACGGATGCGGCGGTGCGGCCCCGCTCGGCGATGTCGCGGGCCTCTCGGCGCGGCAGACAGACCCCATGCGTCGCCTCCATGAAGACCTTGGTCGAGTAGATGTCGCGGATGGACGCCCAATGCAGCGTAAACAGCCCTTCGACGATCAGGTACTCGCGCGGCCGCAGCGTCTCCATCCGCGAGCTGCGGGTGTGGGTGGCAAAGTCGTAGATGGGCCGCACCACATCCTTGCCTTGCGCCAGATCATGTAGATCCCGGCTGAGAGCTTCGGCCTCGAGCGAATCGGGATGATCGAAGTTGAAAGCGGCACGCTCCTCGAGGGAGCGGTCGGCGAGGTCGTGATAGTAGGCGTCGAGGGAAAAAATCGTGGCGGGCAGCGTGCCGGCCAGGTGGTTGGCAACGGAAGTCTTGCCGGAGCACGATGGTCCGGCGATGGCGATGACATACGGTTTCATGATGTGCCAGCCATCAGCGATTTTGTCACCAAGGCTAAAGCCCAACGCTCTTTATCCCGTTCACCCGGCTAAAGCCGGGTGCTTCCACTTGAGACGTAGCAGCTACGTCTCTGCGATCACTACGCGACGTCGGCGGCGAGCTTGGGTATCACAGATTTTAGCAAGGCGACGAAGTGTCCCCGGATGCGTTCGCCCACTTCCAGCACTTCCTTATGATCCAGCGGCTGGTCTGAGCAGCCCGCCGCGAGGTTGGTCACGCAGGAGATGGCCAGGATCTTGATGTTCATGTGGCGCGCGGCGATGACCTCCGGCACTGTGGACATGCCGACGACGTCGGCGCCCATGGTGCGGAAGGCGCGGATCTCCGCCGGAGTCTCATAGCTGGGCCCGGTCACGGCGAGATAGACACCTTCGTGGATGTTCACTTTCAGACGCTTGCCTTCGGCGAGGGTCCATTGGCGATATTCGCGGTCATAGGCGTAGGTCATATCGAAAAACCGCAAGCCGTAACGCGGGTCATTCGGGCCGATGAGCGGGTTCGTTCCCATCAGGTTGATGTGGTCGTTGAGCACCATCAGGCAGCCTTGCTCGAGTTTCGAGCTGATGCCGCCGCCGGCGTTGGTGAGGATGGCGGCCTTGATGCCCATGCGTCCGAGCACGCGCATGGGGAAAATGACCGCATCCATGTTGTAGCCTTCGTAAAAATGTACGCGGCCCTGCATGGCGGCGACGGGAATGCCATCCACTTTGCCGATGACAAGTTTGCCCGCATGTCCTTCCGCCGTGGACTTGGGAAAGTTGGGAATGTCTCCGAAGGGGATACGGACGGCATCGGGGATCTCATCCGCGAACGCGCCGAGACCGGAACCGAGGACAATTGCCACCTGCGGGCGGAGTAGGGTCTTGGCGAGGATGAATTGCGCAGCTTTGTCGGCAGTTTCGTAGTTCATTTAAATCATCATCCCCACGATGGCGGCCGATATCAGATTTGCAGCGGTGCCTGCCAGCATCGCGCGGAAGCCGAGGCGCGCCAGATCATTGCGGCGCTCCGGAGCCAAGGCGCCGATGCCGCCAATCTGGATCCCGATAGAACTTAAGTTAGCGAAGCCGCAAAGAGCATACGTCGCAATGGTGAAGGAGCGCGGATCCAGCACTTCTTTGAGTTTTCCCAAGTCGGTAAAGGCGACGAGTTCATTCGCGATCATGCGGGTGCCCAGCAAACCGCCGACTTGGCTAGCTTCATGCCAAGGTATGCCGATCAACCAAGCCACGGGTTTGAAGAGCCATCCCATGACTTGTTGCAGGCTTTGCGGGAACCAACCGAAACCTGGCCAATTATGGATGCCACCCATGATGCCGTTGGCCAGAGCGATAAGCGCGAGAAACGCGATGAGCATGGCGGCCACGTTGATGGCAAGGCTGAGGCCGTCACCCGTGCCGCGGGCGATGGCGCTGAGAATATTCTGATCGCGATGCTCGTCGACTTCCACGATGGTGATGTTCTTGCCGCTGACGGGCGTCTCCGTCTCCGGTACCAGCATCTTGGCGATCAACAATGTGCCGGGCGCGGTCATGATGACGGCGCCGAGGATGTGCTTGGCCTCTGCGCCATTGGCAATGTAAGCGGCCATGATGCGGCCCGAGACGTGGGCCATACCCGCCGTCATGACGGTCATCAACTCGGACTGCGTGAGTTTAGCCAGAAACGGCCGGATGGTCAGTGGAGCTTCCGTCTGTCCCATGAAGATACTGGCGGCGACGTCGAGCGATTCCGCGCCACTGACTCCCATGACGCGGGTCATCAGCCAAGCGGCGCCCTTAATGATGATCTGCATGATGCCCAGGTAATAGAGGACGGCGAAGAAAGCCGCCATGAAAATAATGGTGGGCAACACGCGGAAGGCAAAGACGAAGCCGGCGGGGGCCGAGGGGTCAGCCAGTGAGCCGAAGACGAAGCTGGCGCCGGCTTGAGCAAAGTTGAGGAGCCACTCCACGCCGTGTCCGGCCTTGGTCATAATGCGCTCACCGTACGGGAACTTCAGCACAAGATAAGCGAACAGGATTTGTAGTCCCACGCCCCACGCGACGATACGAAAGTTGACCGACTTGCGCGCCGTGGAAAATGCATAGGCAAGGCCAAGGATGACTATGATCCCGAGTATCCCGGTTAAGTGCATTTATGTCTCCGTTTCGCGGTCGTGCCTTCGAAATTATTTACCGCCGATGATGCGGTGCAGCAACGGCCGCTTTTCCGCCGCCGGCTTCGGACCAATCGCGTACGCCTCGCGCAGTATCTCCAGCGCATCCCGTACCCGTGCGTCCGCATTGTAATAGACAGTGGCCAAAGCTTCGCCCGCGCGCACGGCGTCGCCCACCTTTTTGTGGACGAACAGGCCCACGGCGTGGTCGATGACATCGTCCTTCTTACTGCGCCCTCCACCGAGGATGAGGCTGGCCAATCCCACCTGTTCGCACTGCACGGAGGTGATAAATCCAGGTGCGGTGGCGGTAAAGTCGACGGAATGTGCCGCCGCCGGCAGCCGATTGGGACGATCGACGACGGAGATATCGCCTCCACCCTGGCAGCGGGCCATGTCGCGAAATTTTTTGAGTGCCTTGCCGGAGGTGATCATCTCTTCGGCCAGCGTGCGCCCGGAATCGACCGCATCCGTGCGGCCGCCAAGGTAAAACATCCAGGCGGATAGCTCCAGCGAGAGCACACGCAGGTCTTCCGACATGGGATGGCGGTCACCGCGCAAGATCTCGATGCACTCCAGTACCTCCATGGAGTTGCCCACGGCGCGCCCAAGAGGCTGGTCCATGTCTGTGATGAGAGCGGCGGTGCGCTTGCCCATGCGGACACCGGTCTCGACCATCAGTTCGGCGAGGTGCACCGCATCATCGAGCTTCTTCATGAAAGCGCCGGAGCCGGTCTTCACGTCAAGGACGAGCGCGTCAATCCCTTCGGCCAGCTTCTTGCTCATGATGGACGCGCAAATGAGTGCAGGACTTTCGACGGTTCCGGTGACGTCGCGCAGCGCGTACATTTTTTTGTCCGCGGGAACGATCTCCGCCGTCTGCCCGATCATGGCGCAGCCACATTCCTTCAA
>JBKKBM010000142.1:0-5248 GCA_046714215.1 Terriglobales bacterium | reverse complement strand
GTTGGGGATTGAGTGAACGCATGTTCGCCATGATGCTGCCGGTGAAGGGCGAACCCTTTTTCGTTTGCCCGGCCTTCGAGGAAGACCGCGCGCGCGAACAGATCCTGAATGACGCTTCGCCGTTCGCCACTTCATCCTCAGCCCAGGGCCCCGACATCCGCACTTGGCACGAAGATGAAAGCCCATGGCAGCGTGCCGCTCAGGGTCTGAAGGATCGCGGCCTGAGCGCAGGCCGGGTGGGTATCGAAGAAACGGTGCGCTTCGTCTTCAGCGATGGACTTGCCCAAGCCGCGCCCGCCCTCAAGATGGTGAGCGGCACGCCTGTGACCGCCGGCTGTCGCACCATCAAAGACGCGCATGAGGTGGAGCTGATGCGACTCGCGTCGAAGGTGACCTGGCATGCCTATAAGGCGGCGTACGAATCGTTAAAGGAAGGCATGACCCAGACCGATTTTGCCGCCCTGGTCTCCGCGGCGCATGCGCGGCTCGGATTTCAAGGCGGCGCCGGCGTCCAGGTGGGCGAATACTCCGCGCTGCCGCATGGTTCACTGAAGCCGCAGGTCATCCGCGAAGGAACCATCCTGTTGATCGATGGCGGTTGCAGCGTGGAAGGTTATACCTCTGACATCAGCCGCACTTTTGTTCTGGGCAAGCCCACCGACAAAATGAAACAGGTGTTTGAGATCGAGTTACGCGCACAAACCGCCGCGCTAGCGGCGGCGAAGCCGGGTGTGCCCTGCGAAGCGGTGGACGCGGCCGCCCGCAAAGTGATCACCGACGCGGGCTATGGACCGGATTACAAGTACTTCACCCACCGCGTAGGCCACGGTATGGGCATGGACGGCCACGAATGGCCCTACCTCGTCCGCGGGAACAAGCTGCCACTCGCACCCGGAATGACGTTCAGCGACGAGCCCGGGATTTACATTCGCGGCGAGTTCGGCGTGCGTTTGGAAGACGACATGGTGATCACCGAGTCAGGCGCGGAACTGATGACCACGCAGAGCCCGAGCTTGGAGGATCCGTTCGGGAAGGTCTGATAGACCGCAGAGAGGCCCAGGGAAGATTGAAAATCTGTGACCGTATAAGCTGATAATCGATTCCGAGATTATTCGGTTATCAAATTATTCGGTGGTCTTCTTTAGCAGCGCGATCTGGCCGGCGTGATAGAGGTTGTGCTGCGACATGCCGTCGAGCATGAAGTGGAAGTCGTAATCTTTGCCGCGAACGCGCGAGTGAAGTTTGGCGTCGTCTAACTTTTCTACCGCGCGCGCCAGATCTTCATTGTTCTTTGCGAGCTGCGCCCGCGCTGCTTTCCATGCAGCATCCGTTGTTTCGCCTACCTGGGGCCAATCAAGTTCGTCCGGAATCTCAGCCATGCCACCACGCTCCAGACGGTCGAGAATGTGCTTCTGCCACACGGCAATGTGCAGCACCAGCTCCCAGATGCTGTGCGCATCTTTGATCGGCCGGGACGCGGCTTGCTTCGCTGTCACTCCCTCTAATATTTCAGCGAGCGACGGCCCGTGCCACGCGGCGCCATGGTGGGATCGACGAAGCTGGTCGGCCAGCCGCTCGCCCCGCGAGGGCGTCTTGCTCGTCACGCCGTGGCACCTTTCAGCCGTGCGACAAAATGCGCGAGCCCCGCACCGATCTTTTCGACTGACTCCTGCTGCTTGGGATTCCTCATCGTGCCATCGTCGTTGAAGGCTTCATTGGCTTTGCTCACAGCAACTTGATCAGGCAGCACGATGACCTTGATATTGCCGAGGATTGACCGCAGCGTCACCAAACCGCGCAGGCCGCCCAGCGCGCCGGGCGAAGCGCTGAGCAGCGCGGCGACCTTACCATCAAAGCACTCGAGCGGCGCTTCGTTGGGCGCGGGACGTGACGCCCAGTCAATGGCGTTCTTCAGAACGCCGGAAATGGAGCTGTTGTACTCCGGTGAAGAGATCAGCAGGGCGTCGTGCGCTTTCAACAACTCCTTCCAACGGACGGTGCCCTCCGGAAGACCGTTTTCCGATTCGTCATCACCGTCATATAACGGCAACTTCAGGTCGCGCAGATCGAGCAGCGTGACTTGCGCGCCCGCGCCTTCGGCGCCCCGCGCTCCGACTTTGACCAACTGCTTGTTGAACGAAGCGGAGCGGGTACTACCGGCGAAGGCAAGTATCTTTGGAACATGAGCGGGAACGTAAGCCATTAAAAACTCCTTGCGTACCTGTGTTCGATTCGGCGCGCACCTCTCCGGATGCGATTAGTTGAGATTGTCAGTTCAGATCATTAGTTCAGGTCAAATAACAGGAACTCGGCGTGTTGGTCACTGGCACCGGCGATCGTGATGATGGACTCCTGCTCCACGATGGCCCCATCGCCCGCTTCGAGCTTCTGCCCGTTAAGGGTGACGGAGCCGCGCGCCAGTTGCAGATACGCGCCGCGTCCTGAGGCGAGCCGATGCTCCACGCTCTGCCCTTTGAGCAGCAGCGAGGCAAATAGCTGCACATCCTGGTTGATGTGAAAAGCGCCGCTGCCGTTGGGGCTTCCCGCAGCCACGAGTTTCAATTTGCCGCGACGCTCCGCGTCAGGCAGCTTGCTCTCCGCATACTGCGGCTTCACACCTTCCTGGTTGGGCAGCAGCCAGATCTGCAGCAGATGCACGGGCTCGGTCTTCGAGTGATTGAACTCACTGTGCCGCACGCCACTGCCGGCGCTCATGTATTGCACTTCGCCGGGGCGGATGACGCCGGTGTTCCCCATGCTGTCCTTATGTTCCAGCGCGCCCTCGAGGACGTACGTGATGATCTCCATGTCATTGTGGGCGTGAGTCCCGAAGCCCTGGCCGGGCTGGACTACGTCCTCATTGATCACGCGCAGGGCACGATAGCCCATATTGCGCGGGTCGTAATAGTTGGCGAAAGAAAAGCTATGGCGGGCGAACAGCCAGCCATGATCGGCTTGCCCGCGATCGGCGCTTTGGCGTAAGGTGATCATCTCTCTACCTCTTTTCCGGCGCGATGTTCCGCGACACTTATCTAGATGCTTTAATGTTGAAGTAGTTGCAAAAATCAAGCGATAGCCCGCCCCAGCTTCTTGCACAGGCGTGCAAGCTCTTTTTGCTCAGCGGGTTGCAGTCCCTCGACCAGCTTGACCAGCCGCGCAAGATGCTGTGGAAACACCTGGCGCACCCGTTGCTCGCCCTTCGCTGTGAGGGATATCTGATAATAACGGCGGTCTTCTTTGCTGCGCCGGCGTTTGACCAGGCCGTCGCGCTCCAGGTTGCTGGCGACCAGCGTAAGATTGCCCCCAGTCCGCAGGAGCTTTTTGGCCAATTCACTCAGGCAGAGGGGGCCCAGATGCCACAGGGCTTCCAGGACGCCGAACTGGCTGGTCGTGAGGCCGGCGGCTTCCAGGTCGATCTCCAGCCGATGATTCAGCGATTCATGGCAGCGAGAAAGCTTGATGATGAGCTCCAAGGCGCGGACCTGCGCGGGCGTTCCTTGGTGGTGAGTTGGCACGGAGAGAGGGTAATCTGCGGAGCGATGGGATTCAATCTGGAAAATGCGGTGGCTATCGGGACACGATATTTCCCCCGGACACAATGAGGCGGCGTGAAACCAATCCTTTTTTATGACGGTCAATGTGCACTGTGCCACGGGTTGGTGCGCTGGGTAGTGGCCCATGATCCGACGGCGATCTTTACGTTTGCCCCACTCCAGGGAGAAACCTTCACGCAATTGGTTCCGCTCGACGCGAAGGTGGGGCTACCCGGCAGTCTGGTAGTGCGGGATGAATCCGGACACTTGTCCACTCGCTCTGATGCCGTGATCTTCATACTGCGCCAATTGGGTTGGGCGCGATCGGCGGGGGCGATCGCGCTGCTGCCGCGGCCGGTGCGCGACCTCGGCTACCGATTCGTAGCGAAGGTGCGCTATGGGATTTTTGGAAGAACGACGGAGATGTGTCCCCTCCTGCCGACGGAGTTGCGGAGCCGTTTTCTGGACTAACTCATTTCGCGGGGAAAGGCGCGGTCCGGTTAGGACTGCGCCCGCTGGTCGGCAGACGGCTGGGCCGAGTTCCAGCGACTGATCAGGTTCTTCAGGCGATGACGGTAACCGCGGCTCAAGTTCAGGCGAGTCCCGTTCTCCAACACCACCGCGGATTCTCCCGGCGCGGCTCCCATGTCCATCTCTTTGACGAACCGGAGATTGACCATAGTGGAGCGATGGATGCGCAGGAAGAGATCCGGTGAGACGCGGTTCTCCATGGAAGCCATGGTGGCGCGGAGAAGATACGATTCCTTCTCCAGATGGAGACGCAGGTAGTTGCCTTCCGCCGAAACCCACTGGATATCTTCCAGGCGAACGAAGACGACGCGTCCGCGCGTCTTGAAGACCAAGCGCTCGAACTTGCTAGCGGAAGCCGACTTCGCTTCACGGTTTACGGGTGAGAAGTTGTTGTCAGGAACAGCCGGGGAGAGAGAGCTTAGGGAATTACCAGTTTCCGGGGTCAGGGCGCGGATGACCATTTTCCACCTCGTCGTTTTTAGACGTGATGGACTGGAATACGGTAGTAAGAAAATTAAGTTCCGGGCATTTTTGCGATAAACCCTATGGAAATCAATATCCTGCCTATGTTTTTTGGGGAACCAACTGCGTACGATACCAGCTCACGGTGCGCTGCAATCCTTCCTCAAAATCGACGCTCGGTTTATACCCCATCGCGCCCTGCGCGGCGGAGATATCCGCCAGGGAATGTTTGATATCGCCCTTGCGCTCCGGTTCGTAATTGACCTTTCCGCGGTAGCCGGTGATGCCGCGCAGGATCTCGACAGTCTGATTCAAGGTGTAGCGCCGGCCGGTGGCGACGTTAAAGACTCGTCCCGCGACCTGGGCCGCCGGCGCGGCGACCGCCAGCAGATTGGCGGCGACGGTGTTGTCGATATAGGTGAAATCGCGGCTCTGTTCGCCATCGCCGTAGATGGTCGGCGCCTGGCCCTGGAGCATGGCCGTACAGAATTTGGCGAGCACTCCGGAATACATCGACGTAGGATCCTGATACGGACCAAAGACATTGAAGTAACGGAGCGAGACGGTTTCCAGTCCATAGACGCGATAGAAGGACGTCATGTATTGCTCCGCACAAAGTTTTTGCACGGCGTAGGGCGAGATGGGACTGGGCGCCATGTCTTCGCGCTTGGGCAGCGTCGGGGTTTCGCCATAGGCGGACGAAGAAGCGGCATAGACCACGC
>JBKKBM010000141.1:0-3809 GCA_046714215.1 Terriglobales bacterium | reverse complement strand
TCCCGGTGGTGATGCTGGCGGGCAAGGGCGCCTCTGTCGATGACCAGAGTGGCGCCGATTTCGTGATCTTTAAGGACATCGCCATAGAGGCGCAGCTGCATAAGGCGCTGCTCACCGCCCTTGGCCCCGAAGCGATGGGAAACTAGCGCAGAAGACTAAGGAAGATAATCAGCGCAATGCGAGACTGGCCTCCGCAGAGAACTCCGCCTCGGCGAAGTCACCCGACAAAAACTTAGGATAAGCCGCCGCCGCGATCATGGCGGCGTTGTCCGTGGACAGCGTACGGGAAGGGAAGAAGACGCGTACCCCCGCCTGCCCGGTTTCGCGTTCGAACGTCACGCGCAGCTCACGATTGGCGGCCACTCCACCCGTTACGAAAAGACTGGCCACATCGCACGCCTGCGCCGCGGTGACGGTCTTGCTGACCAGGTCCTCTATCAACGCTCGCTGAAAAGATGCGATCAGGTCGAGCGTGGGCTGCTCGCACAGACTGCGGACATCGTCTGCCTTCGGCTTCGTCAACTTGGCCAGGGCTTCGACTCGGCGGGCGATCTCCGGACGCAGGCCATGGCTCTCCACGTAGCGCAGCACCGCCGTCTTCATGCCGCTGTAAGAGAAGTCGAAGGCGGGCGTGCCCGGCTCCCGGTCGAGGCGTTTCTTGGAGACGTTGCGGGGGGTGCCCTTGAGCTGGACCGGGGTGAACTTTACGGCGTGGGCGTCGCCATGCGGGGCGAGCGCGTCGATCAGCGGGCCGCCCGGATAGCCCAACCCCAGAAGCTTCGCCACCTTGTCAAAGGCCTCGCCGGCGGCATCGTCGCGGGTTTGGCCGATGTTCTGGTAGGTCCAATGATTGGCTTTTTCTTGCGCCAGATAAAGATGGGTGTGTCCACCGGAGACGACCAGTGCCAGCAGCGGAAAGTCGAGCTCATGATTTCCGCCCTGCCGCTCTTCGAGCAGCACCGCGTGGATGTGTCCTTCCAGATGGTTGACAGCGATCATCGGTTTCCCCAGCGCAAAGGCCAGCGACTTCGCATACGTGATGCCCACCAGCAGCGCCCCCGCCAGGCCGGGACCCTGGGTCACGGCGATGGCGTCGATGTCATTGAGTGTGACGTCAGCGTCTGCCAGCGCCTTGCGTACCACGGGCGAGATGGCCCGCAGGTGCTCGCGCGCGGCCAGCTCCGGCACTACACCGCCATAAGGCTGGTGCGCGGTGAACTGCGAGGCGACGGCATTCGACAATACCTCTTCCCCGGCGCGCACCACGGCGGCTGCGGTCTCATCGCAGGAGCTTTCGATACCTAGGATCAGCGGGTTGGAAGGGTCCTTCGCCATGTACTTATTTCACTAGATTAAATGATTTCAGTCCTGCGCATACTTGCGCAGGTTTCCCATAAAATCAGGAGGTGAAGCAAGCTGCTATCGTTGTCGTCCGAGCGCTCCGCCAGCAGGGTCATGAAGCCTACTTGGTGGGCGGATGCGTACGCGACATCCTGTTGGGGCGCCAGCCCGCGGATTACGACGTCGCCACCTCCGCCACGCCCGACGAGGTGATGCGCATCTTTCCCCGAACCTATGGCGTGGGCGCCCAATTCGGCGTAGTGCTGGTGCCTGCGGATGAGAAAGAGGGTGCGACCACGGAAGTGGCCACCTTCCGCAGCGATGGCCTCTATTCCGACGGACGCCATCCCGACGAAGTCCGCTTCACCAAGTCGGCGGAAGAAGATGTGCGGCGCCGCGACTTCACCATCAACGGCCTTTTATTCGATCCCCTAAAAGAGGCTGGCGACAACGCGGTCCTCGACTTCGTCGGCGGGCGCGATGACATCAAAGCTGGAGTCATCCGCACCATCGGCGATCCCGCGCATCGCTTCCAGGAAGATAAACTACGCATGCTCCGGGCGGTGCGCTTCGCCGCGCGCTTTGGCTATCAGATCGTTCCGGAGACCATGGCGGCCATCCAGAAGCTCGCGCCCGCGGTAAGCCAAGTGAGCCAGGAGCGCGTACGCGACGAACTCACCAAGATGCTGACGGAAGGCCGGGCGCGACGTGCATTCGAATTGCTGGATGAATCGCGGCTGTTGGTGGAAGTCCTGCCTGAAGTTGCGCGCTATAAAGGTGTGGAGCAGCCTCCCCAGTATCATCCCGAGGGCGACGTATGGACGCACACCCTGATGATGCTGGAAGGCCTGCCTGCGGGCGCTTCGCCTACCCTGGCGTGGGGCGTGCTGCTGCACGACGTGGGCAAGCCGCCTACCTTTCGGCGCGCGCCTGATCGCATCCGCTTCGATAACCATGCCGACATCGGCGCGAAGATGGCGGAGAGCATCGGCCGCCGCCTGCGCATGTCGAATGACGATATCGAGCGAATCGTCAGCATCGTGGCCCAGCACATGAAGTTTCCTGAATTGCCGAAGATGCGCGAGTCCACCCTCAAGCGCTTCCTCCGCCAGCCTCGCTTTGAAGAGCATCTGGAGATGCATCGGCTGGATTGCCTGGGCAGCCATCGCGATCTGGGTCTCTACGAGTTTGCCCAGCAGAAGCTCGCGACCATCCCGGAAGAGCAGATCCGGCCCACGTTGTTTGTCACCGGCGATGACCTCATCGCGGCGGGCTATCCGCCCGGCCCACGCTTCAAGCAGATGCTGGCGGAGGTGGAGGACGCGCAGCTAGAGGGCGTGATCCACAGTCGCGACGAGGCGATGGAATTCGTACGGCAGCGCTTTGGCGGACCCGGCTGTCCCTAACCAACAAGAAAAAAGGAGGCGCACGGAGCGCCTCCCGTTTCTACAAGCCAAAATCTACTTCGCCGCGGCTAGCCGCTTGTTGATCTCATCCCAATTCACCATGTTCCACCATGCGCCCAGATAATCAGCACGGCGGTTCTGGTACTTCAGATAGTAGGCATGCTCCCATACGTCATTGCCCATGATGGGCTGATGGCCTTCGCTCATGGGGTTGTCCTGGTTGGGCGTGCTCACCACCTGCAGCTTGCCGGCGGAATTCTTCACCAGCCAGGCCCAGCCGGAGCCGAACTGCTTCAGGCCGGCGTCATTGAATTGTTTTTGAAAGTCTTCAAAGGTGCCGAAGGCGCCGGTGATGGCGTCGGCGATGGCGCCGGTGGGCTTGCCCCCGCCATTCGGCTTCATGATGGACCAGAACATAGTGTGATTGACATGTCCACCGCCGTTGTTGCGCACGGCGCTGCGGATGTCGTCGGGAACGCTCTTCAAATCCTTGATCAGGTCTTCCGCGCTCTTGGCGGCCAGATCCGGATACTTCTGCAGGGCATTATTCAGGTTGGTGACATAGGTGGCGTGGTGCTTGCCATGGTGGATCTGCATGGTCTGGGCGTCGATATGGGGCTCGAGCGCGGCAAAATCATAGGGGAGAGGTGCTTGGGTAAAGGCCACAGGTGTTCCTCCTTGCAATCAGTGCGTCAGGTACCACTATAAACGATGTCTCGGAGGCCGGGAGGAGCCACTTTTAGGGCGAAAAACAGTTGAAATAACGGTCCCACCGGACTACACTTTGGGCGCTCTCAGAACCATTCCTCTCCCAAGAGTCCCAGGGCACGGGATATCCCTGTGTGTGGGTTCCCCGGTCAACCGAGATATTCAGGAGGTCACTCATGACCATCCGCCGATTCGTCGCCAACTATCTGTTGGCTGCTGCCATTCTTTCCCCCTCCGCGTTTGCGCAAGAAAGTCGCGCCGTTTTAGCGCCGGAGGAGCCGGTGGGAGAGGTGCGTATGGGGGTGGAATCGGCGACCCCTGGGAGAAGTGTGCCGCGGCTGGTGAGATTCACGG
>JBKKBM010000140.1:0-6233 GCA_046714215.1 Terriglobales bacterium | reverse complement strand
GCCATGGACAAAGCGATCGCCTGGGCGATGGCGGGGATGAAAACGGCGGGCGCCGATACCGTCATCACTGAATCATTTTCCATGCCCGCCGATTGGGCGGAAGGAGCGACGTCGGTCCGCGTTACTTCGCCGGTGAGCTTCAAAGTCCGAGCTGTAGCCTCGCCTTGGGCGCCGGCATTCACTCGGGCCACGCCGGTGCGCTTCATCGATGTGGGCCATGGCAGCGCTGCGGAGTACGCGAAAGCCGGATCCATTGCGGGCGCTGTGGTCCTTGTCCATTCCAACGTAGGCACAACCTGGGAAGATCTGTTTACTGACTACCTGATCGCTCCTCCGATCATAGAACTCGCCACGAAAGGCAAGGCGGCGGCGATCGCCTTTATCAGCACGCGCGAGCACGACCTGCTCTACCGCCACATTAATGCGGTGCAGGGCCAGATTGCCAAGCTGCCGACGTTTATTGTGGCCCGGGAAGACGGCGAACGAATCGCGCGCATTCTCGCCTCCGGCAAGCCGGTTCGAGCGCAGGTCTCCTTGCCCAACCACACGGGGCCCACTTTTCAAACGCAGAACGTGATCGGGGAGATTCGCGGGCGGGAGAAGCCCGACGAATATGTCATTCTCGGCGCACATCTTGATTCGTGGGAACTGGGTACGGGCGCGCTCGATAACGGTTGCAATTCCGCGCTGGTGATCGATGCCCTGCGCGCGATCAAGGCTGCCGGCCTCACGCCTCGCCGTTCCATCCGCTTCATCCTCTATTCCGGAGAAGAGCAAGGCATGCTGGGCTCACGCGACTACGCCATTCGTCACCGCGCCGAACTAGACAAAATCGTCGCGGACGTTGTCTTCGATGCCGGCACCGGCCCCGTGACCGGTTATTCACTCGGTGGACGGAAAGACGCAGTCACCGCGGTCACCGCGCTGCTTGCCCCGTTGCAGGCCCTGGGCGTAAAAGACATGACGACAGACGCCTTTGTTGGCACGGACAACATCCACCTGCTGCTGGAAGGCGTCCCCACGCTGGTCGCCAGCCAGAAAGAAGCGAACTATCTGATCAATTACCACGCCAGCTCTGACACCTACGATAAAGTCGATCTCGACGCCTTACGCCGCCACGTCGTCATCGCAGCGGCTACCGTCTTCGCCATTGCGGACGCGCCGGAACGCATCGCACCCCGGCAGACAGTTTCTGAGATTGAAGCCTTGCTGAAGGACACCGGCTTGGACGTCCAGCTAAAGACTTTTTCGATGTGGACGGACTGGCAACAGATCTCTGCTCGGCGCAAATAATCTTCTTGGCTCCACGGAGACTCGCAAATCATGCAGCTGACTACACTCGACTGGGTCGTCATCGCGATCTACTTCGCTATCAACCTCGGTATCGGCTTTTACTATTACCGCAAGGCAAGCGGCAGCGTGGGTGAGTTCTTCGTCTCCGGACGAAGTGTCCCGTGGTGGCTGGCTGGCACCTCGATGGTCGCGACTACGTTCGGCGCCGACACCCCGCTGGTGGTCACCGGGTTCATTTACACCTACGGCATCGCGGGGAACTGGTTGTGGTGGAGCTTTGCCCTGAGCGGCATGCTCACGGTATTTTTCTTCGCCCGGCTGTGGCGACGGGCCGGCGTGATCACCGACATGGAGTTCGCTGAGATCCGCTACGCGGGCAAACCCGCGGCATTTCTGCGCGGCTTTCGCGCGCTGTATCTCGGGCTCGTCATCAACACCATCATCATGGGCTGGGTGAACCTAGCCATGGTGAAGATCCTGGTCATCACGCTGGGCGTAAGTCACCTGCGGGCCCTGGCCATCACGTTGGCCATCGCCGCCTTCATCATGGTGTACACCGGGGCTTCCGGGTTGTGGTCCATCTTATGGACGGACGTGGTGCAATTCGTACTCAAGATGGGCGTGGTCACGGCGCTCGCGGTCTTCGCGGTGAACGCAGTCGGCGGCATTGATTCGTTGAAGACGAAGATAGCCGCTCATGATGCCGCCCTGGCGAACGGCACGAACACCCTGGCATTCACTCCGGACTGGACCTCGGGATGGTTCATCATGTTCCTCGTCTTCATCAGCTTGAACTGGTGGGCGAGCTGGTATCCCGGCGCGGAGCCCGGAGGCGGCGGCTACATCGCGCAGCGCATCTTCTCCGCTAAGAATGAGAAGCATTCTCTGGGCGCCACGCTGTGGTTCAACATCGCGCATTATGCGATCCGTCCGTGGCCCTGGATCCTGACCGCGCTGGTCGCCGTGCTGCTGTTTCCCAACCCCGTCAATCCCACCACCGGCAAGTTCGATCCTGAGTTCGGATACATGCTGGTGATGATCGAGCACCTGCCGCCGTATTTGCGCGGACTGATGCTGGCCGGCTTTGCGGCGGCGTATATGTCGACCATGGCGACCCACATCAACCTGGGTGCGTCGTACCTAATGAACGATTTCTATCGCCGCTTCGTGAACAAGACCGCCAGCGAGGGCCATTACGTGACGGCGTCGCGTGCGACCACCGTCTTCGTGACCTTGCTCGCGGCGGTGGTGTCCTTTTACATGGAATCGATCGGTGGGGCGTGGAAGTTTCTGCTCTCGATCGGCGCCGGCGCGGGACTGGTCTTTATGCTCCGCTGGTTCTGGTGGCGCGTGAATGCGTGGTCAGAGATCTCCGCCATGGTGGCCGCCGGTCTCTGCTCTTCCATTCTGCAGACCAAGGTGGGAATGCCGGTGGTCACTTTGCTCAACAGCTTCGATCCGAAGTTGCCACTCGTAGCGATGGACGCTTCCGATCCTCACGGCTTTGCCTGGCTAATGATCATCACTACCGGCTTCACCACCATCGTCTGGTTGGTTGTGACTTTCATCACGCGTCCGGAACCGGTAGAGAAATTGAAGTCGTTTTACGACGTGGTTCGCCCTTCCGCATTTGGCTGGGGACCGATCGCGCGCGAGTCCGGTTTTGAATCCAAGCAGAGCCTGCTGTGGGCCACGGCGGATTGGATCGCGGGCTGTGCGCTCATCTATTTCAGTCTCTTTGGCATCGGACGCCTGATACTTGGGCCTGCCACAACGGGCGCGTTGTACCTGCTGGGCGCCGGGTTGTGCGTCGCGTTCCTCTACTGGGACCTCAACCGCCGCGGCTGGGAGACGCTCAGCCAATAGCGCCACGTTTCGCGCTAAACCTTTACAATAAAAACTCATGCTGACTTTCTGGATCGCATTCAATGTGTTCGTGGTGGTGATGCTGGCGCTCGACCTGGGCGTCTTTCACCGGAAGTCGCATGTGGTGAAGTTCAAGGAAGCCCTGACCTGGAGCGCGGTATGGATCGCGCTGGCGCTGGCGTTTGCTGTGATCGTCTACTTCTGGAAAGGAAAGCAGCCGGGCCTGGAGTTCGTGACCGGGTATCTCATTGAACTCTCGCTGAGCGTCGACAATCTATTCGTCTTCCTGATCCTCTTCACTTACTTCAAAGTTCCGGACGTGCACCAGCACAAAGTGTTGTTCTGGGGCATTGTGGGTGCTCTGGTGATGCGCGCTATCTTCATCGCCAGCGGCGTAGCCCTGATCAATCGCTTCCACTGGATCATCTACATCTTCGGCGCTTTCCTGGTCTACACCGGCATCAAGCTGGCGGTGCAGGACGAGACCGACATCCATCCCGAAGACAATCCCGCGCTCAGATGGTTTCGCCGGACTTTCCCCGTGACTAAGAATTATGAAGGGGGAAATTTCTTTATCCTGCGCGACGGCAAGCGCATGGCCACGCCTCTGTTCGTCGTGTTGCTGGCGGTAGAGATGACGGACCTGCTGTTCGCGGTGGATTCCATCCCCGCCATCCTGGCCATCACTCGCGATCCGTTCATCGTCTACACGTCGAACGTCTTTGCCATCTTAGGTCTCCGCTCCATGTACTTTGCCTTGGCCGGCATGATGGCGGTATTCCATTACCTGAATTACGGATTGTCGGCGATCTTAGTGTTCATCGGCGGCAAGATGCTGCTTTCGAACATCTATAAGGTCCCCATCATGGTCGCGTTGAGCGTGGTTGCGGGCCTGCTTATCCTGTCTATTGTCGCGTCTCTGCTGTTTCCTCCGAAGGTGCCCAAGCAACTGCCGCAAGCCCCGGCGGACGAAGCGTTATAGGCGTCAGAAGCGTTATAATCAGCGCCTTTTCACCTAGCCGATTCGAGGTCTCATCCATGAAGCTGAAGAGCCTACTCATCCTCGCGTGTTTCCTGTTCGCCGTCTCCACGCTTTCACTGGCGCAGAAGTCCGCCTGCAAGGTCACCGACCACGTGGAATACGGCAAGAAGATCAAGGAATACACCACGGAAACATTCTTCATCACGGAGTTAGTGGACCATCTGCCGCAAAGCTCTTGCGTGCCCTCGCCCGACGTCCACCTGAAGCACATTGTGGGCGCGCCGGAGGTGCTGACGCATGTGGCGGAGATCAACGCGTACATGCGGCTGCTGGCGAGCAAAAGTCCGCGGGTGAAGGTGATGAGCATCGGCAAGAGCGAAGAGGGCCGCGAGATGTTGGTGGTCGCTATCTCAGATGAAGCCAACTTAGCCAAGCTGGACCGCTATCGCGAGATCACGGCCAAACTGGCCGACCCGCGCAGCCTGACCGACGCGGAAGCGCAGAAGCTGATCGCGGAAGGGAAGCCGCTGTACTGGGCTGCCGGCAGCATCCATTCGCCGGAGACGGCTTCACCGGAGATGCAGATGGAGCTTGCCTACCGGCTGGCAGTGGAAGAGTCTCCTTTTATCCAGAAGATCCGCAAAGATTCCATCATCATGCTCACGCCGGTGGTAGAGACGGACGGCCGCGACCGTATGGTGGACCTCTACACCTATCGCAAGAAGAATCCAGACAAGCCGCAATACCCGCTGACTTGGTGGGGACACTACGTCTCGCATGACAACAATCGCGACGGCATGACGCTTTCGCTCGCTCTCTCCCGCAACATGATGAAGACCTTTCTCGATTTCCATCCCACGGTCTTCCATGATCTGCATGAATCGGTGCCGTATCTGTATATCTCGACCGGCACCGGGCCGTACAACGCCTGGCTTGACCCCATCACCATCGGCGAATGGCAGCAGATGGCGTATTACGAAGTTCAGGAGATGACTAAGCGCGGCGTGATCGGAGTCTGGACGCAGGGCTTCTACGACGGTTGGGCGCCGAATTACATGTTCTACCTCGCTAATGGGCACAACTCCATCGGACGTTTTTATGAGACATTCGGCAACGGCGGCGCAGACACCCGCACCCGGACTTTGCCCGCGACTTCGACCTCGCGCGAATGGTTCCGCCCCAATCCTCCTCTGTCCAAGGTGAAGTGGTCGTTCCGTAACAACATCAACTTGTCGCAAAGCGCGTTGCTGTTCGGCATGCACAACGTGGCCACGAACGGCAGCCAGTTCCTGCAGAATTTCTATGCGAAGAGCAAGCGGTCGGTCGCGAAGGGACGGAACGAAGGTCCCGCCGCCTGGGTGTTTGCCAGCGATGACCCGCGTCCGGCGGAGCAGGCCCGTCTGTTGAACCTGTTCCAGCTCCAGGGCATCGAAGTGCATCGCGCCACCAACGAGATCAAGATAGGTGAGACCAAGTATCCCGCGGGCTCTTACGTGGTGCGCATGGACCAGCCCTACAGCCGCATGGCGGACATGATGCTGGACACGCAGTACTACAGCGCGCGTGACCCGCGCTCGTACGACGACACGGGCTGGACCATCGGCGCACTGCGCAATGTGAAGACGGCGCGGGTGATGGAGACCTTCATCCTCGATACGCCTATGACGAAGGTGAGCGGCGAATTGAAGCCCGCGGGTGGAGTCACCGGCTCGGGCGGCGTCGCCATCATCGAACACAACACTGACAACACGCTGGCCACGCTGCGCTTCCGCCTGCCCAACGTGAAGATGGAAGCCGCCGAAGAAGCGTTTGAGATCGATGGCAAGAAATTCTGCGCGGGCAGCTTCATCGTGCGCGATGGTTCCGCGGTGATGGAGCAGGCGAAGGCCCTGGGCATCAAAGTCCACTCCACCGGCGCAGAATTGCAGGTGAAGACGCATCCGGTGGCGGTGCCGCGCATCGCCCTGCTGCACGGCTGGCAAAGCACGCAGAACGATGGCTGGTATCGCATCGCTATGGACAAGCTCGAGGTGCCGTACACCTACATTGCCGACACCAAGGTGCGCGAGACGCCGGAGCTGCGCGCGCAGTT
>JBKKBM010000139.1:0-7536 GCA_046714215.1 Terriglobales bacterium | reverse complement strand
GCGCATGGCGAGATGACCGGCATCATGCTCGTCCGCGCCTATTTTGAGGCGCAAGGGAAGCAGCGCAAGAAGATCCTTATCCCGGACTCCGCGCACGGCACCAACCCGGCCACCGCCGCCATCTGCGGTTACGAGGTGGAGAACCTGCGCTCGAATGCGCAAGGCATGGTCGACATCAATGCGTTGGCCGCGCAGATGAATGAAGATGTGGCCGCACTGATGCTCACTAATCCGAACACGCTGGGCGTCTTCGAAGCAGACATCCACAAGATCGCCGACCTCATGCATGACAAAGGCGGCCTCCTTTACATGGACGGTGCCAACATGAATGCGCTCGTCGGCAAGGCGCGTCCGGGCGACTTCGGGGTGGACGTGATGCACCTCAACCTGCACAAGACTTTCTCAACGCCCCACGGCGGTGGTGGTCCTGGTTCCGGTCCGGTCGCCATCAAGAAGCACCTCGAGCCGTTTCTGCCGACGCCCGTCATTGCCCATAAAGACGGCCGCCTTGCGTTCGACTACGACCGTCCGAAGTCCATTGGACGCGTGAAAGCGTTTTACGGAAACTTTGGCATGCATGTGCGTGCGCTCGCCTACATCCTGGCCAATGGTCCCGATGGCCTCCGCCAGACCACGGAAGACGCCGTGCTCAATGCGAACTACGTCCGCAAAAAGCTGGAAGACGTTTACGATCTGCCCTTCAAATCGCCCAGCATGCATGAGGTGGTGCTAAGTCATCGCTTGCAGGCGCAGAACGGCGTGAAGACGGGCGACATTGCCAAGCGGCTCATCGATTACGGCTTTCATCCCTACACCACTGCGTTCCCGCTGATCGTTGCCGACCATGGCGCCATCATGATCGAGCCCACGGAGAGCGAGCCCAAGGAAGAACTCGATCTGTTCATCGACGCCATGCGCTGCATCGCGGAAGAAGCGGCGACGGATCCGGAGATCATCCTCAACGCGCCGCATACGGCGCGGGTGGAACGTATGGATGAAGTCACGGCGAACCGCAAGCCGGTGCTGCGGTGGAAGGCTCCCGCTGCGAAACCTTAAACCTCTTGAACCACGAAGGACACAGAGGACACGAAGGAGTTCTTGGGTGCCACTTCGGTGACTGCGTCATCATCATCAAACCAGCCATCTTTGAATCAGCATTTCGGCGTGAGCGGGCCGAACTACTCGCCGGCCTTAGATCTTTGAAACCCCTTTACAAATCCTTCGTGTCCTTTGTGTCCTTCGTGGTTAGATAGCTCTTTGCAGTTAGCAAAACCATGTCTGTCTTTGACGACAAACGCGATGAGCTGGAAAAGCACGAGATGATGATGGGCGTGCCGCGCGGGCGGCTTGCCGTCGCGCTGGATGCCCTCACCGACGCGCTCATCCTCGTGGGCCAGCACGGCGTCTACTGCCGCAGCAACCGCAATCCCAGCCAGCCGGCGACGGACGTGCAGGCCGTCCTGAAGTCATTGAACGACGCCAAGGAACTGGTCAGTTCGGTGATGGAAGAGCTCCGCCGGCAGCGCGACACGAATCCAGACGCTTAAGCAGCGGTGATTTGGTAACATCGCCGCATTTGGTAACATCTTGGTACCATGCAAAAACTCACCATCGAAGTAATCAAAGCCGAGGTTCAGCGTTTCTGGAATGCCTTCAGCAGCAAGCAGTCGGAGCAGTTGATGGATTTCTATTCGCCCGAGGCGAGCGTGTTCGGCTCGTCGTCCACGCGCTCCGAGCCCGGACGCCTGGCCGCGGCCCGTCGGCAGCGCGAATATTTTCACGCGAAGTCGTCGATCCGCGCCACGCCGGGCATGATCGACGTCGTGCTCCTGGGCGACCACGCCGCCGTGGCCAGCTACACCTTCACCTTCCATGCCAGCCGGGTGGCCAGCGGTCTGAGCGCGGCCATCGAAGAAGACATCCGCAACGGACGCGCCAGCCAAGTCTTTGCCTATGATCCCGAGGGCAAACTGCGCATCGTGCATGAGCATTTGTCGCATGTGGATAAGGGCTGACGCTTACAAAGGCCGTTTCCCTTTTTATTTTTTCAAGTCCTTTGGAATCTACAACTTGCTAAGTTCTTTCCTTTGAAGATTTTACGGGAAGTCCTTTTGAAGTTGAGAGTCTTGGCAGGCCACCCTCCTGCTAGGCTGCCCTCTCCGCCCGGCGTCCAGCAAACAACGAGACTACCGCCCCAGCAGCCAAGATCAGGAGTACTACGCCCAGCAGGTAGAAGTTAAAGTGCTTGCCGAGCGAGACTTTAAGCCACTCGGCGACGAACATCTTGATTCCCACCACCATGAGCACCAGAGCGAGTGACACTTTCAGATAGTGGAACTTGTCCAGCAATCCGGCCAGCCCGAAATAGAGCGATCGCAAGCCGAGAATTGCGAACACATTGCTGGTAAACACCAGGAAAGGATCGGCGGTGATGGCGAAGATCGCCGGGATTGAGTCTACCGCAAAGATGAGGTCCGTGGTCTCGACCATGATCAGAGCTAGAGCAAGGGGGGTGAGCATCAACGTGCCGGGCCGGGCTTGAACCACGGCCTCGTCCGGCATAGCGGCCATGCCCGGAACCTCGCTCTCATAGGAGGCCGGCGCTCCGGCGCGAACGACGAAGTGCTCTCCATGAAACCGAGCCGTGACTGGGAATAAGCGTCGCGTCAGCCGCACGACGAGGTTCTGATTCGGGTCGGTGTGGTTGGTCTTCAGGACCAGCATCTTGATCCCCGTGAGGATCAAAAAGGCGCCAAAGACATACAAGACCCAGTGGAATTCGGCGATAAGTTTCGTGCCGACGGCGATCATCACGCCGCGCATCAGCAGAGCACCCAAGATGCCCCAGAACAGCACTCGATGTTGGTAAATCGGCGGCACCGCGAAGAAGCCGAAGATCATGGCGATCACGAAGACATTGTCCACGCTCAGCGATTTCTCAACGACGTAGCCCGTGAGGTACTTCTCTGTTGCCGTCGAGCCGTCGTTGCGCATGCCATCAACCGCGTCCACCCCGGTTCCGAGTCCCAGCCACTGGGCTTCGTAACCAAAGTAGACGAACAAGGCAAAGGCCAGCCCCAAGGTGACCCACACAGCGCTCCAAACGAGGGCCTCCTTCACCGTGACAACGTGGGCCTTGCGGTGAAAGACCCCGAGGTCCAACGCCAGCATCAACAACACAAAGCTGATAAACCCCACCCAAAGCCAAATCATTTCCTGTTCCTCCTTGCAATTGTTCGGCAGCCGAAGGTTACCGGCGGATCGCGCTTCGTAGGCCCCGGCGATCTCGTCGAGTCGGGTGACAGAGATTCAAATCCCGCGGCAGCCCATCTTGTTGTGGAGGGCGGTCAGCTAAGTGTATTCCTCGTACACACTTTGTAGGGGTGGAGGGTGGCCCAGCCGAGGCCTGTCAGCTCCCGATACTGATCATTCACCGCAAAGAATGTTTCGGGGTTCCCCACCACGAGCGCAGCTCGTGTGGGTAAAGCCGCGTTGCGGCATCCGATTTTAGCCCAGCACTTCAGCGCTGGGAAATGGATCGGCGCGTAGCGTCTCCGCTCTGCCGAAGGCTGGTTCGGGAAATATCTCGCAGCTATACGCCCCTCTAACTCCTTGATTCAAACCCAAATACAAATCGCATTTTCATCTTTCATCCGCTTCCAACCCTGCTAACTTGAAGTCAGTTTTCGATCACAACAAATCGGGTGGTGAAGGCGAACAAAATTTCTCCGATTCATAACTGTAAGCTAACCGAGGATGGCCAAACCCTCTGGAATCAGGTAACGAGCCCGCAAGTCTTTACGGGTCAGGATCTTGGAGGATAACCGGTCTGTAACTCTATGATTCCAGGAATAACCAGGGGGGTGGGGGATAACCCCTTAATAAAGGAGTAAACAGTAAGTTCGATCCGCTAAGTGCCTTGTTTTCTATTATGTACCTCTAACCCGTTTAGAATCACGATGCTGGAACGATGTTGTTGATTCCAAGGAACTTAACAGCATAAATAGTTTTTTTGTGGGAGAAAGGCGGTGAAAACTACGCCCCCGCCTCATCACTAACCGTTGCACTCTCCAACGCGACTTCCTTGATTCGGCGCAGGTCCATCTTGCCGGTCCCGAGGTAGGGAATGGCGTCGACTTGGATGAACTGGCTGGCGCGGGGCTTCCAGAGAGATGGCAACTCGACGGCGGAGAATTTCTCCAGCGCGTCTTTTAGCTTTTCATCGGTGAGGGTATGCAGGACGATGAGGCGCTCGCCCTTCTTGGCGTCGGGAATGCCGGCGACGGCGAAGACCTGCTCGCTCGCGTCCACGCACTCGTGGAGTTTTTCTTCCACCTTGATATGCGGGACCATCTCGCCGCCAATTTTGCTGAAGCGGCTGAGCCGGTCGGTAATGGTGATGAATCCGTCCTCGTCGAGCTTGGCGATGTCGCCGGTGTTGTACCAGCCGTTCTTAAGGACTTCGGCGGTCTTTTCCGGCTTGCCCAGATAACCCATCATCACGTTGGGTCCGCGGACGAGCATCAGGCCAGGCTCTCCCAAAGGCTGGGGCTCACCCGTTTCGGGATGGATGATGCGCACGCTGACGCCGGGGAGCGGATGTCCGATCTTGCCGCGCTTGGCGCCGACTTGGCGGAAGCCGGCGGCCCGGAAGTCGCGCGTATTGACAGCGACCACGGGCGAGCACTCGGTGCAGCCGTAGCCTTCGAGCGGTCGCAGGCCGAAGCGGTCTTCAAAGGCGTCGGAGACGCGCTCCGGCAATTTCTCCGCACCGGCGATCACGAATTGCAAGCTGCCAAAATCTTCCGGCGAGACGCGGCGGGTGTATGCCTGGAGGAAAGTGGGAGTCGCGACCAACAACGTGACTTTGTAACTCCGCACCAGCGCGCCGATGGTGGCGGAATCCAGCGGATTGGGATGGAAGACGACGCCGACGCCCAACGCCGCCGGCAGGCACAACGTGACTCCGAAGCCGAAGGAGTGGAAGAAGGGCAGGATGCCCATGATGCGGTCACGTTTGCTGAGGGCGAAGGTGCGGCCCACCTGCTCGATGTTCGACGCCACATTGTAGTGCGAGAGCATCACGCCCTTGGGATCGCCGGTGCTGCCGCTGGAGAAGATGACCGTCGCGAGGTCGTCGAGCTGAGTCAGCTTCTTGCTGCCAAGCGATTTCTCCAGCAGTTCAAAGGGTGCGAACCAGGCCAGCGCGAATGCGATCAACTTTTCCGTGAGCTTGGGCTCGGCGGCCAGGTCTTCTAGCAATATGACTTTGCCCGGCGGCTTCAAGTTGGGCAATCGCTCCAGGAATGCCTTCGACGTGATGGTGGTGGTGGTCCCGCACTGTTGTGCGCACGATTCCATCACCTCATTCGACGCGGTGTAGTTGAAGTTCACGGGTACCTTGCCCACGAGCATGGCCGCATAGTTCACCAACGCCCCGCCGACGGAAGGCGGCAGGAGGATGCCCACCATCTTTTGCCCTTGCCATACGGAGCGCAGACGGCGCGCCAGGAAGATGCTCTTCGTCAAGGCGGAGGCAAAACTCACGTGCGGGGTGCGGCCATCGGCCATGGCAAAGCGGCGCGGATGGGAGCGTGCGGTGCGCACGAAGGCGCGATGGAGCGTTTCCATACGCTGCTTCTGGTGGCGGAAAGCTTCGGTCTCGAGTTCCTGCACCGCGCTGCGGACGTCGGTCGATGATGCCAATGCCGGCAGCGGTTGGCCAAAACTTACGGTCACGCGAAACGGGATGCGCCGCGGGATCTTCCAGAAAAAGCGTCCGCGCTCGAAGCTGAAGACGCTGCCCCACACCCCGTCGAGGTGCACGGGGATGATGGGCGCGTCCACGCCTTTCATGATGCGTTCCATGCCGCGGCGGAAGGGAAGCAGATGTCCGATGCGCGTGATCTGGCCCTCAGCGAAGATGCATACGACGCGCCCGCGCTGGATGGCTTCGCTGGCTGAGCGCAGCGAGCGGATCATCTCCCGCGGCCGCAGGTTTGCGGAGATGGGAATGGCCTTCATCAACTGCGCCCACGGCTTGATCAGGGGGGAATCGTAGATGTCCTGAAACATGATGAAGCGGACGTTGCGCTCGGTCGAGGCCAGCAGCAACAGCGCATCTACAAACGAAAGGTGATTCGAGACGAAGAGCGCGCCGCCGCGCGCGGGAATGTTGTCGCGCCCTTCCACACGGATGCGATAGATGGTGTGTGTAGCGAAGAAGAGCATCAACCGCAAGAACGCCTGCGGCAGTAAGTGGATGATGTAGATGGTGGCCAACAGGGAGAAGAGTCCGCTGGCGAGAAAGACTTGCGCGGGGGAGAGCGTCATTCCGATGGCGCGGCCGCTGACCGTTACCTGCGCGGTGAAGAGGTAATACACGCCCGACGCCAGGAAGACTCCGATGAACGACAGCAGGTTGGCGGTGGCGATGACGGCGCCTTTGCGGCGCGGGTCAGGGCGATGCTGGATCATGGCGCTGATGGGTACGATGAAGAATCCGGAGAAGAATCCGAGCAGCGTGAGCAGCGCGGCGAAGGCGTTGTAGGAGAGCCCGCCGATGAACAGCGCTGTGCCCAGAACGGTCATGCCGATGGCGCCGAGCGGGATGAGTCCGTATTCGATCTTGTGCCCAGAGACATATCCCGCCGCGAGGCTTCCCACGCCGATACCGATGGCGGCCGCGGCCATCAGCAGACTGCCGCGCTCCGAGCTTACTTGCAGCACTTGCTGCGCGTAAATGGGGATGTTCGAGAGCAGCAGCGCCGTGAGGAAGAAAAAATACGCGTTGCCCAGCACAGCGAGATGCAGTGCCTGGTCGCGGCGCACATGGCGCATCTCCTGCCAGACCTCAGCGACGAAGTTCCAATGCATCCGCCGCAGGGGATTCGCCGACTCCACGCGGGTAATGCCGATGCTGGTGAGGTATCCCACGCAAGAGATGCCCAGCAGGATGGCGCCGGCCCAGAAGTATCCGCCGGTGAATCTCGACGCCAGCACCGCGCCGGCAACGGTGCCGCCGATGATGGCCAGGAATGTTCCTAGTTCCAGAATCCCGTTGCCCCAGGAGAGTTTTTTCTCGGGCAGCAGTTCGGGAAGCAGTCCGTATTTCGATGGTCCAAACAACGCAGCCTGCGTGCTCAGCAGAAAGATGGCAACCAGTTGCACGTAGATGCTGCCCAGCGCGAGTCCCACCGTAGCGATGGCAATGACCGCGATCTCCATCGCCTTGGTGGCGATGGTGACCGTGCGTTTGCTGTAGCGGTCGGCAAGAAAACCGCCGGCCATAGAGAAGAGGATGAAGG
Source organism: Terriglobales bacterium (assembly GCA_046714215.1). Classification (GTDB taxonomy): domain Bacteria; phylum Acidobacteriota; class Terriglobia; order Terriglobales; family Acidobacteriaceae; genus DATLCI01. The sequence goes on along the minus strand of JBKKBM010000139.1, from coordinate 229 downwards.
GCGAGGAGAAGAGCACGCCCAGCAGCAGGATGAGGACCTGGCGAAATTGTTCGGCGGTGTGCACACCGAAGCGCGCGAGCGGGCCCGCTTCCATGGAGGATAGGGACAGCGCCAATATCTGGAAGAGGACCAGATTCTTCAGGGCGTTGTCCGTGAATGCTCCCTGGAACTGGGTGACGATGAGCGCCCAGAAGCCGCGCTGCCACGGGCCGGCGGGATCGACTTCACG
>JBKKBM010000138.1:0-3555 GCA_046714215.1 Terriglobales bacterium | reverse complement strand
GTAAACGCAATGTCAGCATCCAGGCATCATCGGACGAGGCCTTCGTATATCTCCGCCTTAACGGTGCGTGCGTGGAATGTCTGGAACCAGCGCCTAAAGGGGAACGGCTGACGTATGTGTTCGCGCTCAACAGCTTTCCCGACCGGGTAGGGCTGAAGCAGATGCCTTTCCCCGGAGGTTCCGTGCCTTCGGCGGCGAACTTCCTGGTCACGCTGGTCTCGACCGGGGATGCCAAAGTGCTGGTAGCCGACAACTACAATCCTTACCAACTCTCGCCCAAGCCCGGCGTCCCCAGCGAGACGGAGCTGATGTATCGACGCGGGTTCACTCCGGGCATCGATAACCGCGGAACTTTTCAAGAGATGGTGGTGGAGACCAACCGGCGTCGCTTTGGCCGCGATGGCACCATGTTCCCCGGGCAGCGCTACAGCCGCAGCCAGATGCGCTACACCACGATGAATGACCGGGAAAAGGATTCCTTGGCCGAGTGGTATACCGACCCGAAGTCGCAGGCAGTAGTGGTGCGCATCCCGTGGGGTAAGTTGCTGGTGACGGACCCCAGCAGCCGGCGTGCATTCTTCGGCTTCGATCCCACGGCCCGCCTGAGTACGGCGCCGACGCTGGGTCTGGAAGTGTCATTCTTCGAGCTGAAGCGCGCTGCGGGGAGCGACTTCGCTACGATGTCCGTGATCAGTTCTTTCCCGGAACGAGATCAACCACGGAAAAAATTGGAGTGGAAGACCTGGGAAAAGCTTGCCCTTGAGCCATACTTGAAGAAATCATATTTTGTGATGCAGAAAGAATTCCTGGAGCCGAACCTTGATGAGAAAGCAACTAGCGGTGTGGGCGTTGGTCCTGCTGGGGCTGGCGTTGCCGCCAGAGTCCCCCGCGCAGGACAACGCTAAGTCGCTGCTCGAAGAAGCGGACAAACTTGCGAACGATGGGCAGCTCACGCAGGCTCGCGCGGCCTACGAAAAAGCCCTGCAAGCGGGCGAACGCGTGGATACAGACTACGTCCGCTCGCGCACGTTGGGACTGTGCTATCTCAACGGCCAGCCGCAGAACCTGGACGCGGCGGCCAAGTGGTTTGAAACGGCAATCCGGCTGCGTCCCAGTGCCGAAGACACCCGCCTGCTGCTGGCGCAAGCGCTGGCCTGGGGCGGCCGCTATGCGCTGTCGGTGCAGCAATGGAAGCTGTTGCTGAACGCGAAGCCCGAGTCTTCGGACTACATTGTGGGCCTTTCCAACACCCTTTATTGGAAGGGTGACGTGCTGGTCGCGCTGGTCTCTCTGGAGCAGTTCCTGGAACGATCACCCAACCAAGTGCCGGTACGCCTGCATTACGCGCGAATGCTTGGCCACGCCAAACGGTATCCCGCGGCCATGAGCCAATATCAGGCGGTGCTGCAAAGTAATCCCAACGACTTGGCGGCGCGCGTGGGCATCGCCAAGGTGACCTCATGGCAGAACCAACTCGACCTTGCTCTAAGCATGTTCAACAAGATCCTGGAGAAGAACCCGGGGTCCTACGATGCCATGGTGGGGAAGGGCTATGTTCTGTACTGGATGGGCGATCGGGAACAGTCCCGCAAACTTTTCGCGGCGGCGCATGACCGCGACCCGTCGGACAAAGAAGTCGAGGCGACCCTCCGAGCACTAAGGGGCGGCGGCCTGGTTCGTTCGCGGCCCCCCGGGGGCGCAGCCAGAGCTAAAGCCCCGGCGGTAAAAAGACTCACGCCTGAACCGCAAGTGGCGAAGGCGAAACCGGTGGCCCCTGCGCCGACGCCAGTCGAGGTCAAGCCTGCGCCGATGGTGGCGGAAACCAAACCGCAACCGCCGCCTCCCGCTCCGATCGATCCGCTGCCGGGACTGCTTCAGGAAGCGGAGAACGCGGCCGCACGCAGCAATTACACGCTGGCCATCCACTACTATCACCAAGCGCTCGCGCTGAAACCGGAGGACATCAACATCCAACTCCAGATCGCGCGGGTGCTCTCATGGTCGAAGAACTACGGCGACTCGGTGGCGCAATACGACACGCTGATGCAGTCTGCTCCAGGTAGTCTCTTTGCGCATTCGGAAAAAGCGCGAGTGTTGTCATGGGACAAGAAGTTCGCGCCCTCACTAGAGGAGTACCGTATTGCACTGAAGCTGGCGGAGAACGAAGCCAAGCCGGCAGTGCCGGTTCGCGACATCAGGCAGGAGTATGCGCGGGTGCTCTCATGGGCGAAGGAATACGACACCTCCCTGGCGCAATATGAACTCCTGCTGCCGGCGGGTGCGGCCCGACAAGCGGCTGATGTACCCATTCTGATCGAGCGTGCGCGGGTACTGGCGTGGTCGCGGCGTTATGACGACGCTATCGCCACTTATGACGAGGCGCTGGCGATCGATCAAGAGAATTTTGACGCGCGTCTGGGCAAGGCGCAGACGACGTTCTGGTCGGGCGAACTCGACGCATCGTCTGCCCAGCTTCGTACGCTGCTCTCGGCCCGTCCTAAGCATCCGGAGACGAGCTTCACGCTGGCGGCGGTGGAGCGCGGTCTGGGCAATAACTCGCGTTCGCTGCGGCTGCTCAATGATGCGCCGTCGGGCCTCGAGACCGACGGGCTGCGCCATGACATCCGCGCTGACATGCGTCCAATCTTGCGTTTCCGCTACGGATTTGAAGATGACCGCGAGATCGCAGGCTCGGGCCTTGATTCCACGACCAAAGTGCTGCGCTACACGTCGTCCATAGAATTTAGTATCCATCCCGACGTGCGCATGGAGATCGTGAACACCACCACGAACGCATTGAGCAGCAATGCGCTGTTAGGTAAGCACAATCCGGAAGCGGGCGCGATGGAAACGACGGCGCGCGTCAATTTCCGGGTGCGTCCGTGGCTGCGGATGATCCTTGGAGCCGGCGGCGGTCAGACCGGTGGCAACTCTTTAGGCGCCGCGGCGCCTACGCGCAATCATTTTACTTACGATATTCACCCTATCCTGACCTTCGGCGCACTGCGGGCCGACATCGGCATCACCCGGCACATCGCCGATTACACTCCACTCGCCATCCATGACAATGTGGTGCAGGAGCGGTATTCGATCGCTGCCTCGTATGTTTTTCGCAAGCGGATCCGCAGCGGAGCGGAATTTTGGGGTGCGCGCTATCGCGTTGAGAGTCCTGAGACGAACAAGCGGCAGCGCTTTGACACCTCTGCCATCGGCGGATCCGGTTACGTGACCCCTACCTTCTACCAGACCGACCGTATTACCGTGGACGGCGGCTTCCGCTTTGATACCTTTACTTATAGCGACAGCGCGATCGCCATCCTTGATCCTGCCAATGGGGTCGACTCTGCGGGTTTCTTCACGCCGCGCCTCTATCAGCGGGTTGCCGGTACGGGTCGAATCGCCTTGGATCCGCACGCGAAAGTACATTTCGAGGTCCACGGGACATTTGGCCCGCAACGGATCTTCGGTTTCGCCCCGCTGAATCCTCCGGCCGCCAGTTGGGGGACTACCGGCAGCTGCGGCTCGCAACTTACTCTAAACCTCGGGCGGTTCAGC
>JBKKBM010000137.1:0-8291 GCA_046714215.1 Terriglobales bacterium | reverse complement strand
ATGGTGTCACCGTTCACTACGTGAACAGCATCAGCGAGGCCTTGGCGATCGCGCTGCCGTCGTGTCCGGAAGAGGCCAAGCAGGACGACGCCGAGCGGGAACGCCTGCTGACGACGAAGTAGGTTCTTTGCTCAGGTGTTTTCTTTATCCCGAGCGCAGCGCGGGATCCCTAGCAAACTAGGAGCGGCACAGGTTTGAGCCTGTGCCATTGGTGTTGCTCGAAGCACGACATGATAGATATCGCGTAAATATCTGATAAGACATTAGTTATCTAACCCGTCATCCCGACGCACACCCCCGATGCGCGCCTTCGCGTATCCTCAACTAATCATGAAAGTTCGGGTTATTTACTTTGGGATGTTGAAGGACGCAGTCGGCCGCCAGATCGACGAGGTCACCCTGCCGGAGGGGGCTACCCTGGGCGATCTGGTCGAAGACCGCATCCAACATACGAATGTCATCGAAAACTTCCGTAAGGTGCTGGCTCTTTCCGTGAATCAGGACTACGCACAGCTTTCCACCCAGCTTAAGGATGGCGACGAGATCGCCATGCTGCCGCCCGTTTCCGGCGGAAGCGGTGCTCCCAAAGTCGGAGCGCGTTGTCAGCTGGTGCGGGAGAAGATTGACGCGCAGCGCATACTCTCCGAGATTAAGAACGCCGAAGATGGCGCGGTCAGTGTTTTTGACGGCATTGTGCGCAACCACACGCGCGGACGCCGCACCCTCTATCTGGATTACGAAGCTTACGAAGAGATGGCCATGAAGCAGATGGAGCAGCTAGCCGGAGAAGCCGTGGACAAGTTCGGCGTGCGCGATGTGCGCATCGTGCATCGGCTGGGACGGCTGGAGATCGGTGAGACGAGTGTGTTCATCGCAGTGGCTTCCGCGCACCGCGCCGCGGCCATGGACGCCTCCCGCTGGCTCATCGATACCCTGAAGAAGACGGTGCCTATCTGGAAGAAAGAGTATTTCGAAGACGGCGCGGTGTGGGCCGATGGGGAACCGTTTCCCGAGAGCCTGCGTCCGGCCGCGGCGGAAAAGGCCCGCCGATGAAACGTCTGCTGGCAGTCCTCCTTTTACTCAGTTCTGCTGTCGCGCAGGATCCTAAACAAGATCCCACCTTCCGCGTTGACGTGAAACTTGTAGATGTCTTCACCACCGTGAGCGACGAACACGGCGCTCCCATCACTGATTTAAGGAAGGAAGAGTTCAAGCTCACCGAAGATGGTGTGGTGCAGCAGGTGGCGCTCTTCGAGCAGCAGAGCGAGACGCCGCTCTCCATCGTGCTATGCATTGACGCCAGCCAGAGCGTGGGCAAAGACCTGCAGATCGGGGCGGAGGCGGCGCGCAAGTTTGCCGCGGCCATCCTGCGCCCGGTGGACAGGCTCGCGCTCTACCAGTTCAGTGAGATCGTGCGTGAGATCGTGCCGTTTACTTCTGATATCCGCCGCATCAACCGCGGCATCAAGAATGTGCGCCTGGGGTCGGGCACCGCGCTCTATGACGCCATCTATCTGGGCGGTCAGATGCTGGCCAAGCGCGAAGGCCGCAAGGTGCTGGTAGTCATCACCGATGGCGGTGACACCATGAGTTCGGTGGATTATCACGAGGCGGTGCGCGCCGCGCAACATTCAGACGCGCTGGTGTACAGCATCATCGAGGTGCCCATCGCGGCCAGCGCCGGACGCAACACCGGCGGGGAGCATGCGCTCATCCAGCTCTCGAAAGATACTGGCGGCAAGCACTTCTACGCGGACACGCCCGCCGGCATCGACAAAGTCTTTCAGCAGATCAGTCGTGAGCTGCGCACCCAATATTTGCTGGGCTACTATCCCGTGCGTCGCCTAGCCAGTTCGGACTATCGCAAGATCGAGGTCAAGGTGGAGCGGGCGGGCGCGGGTGCGCCTCAGGCTAAGGCGGCTGCCGGGAGCGAAGCGGGGACGACAGAGCCGACGCCGGCCCAGGGCTTCCGCGTCCGCCATCGCAGCGGCTACTACACGTCGAAGCTGGAGTAGAAAGCCGGAGTAAAAGCTGGAGTAGAATATCCCCATGCCTTACCACAGCCCCTTGACCGCGAAAAAGCTGAAGTCGCCCCCGCCCAACGATACCGGACAAGAATCTCAATACCTCCGGGTGCTGGGTGAGAAGCAAACACCGGTCTCAATCAAGCTGTTGGGGGGCGAGGTCTTCCGCGGGTGGATCGAGTATTTCGACCAGAACATGATCCGGCTCACGCGCACCGACGCTCCCAACCTCTTCATCTTCAAACACGAGATCCTGTTCATCGCCGAAGAGGGCAACGGCCGCAGCCGCCTGTGAGCACCGCCCCTTCCACGTTCCTGCCTGAGATCCGCGTCATCGCCAAACAGGCGGGCGACCTGCTGATGTCGCATTTCGGCAAGGTAGCCATTGAGTACAAGGGCGAAGTCGACATTGTCACCATCGCGGACCGTGAAGCCGAAGCGCTGATCGTGAGCGCCATCCGCCAGCGTTGGCCGGACCACGACATCACCGGCGAAGAAGGCACCAACACTAAGACGGGCAGCGACTATCGCTGGTACATCGATCCCCTGGACGGCACCACCAACTTCGCGCATGGCTATCCCGTGTTCTGCGTGTCCATCGCGCTGGAGCACGTTGGGGATGGTGGCGGCGAGCGCATTGCCGGTGTGGTCTATGACCCCACACGGCAGGAGATGTTCGCAGCGGCCAAGGACAGCGGCGCAGAGTTGAATGGCCGCAGGATCCATGTGTCGAAGACTTCGCAGTTGGGCGAGAGCATCGTGGCCACAGGATTTCCCAGCCAGAAGCGCCACAAGAATCCTAATATCCACTTCTATCACCACATCACCATGCGGACGCATGGCGTACGGCGCGCCGGCTCGGCCGCCCTCGACCTCGCCTATACCGCTTGCGGACGCTTTGACGGTTATTGGGAGTTCAATCTGAATCCCTGGGACACCGCCGCCGGAGTGCTGCTGGTGCAGGAAGCCGGCGGCATCGTGACCGACTTCGGGAACGGTCCGTTTGCCATCGCCAGCCGTGAGGTGCTGGCGGCCAATCCGTCCATCCATCCCGCGCTGCTGCGGGAGATGCAAACCGTGCTCGAAGGCAAGGAAGTAGACGGGCTGCCCAGCGCGACCGACTACGCCAAGACGCGGCAGTTCTGACCAGGCCACGCCACGCTCTTCCCTAGAATATTCCCACAAAAGGAAAAAATCGTGTTCCGATATAAGTTCACTTATGTGTAAGAGTTTGCATATTTATGGCTTTCATGTACCCGTAAGTAGCTCATTCAATTGCTGTTACCATTTGGTAGTCCATTTGCACTAGTCTGGTGTACGCAAGGCCGACCCTATTCTGAGGAAGGAACCACCAGAATGATCCGCTACTCCAAGCTACTTCTCGCAGTCGCCCTTCTGGTTATGGCGAGCGGTACCGCCCTAGCCGATGATGTCGGTTTTACCGGTAACTATGCCCCCGGCAGCTTTACGCTCAACACGAATGGCGGAGGCGGCAGTGTGGATACCAGCGGCGCGCCCGGAAGCATCACGATTCACGGCAATGACAGTGGCGGTTCCGGGATCAACACCACTTTCCTCGCCACGGCCGCGTACTCCGGAACCATCACCTTCGACTGGAGTTACACCACCAATGACTGGGGTGGTGGTTGGGACTTTCCTTTCTACATCACGGTGAATGGCCAGAACATCCTTTGCTGCGACAGCTTCAGCAGCAACGGGACCGGAAATGGCACCATCAGCTTCCACGTCAATGCTGGTGACGTCTTTGGTTTTGGCGTGTACTCATTGGATGGGGGATTCGGAGCGGGGCATCTCACCATCTCGAACTTCAAGTCGGTCGGCGACGTGCCGGAGCCGGCCAGCATGATCCTGCTGGGTTCGGGCTTGGTAGGCGCGGTAGGTACCCTGCGCAAGCGTTTCGCGAAGGCCTGATCTCAGGCTGACGTATTCAGAAGGCCGCCCTAACCGGGGCGGCCTTTCTGTTTCGGGGCTCCACCGGAAAAACCACGCATTGACCGTCCTTTAACAATCCGCCGTTTACAATGGGGGCGTGAAGCCCCTAATATTTGTGGTGGAAGACGACGCGGACATCGCCCACCTGGTCCAGCACCATCTGGAAGACGTCGGCTACAGCGCGCGTCTCTTCGCCACCACGAACACGGTGCTGGCCAGCGCCGAACGCGCGCGTCCTGCGTTGTTCCTGCTGGACATCATGGTGCCGGGCGGCGGCGGGCTGGAACTCTGCCGCAATATCCGCGAGCATGGGTCGCTGGCCGCGGTGCCGGTGATTTTTCTCACGGCCAAAGTCTCTGAGGCCGACCGGGTGCGCGGGCTGGAGTTGGGCGCCGACGATTACATCACCAAGCCGTTCAGTCCGCGGGAGATGGTGGCGCGGGTGAAGGCGGTGCTGCGGCGCTTCGAGCGTCCGCTGCCCAGTTCGACCGTGAATGCGGGCGACCTGGAAATCGACGGCGCCGCCATGCGCCTGACCGTCCGCGGCCAGGTGCAGGCGACAACGGCCACCGAATTTCGCCTTCTGCACTATCTGGCCCGGCATCCGGGACGCGTCTTCACCCGCGATGAACTCCTCGACGCTGTCTGGCGTGATACCGCATTCGTCACACCCCGCTCGGTGGACGTGTACGTCCGTAAACTACGGGAGAAGATCGAGCAGGACCCGGAAGAGCCGCGTTACCTGCGTACCGTGCGCGGGGCTGGTTATCGCTTCGAGGTGCCGGGTGAGAAGTAGGGTCTTCCTGAAGCTGATGGGCGCGTTCCTGCTGGTGATCGCAGTGACGGCAGGCATCCTCGACCTGAGCGTGCGGCGGGCCTGGGAGCGGTCGCAGCGGGAAGCCATCCAGCAGTCGCTCACGCGGCAGACGCAGTTAGTGGCGTTGCGGGTGGAGAACGACCGTAGTGCGGAGTTGGCGGCCCTGGTGATGCAAGAAGGGAAGGCGGTCAACGCCCGCGTGACCGTGATCGACGCGACTGGGCGAGTGCTGGCCGACACCGAAGCGCAAGCTGAAACCATGGAGAATCACGCGAGCCATCCGGAGTTTCAGGCGGCGTTGCACGGGCAAACGGGAAGCTCGGTTCGGTCGAGCCGCACCGTGAGCACGGACTTTCTTTACGTGGCCGTGCCTATCCGGGCCGGCGCGGTACGCTTGGCCTACCCGCTTTCGTCCATCCAGCAGGACTTGGCGGTGGTCCGGCAACAGTTGTTATGGGCGACCGTGGGGGCATCGTTGGCGTCGCTGCTGCTGGCCTTGATGTTTGCCGCCAGCGTGGCCCGCAGACTGAAGCGGATCGTACATTTCGCCGGACGCATCGCGGCGGGTGACCTTTCCGCGCGTTTGGAAGAGTCAAGTTTTGATGAGATCGCCCAGGTCTCCGCCGCCTTGGACACGACGGCGCGCAAACTGGAAGAGAGCTTCCGGGCCATCGAAGTCAGCCGCAGCCAACTACAGACATTGCTCGAGAGCATTCCGGACGTGGTGCTGGCCGTAACGCCGGAGATGCGGCTGCAATGGGCGAACTCGCGCTTCGAAGAAGTGTTCGCGGTGCCCCCGCGCATCAGCTTGCCCCTGGTGGAGAGCGTGCGCGACCCGCAAGTACTGGAGGCGGTGGACCAGGCGCTACGCACCCACCAGGCTACAAGCGCCAAGAGCGCGGCCCTGCTGCCGGGCAAGAGCTTCCAGGTAAGCGCCGCGCCCATGCCCGGAGGCGGCGCGGTGGTGGTGCTGCAGGACGTGAGCGAAGTAGAGCGCGTGGAAAAGACGCGGCGCGATTTCATCGCCAATGTGTCACACGAGCTGCGCACGCCGCTGACCTCCATTCAAGGTTACGTAGAGACGCTGCAGGACCAGGACGGCGGTCGCGACAACCATTTCCTCGATGTTATCCAGAAGAACGCGATACGCATGTCGCGGCTCACCGAGGACCTGTTGACGCTGGCCCGGGTGGAATCCGGAGAGCACAAGTTGAATATCCAGGCGGTGTCGGCGGCGGAACTGCTGGGTGAGGCCGAAGACCAGCTGCGCGAGATGGCGGCGCGTCGGGGCATGAAGCTGCGGGTGACGGCTACGACCGCGCGCCCGGTGGAGGCCGACCGCAGCGCCGTGCATCAGGTATTCACCAACCTGGTAGAGAACGCAGTGAAGTATTCGCAGGAGGGCGCGGAGATATCCCTGGGTGCCGAAGAGATGGGTGCCGAAGAGATGGGCGCGGATGGGATGGAGGGCGAAGTGCGCTTCTTCGTGCGGGACACCGGGCCCGGCATCGCGATGGAACACCAGCCCCGCCTCTTCGAGCGCTTCTATCGCGTGGACGTCTCCCGTTCGCGCGAGTCGGGCGGCACGGGTCTAGGCTTGGCCATCGTGAAGCACATCGTGCTGAATCATGGCGGCAAGGTCACGGTGGAGAGCGCGGTGAACCGCGGCTCCACGTTTTATTTCACCTTACCCGTTTCCCAGCCCGCAAAAATCACAGCTTAGCCAATTCCGTTTGTAGAGCAGCGATGCGGCGCTGGATATCGTCGCGGATCTCGCGCACCCGCTCCATGGGTTGGCCTTTCGGATCATCCAGCTTCCAGTCATCCATGCGTAGACCAGGAACGTACGGACAACTCTCGCCGCAGCCCATAGTGACCAGTAGACTCGCCTGGGCGGCGAGATCGTCGGTCAGTTTTTGCGGCTGGGCCCCGGCGAGGTCGATGCCGATCTCGCGCATCGCATCCGCGACCACAGGATGTACCTGGTCGGCCGGTTGCGTGCCGGCGGAGACGGCCTTCCACCCGCGCGGCGCGTGCTGATTGAAGAAGGCAGCCGCCATTTGCGACCGTCCCGCGTTGTGCACACAAGCAAAGATCACGGTGCGGTCCATACGCTCAGTGTAATACCGGAAAGCTCGTCGGCATCCGCTTTCACGCTATTTTCACACTTCCTTAAAGTGCGCTTCACAAGCGCCCGGTAGAACCAGAGCATGAGCGCACATGCTGTACCTCTCTCGGAAGAACCGCAGTCATCCCGCATCGTGGACCTGGCACTACGCGCCTGCGATGCTGCTGCCCGGACCGTCCGCCAGGCTGGGGCGGGACTGGTTCGCAATGAAGAAGAGCTTTACAACGAGGTAAATCGCGGGGAGGAGGAACTGGACCGCATCGACCGCGAGATGGACGAGGCGGTGGTGTTCGCTATCACCGAGACCACAGTGAGCGAAGCGCGCGAGTTACTCACCTGCCTCAAATTTGTGATCGACCTGGAGCGCATCGGCGACCTGGTCTCAGGTTTCAGCAGCCGCAGCAAAGCCGTGGGCCGTCGCATCAGTTCGCAAGATACCCAGGAATTGCTGCAGATGCTGACGGTGCTGGAGACGATGCTGGTGAAAGCGAAGCTAGCTTTTCTAAGCAGGGACCTGAATCTGGCGATCGCGGTACTGAAGGCGGACAGCGAGATCGACCGCATGCGCAACCTTATCTTCATCCGCCACATTGAGATGCGCGACCCCCTCACCAGCCAGGAGAGCGTCCAGGTGCTCTTCATGGCCCACGCGCTGGAGCGGGCCGGCGACCACGCCAAGAACCTCGCCGAGGAAGTCTGCCACTACGTCAGCGGGCGCACGGTGCGCCACCTCATGCGCGAACTCGACAAGTCCTACGAGCAGCTTTTCATCGAGTGGCTCAAAGAGAAGCATCTCGACTGATGGGGTGAGGGGTTTAAGCCGACCTGGAGGTTTTAACCAAGTCTTCATCCAACATTCACATTCCCTTAACAGAATGAACATAAAAAGGAACTAGTACGTTGACCAGGAGAAGACCATGATCCATCGTATTACTTTTATGTTGGTCGTCGCTTTGATGGCGACCGTGGCATCAGCCCAAACGAAATTGAATGGCGCGGGCGCGACCTTCCCGTATCCGATGTATTCCAAGTGGTTTTCGGAATACAACAAGCTGCACCCCAACGTGCAGATCAACTATCAATCGATCGGCTCCGGTGGCGGCATCCGCCAAGTGATCGCGGGCACAGTGGACTTTGGCGCCACCGACGGTCCCATGACCGACCAGCAACTTACTGATTCCAAGACCAAGATCTATCACATCCCCACCGTGCTGGGCGCAGTGGTGCCGGCCTATAACCTGAAGGACCACAAGGGGCCGGAGCTGAAGTTCAGCGGTACGCTGCTCGCTAATATTTTCCTGGGACGCATCTCGAATTGGAATGACGCGGCCATTGCGAAAGAAAATCCGGGCGTGAATCTGCCCAACGT
>JBKKBM010000136.1:0-14163 GCA_046714215.1 Terriglobales bacterium | reverse complement strand
GTCATGTTGTTGAAAACGGCGAGCTTAGCAGTAAAAAAAGTTTTTGTTTCGGGGGTTTGCCCATCGCCACCGCAGCAGGCGCAGGAACTTGATCAGGTTTTGCCTATGACGTGAATCTGACGGCGCGGGCGGCGGGAGCCTTGATGCCGTACTCTTGGATTTTATACAGCAAAGCCTTGTAACTGATCTTCAGCATGGTGGCGGCGCGCTTCTTGTTCCATCCCGTCTGCTGCAGGGCGCGGAGGATGGCGTCGGCTTCGGCGTCACTCTTGGCGTCGCGGGCCACTTCTTTGAGATCGCCGACAGGCCCTGCGGCTTCCGCGTCTGAACGGACTAACTCCGCCAAGACCATGTCTTCGTCGCCGAGAATCAAGAAGCGCTTCACGAAATTGCTGAGTTCGCGCACGTTGCCGGGCCACGCCGCTTCTTTGCAAGCTTCCACCAGACGCGGGGAGAGGGGGATGGGAAGGCGTCCGTAACTTTCCGACATGCGATTCATGTAGTGCCGCAGCAGGAACGGGATCTCCTCTTTGCGCTCGCGCAACGGAGGAACGTTCACGGTGAATGCGTTGAGGCGGTAGTACAAGTCCTCGCGAAAGGTCTTGTTGGCGATGCTCTTCTGCACATCGATATTGGTGGCGGCGAGCACGCGGACGTCAACCTTGATGCTGGTGCGGCTGCCCAGGCGGGAGAATTCACCGTCCTGAAGGACGTGCAGCAGCTTGGCCTGGAGTTGGACGGGCATTTCGCCGACTTCATCCAGCATCAACGTGCCTTTGTTACATTGTTCGAATTTTCCCGGCTTGGATTTGTTGGCTCCGGTGAAGGCGCCGGGTTCATAGCCGAAGAGTTCGCTCTCCAGCAGGTCGCCGGGCAGAGCGGCGCAGTTCACCTTGCTGAACGGACGATGCGCGCGGGCGGAGCGCTTGTGGATGAGGCGCGCGATGATCTCTTTGCCGGTGCCACTCTCGCCCAGCATGAGTACGGGAATATCGACGTTGGCGACGAGCGCGATTTCGGAAGCGATCTTCTTCATGGCGGGCGACGCGGCCAGGAAGAAGAGACCGTCGCCCAGGTCTTCGACCTCGCAGGTGGTCTCCATCTCGCCAGTGAGCGAACCGAGGCAACGCTCGAGCACGGTGTCGAGTTCGTGCTTTTCAAAGGGCTTGGTGAGGTAGTCTTGCGCGCCGAGGCGCATGGATTGCACGACCTTCGGGGTGTCACTGACGCAGGAGAGCATCACGACCTTGAGCTGGGGCTTGAGCTTGCGCATGCGCTCCAGCGTCTGAAGGCCATCGAGTTCCGGCATGAGGACATCGAGGAAAACGAGGTCGGGATCCTTGCCCTTTTTCAGGCGCTCCAGCGCTTCGAGGCCATTAGCCGCGATCTCGACGGTATACGACTCGAGCTCCAGCAGCGTGCGCATGTAGCGCTGCATGCTGGGTTCATCGTCGACTACGAGCACGGTCTGAGGGTCACGCATGGGGAAAGCCTAGGACTTCTCCAAAACCGGCTTGAGCGGCGGAGTGCGAGGGATGACGAAAGAGAATTTGCTGCCCGATCCGGGTTTGCTTTCCACCCAGATCTTGCCCCCGTGAGCCTGTACCAGACGCCGCGCGATGGAAAGTCCTAGTCCCATGCTATCAGGAGAATTGGATGGAGAAGAAACCTTGCGGAAGTCCTGAAAGATCTCCTGGTGGAATTCGGGCTCGATGCCGGGTCCGGTGTCTGAGACGACGACGCGGATAGCGCGCGGAAGCTTGCTGCGTTCGCGGCGCCGCTCCCCCTGCGTGGTGGGCTCCTCGTGCAGGCGGCGGTCCCAACCAAAGTCTTCGGTCGAGAGCCATACCGTGCCCCGAGGAGGTGTGAACTTCCACGCGTTGTGTACGAGATTAGAAACTACGTGTTGCAGCTTTAAGGCGTCAAAGGCGATGGGTTGCAACTGATCTTCGGGCAGGAAGTAGAGGGCGATGTTTTTCTCGCGAAACCGGGGCATCCACATCTCGCAGACTTCGGCGAGACAGGCATTGAGGTCGCCGAACTCGAGATGCATATCCGGGTTCTTGGTCTCGATGGAGCTGAAGGTAAGAAACTCACTGATGAAATTCTTCAGGCGCTTGCCGTTGGCCTGCATGTCGTCGATGATCTGCCGCTGTTTTTCATTGAGCGGACCGGCTTTGGCGCCAGCGAGCACGTGGAGGTATCCCTCCATGACGGCCAAGGGGGTGCGCAATTCATGCATGGCGGAAGCGAGCGCGACCGTGCGGCGCTTATATTCCTCGCGCAAGCGCAGGCAAATGCCCTTGAGTTCCTCGGCGTGCAGGGATTCCAAACTGCGTTCGAGGTCCTCGGAGAGCGCAATGGGTTGCGCGGCACCGTGATCGCTGAGATTTTTTTTCGCTACCGCTTGCCCGGTGCTTGTGCTTTTGGCCATACCAGTGTGGGTTATTGTCTCAAAAGGAAAAATTGGGGGAGGGAGCGAATGACTATATCATCATTTTCCGCTCCTCTTCAGGTTGCGCGATCCTGCCTATGACTTTAAGGACATATACACATTCAACACATTAAACGCAAAACTTTGCACTTACTAAGGTAACCGCGCGTCGGAAAAGTGGTTACTATTGGCTAAGATGTTGATTCTAAATGGTAATAAAAGTTCCCTTAGATGGAACTTGAGGTGCAAAGGTTATTGCATCATGACGCGAGCAAAAAAGGGCGCTGAGCGGCGCAAATGGCAACGATTGCCTCTCGCGATTCCGGTATTTGTCCGAGGAATCGAGCCCTCCGGGCGAAAATTTATTGAGTTTGCCACCGCCTTGGATATCAGCGTAGGCGGTGCTCTACTTTCCATCCAGCGCTATCTCCCTGAGGGATCGAAGATTATGCTGGAAATCCCCTCGAGCCCGATTCCAACCGGTAAATATAAGAATCAGAAGGGTTTATCCGCAAAACTGGTTCGCGTGACTCATAGCGAGCAAGGGCAGTTGCTGGGATTGAAGTTCCAGCATCCGCTACTTTCCGGGCTGACCAGTTCCGCGGCTGGATTCCCTGCCCTGAAGTCCAGGGCAAAACGGAAGGCCGCTTCCGCAAGGTGAAATAGTTTGCACACTCCGGGCTCACCGGAATTTCCACAATTCTTCCCTTCGCAGTAACTCCCAAGTGCCAACTTCCGATAATTCTGTTTAAAGTCATGATCTTAGGGTATTCTGACGACACCCCCGAGCAGAATCCTGAGGAACAAAATTTTTCATAAAAGTGAAAAAGTTTGGCGTACAAGGTGCACTAGTATTCCTGCACCCCTAAATTTCTCCCGAAAGTAGACTCAATGTCACTCGCGTCAGCAACCAGCCTTGGTTTGAACGTGAAAGGAAACACGCCCCCGGACATCGTGGTGTTCGGTCGAACTGCCAACATGCTGGCGGTGCAGCAACGATTGGAGAAGGTGGCGGTCGCGAATGTGCCTATCCTGATCCAGGGGGAAAGCGGGACGGGCAAAGAGATCATTGCCAAACTGGTCCATCAACTTTCACCGTGGGGCGATGGACCCTTCGTCAAGGTGAATTGTCCGGCAATTCCCGGGACCTTGATCGAGAGCGAGTTATTCGGCTATGAACGGGGCGCGTTCACGGGTGCCTATGGCGCCAAGCCGGGGCGGGTGGAGATGGCGAGCCGGGGCACGCTTTTCCTGGACGAGATCGGCGAGATGGATATGGACCTGCAAGCCAAGTTGTTGCAGGTGCTGCAAGACGGCCAGTTCTGTCGCATCGGATCGCAAGAAGACAAGCGGCTGGAGGCGCGCGTGGTATGCGCGACCAACCGCGCGCTGGAACAAGAGATCGCGGGTGGGGCCTTCCGCCAAGACCTTTTCTACCGCATCAACGTAGTGAACATCACCGTGCCTCCGCTACGCGAACGCAGCAGCGATGTGCCTGATCTGGTGAACTATTTCCTGCGCGTGTACAACGCGCAGTTCAACCGCACGGTGCCTCCGGTGCCGCTGCCGGTGTTGAAGATGATGCAGTCGTATCACTGGCCGGGAAACATCCGCGAGCTGGAGAACCTGATGAAGCGTTACGTGATCCTGGGATCACCGGACGTGATCACCAGTGAGTTACAACACTCCGAGCCCGAGTCTGACGAGTTGGATCTGGAGATCCCGGCCAATGGAACGATCCACTTGAAAGATGTAACGCGGCAAGCGGTGCGCAAGATCGAGCGCACCATCATCCTGAAAGTGCTACAGGCGCACCAGTGGAACCGCAAGAAGGCGGCGCGCGCGCTGAACATCAGCTACCGGGCGCTGCTCTACAAGTTGAAAGAGGCGGGGCTGCAGGTGGAGACCGTAGGACCGGACGCGGAGTTAGAGAATGGATATGAACCGCAGCCAGCTGGGGTGGAGGGCAGCAATGAATAAGTGGCAGAGGTGGATGCCGATGGTGACGCTGGCGGGGGCGCTGGCCCTTTCCGGCGCGGCACAGGGACAGAGCAGCGACGCGACCAAGCCCGCCGCGGACAAAAGCGCGGTCAAAAGCACGGCCGAGGGCGCGGCTAAGAGCGCGCCGGAGATCGCTACCAAGCAAGCAGCCGCGGTGACGCCGGATTACGTGATCGGCGTGGAAGATGTGCTGGGAATCAGCGTTTGGCGGGAGCCGGAGATGTCGCGAACCGTGGCGGTGCGTCCAGACGGCAAGATCACGCTGCCGTTGCTGGGCGAGTTCGAAGCCGATGGCAAGACACCCAAGGAGTTAGAAGCGCTGATCATCCAGAAGATCCAGAAGCTGGTGACTAATCCGGAAGTCTCGGTCATCGTGCAAGACATCCGCAGCCAGAAGTTCAACGTGGTGGGCGAAGTGATGAAGCCGGGCACGTACGTGCTATCCAGCCGGATGACGGTGCTGGATGCGATCGCAGTCTCCGGTGGATTCAAGGACTTTGCCAAGCCGAAGAAGATGTACATTCTGCGCAAGCGCCGCGATGGCACGTCGACTCGCATCGCGGTGAATTACAAGAAGATCATCACGGGCGATTCCCCGGAACAGAATCTGGCGCTGGAAACGCGCGACACTATCGTGGTGCCGTAGGAGCAGAACGTGAAAGACAGTCTGATCAAAGGAAGCTTGGTGCTGTGCGTGGCTCTTTCCCTGCTGACGGGAGGGCGCGTGGTTGCGCAGACAGCGGAGGCCGCCGCCCCCGCGCAAGGCGATGTGCAGACTCCGGAGCAACCAGCGCCGGAAGAAGACGTGGAGCCGGGGAAAGGCAAGCTGAGTGAATTCGGAGAGGCCCTGGCCCAGTTCTGGAGCGTAAGCTCCGCCTTCCAGGCGACGCAGAGTTTCGATGACAACATTTTCCTGAACAACAATTTTCGCAAGAGCGATACCGCGACCAAGCTTTCAGGGCGGGTCACGGTGGCCTATCGGAGACAACATACCCGCTTCGAGGCAAGCTACCTGCCGGAGTTCAACATTTACCAGCGGTATGAGCCGTTGAACTATTCCAGCCACCACTACATGCAATCTCTTCGACATGACTTCACTAAGAGGTTGGAGTTGCACTGGAACGCGGGGGTATCGCAAACGCCGAGCCGGGGCGGCCTCCCGTTCAAAGCGATCAACTTTGGCGGGTACCGCTTCAACGTGTACTCACCGGAGGTACTGAGCGATGGGCTCAACCTGCTTCATTTCTCGAATCGGGTGGGTCTGACCTACCGCATGAGCCCGCGCTGGAAGGTCATCGCTGACTTGGACGGCGCCTCAACCCATTTCAGTGTGCGCGGCAGTCCCGCACTGTCACCGGTGTCCAAAGATGTTATTTTTTCGGTCGGCGGGACCTTAGGGGCGGAGTATTCAATGAATGCGAACCAGAGCGTCGGGTTCAACGTTCGGGAAACCTATTTTGGTTCGGTCGCGCCCACGGGACATCACCATCAACAGACTTTCAGCGCCACGTTTGACCGAAAGTTGCCCCGCAACTTTCGCATCCATCTCTCGGCCGGCCCCGGCATCACGGAGCGCGCAGGGGTGGATCCACTGGTGAGCGCATTTTTTGTAGCGACTTTGCAACGGCAACTCAAACGGTCTTCTTTTGCCATTTCGTTCGACCGCAGCAGTCAGGTGGGATTGCTACAGGATAGCGTGACGGGATATGGGGGAAGCGCCCGGGCCAACTGGAGCATCGGCCGCAAGTGGACCACCGGGGTAGGGGCAACGTACCACCGATCCGAAGGAGCGACCGGCACGCATCTACTGGAATCCATATCGGGCAATGCCCAGATCGGGTACCGGCTCTCAAGCCACATCAGTCCGTACCTTAATTATGGCTACATCCAGCAGAAGAACCTGGTTCCGAGCCCGACCTCGCGCAACGTGAACCGGAATGAGGTCGCATTCGGGTTTGTTTATAACTTTGGAGTGATTGCCGGCCGCTGAGCCGGAAGGAAACATTATGCAAAAGCGCCCCCCAACAGAAATATCGGATTACCTTGACATTTTTAATCGGCGCAAGTGGTGGATCATTATTCCCGCGGTGATGATCACGATCAGCATGTCGCTGGTGAGCGTGCGGCTGCCGAAGTTCTATCGTTCGCAGACGCTGATCCTGGTAGATCCGCAGAAGGTGCCCGCCGACTACGTGAAGGCAACGGTCAGCAGTGATGTGACCGATCGTCTGCAAACCATAAGCCAGGAGATCCTGAGCCGCACCCGGCTCCAGAAGATCGTCGATCAGTTTGGTCTTTACAAAGATCAAAAGGGCCGCATGTCGCAGGAAGACATCATCGAGATGATGCGCAAGGACATCAAGGTAGAGGTGGTGACGGAGAATACCCGGTCAAAGTCGTCGGCGGCATTCCAGATCTCGTACAGCGGAAAAGATCCAGCGCTGGTGCAACAAGTCACGCGGCAGATCGCGTCGCTGTTCATCGAAGAGAACCTGAAGGTCCGGCAAGACCAGGCGCAAGGGACGGACTCATTCATCGAGAGCGAATTGAACAAGGCAGCGCAGACGCTGAAGGAGCAGGAAGACAAGATCC
Organism: Terriglobales bacterium; assembly: GCA_046714215.1. Classification (GTDB taxonomy): domain Bacteria; phylum Acidobacteriota; class Terriglobia; order Terriglobales; family Acidobacteriaceae; genus DATLCI01. The sequence continues at coordinate 7,136 of JBKKBM010000136.1, read as the reverse complement.
GCGCGTTCAAAGCACGCAATATCGGCAGCCTGCCGGAGCAGCAAACGGCCAATCTGCAGGTGTTGGGACAGTTCCAAGGACTGTTACAAGCGAATAGTGACGCCATCGGGCGGGCCCAGCAGCAGAAGACCTATCTGGAATCCCTGCTGGAATCGATGGAAAAGCGCGGGACGTCGCCGGTGAACAAGCCAGGATTCGAGGCGGGGCTGGACAACCGGCGGGCGGAACTGGTGGCGGCGGAGGAGAAATACACTCCCAACCATCCGGATGTGATCCGCCTGCGCAATGAAGTGCAGGCGTTGGAAGCCAAGGCAACCACCTTGGCCGCGACCGAGGCGAAGAATGCCGCGGCCTCGGAGCAACCCGACCGGATCAAGAGCCAACTGCTGGCCATCGACCAGGAGATCAAAGAGCGCACCCGGCGGCAGACCGAGATGGAGGGACGGATCCGCGGATTGCAAGGCCGCATCGACGTCCTGCCCAACGTGGAGCAGCAGTTCTCAGAGATCAACCGCGACTATCTCACGTCGAAGACGAACTACGAGCAGTTGCTGCAGAAAAAGAATTCTTCTGGCATGGCAGCGGAGATGGAGCGGCACGCGAAAGGCGAGCAGTTCCGCATCCTGGATCCGGCGAACTTCCCGGAAAAGCCATTTAAACCAGACCTCTTGCAGCTGAACCTGATAGGGCTGGTGGGCGGCATCGTGGTGGGTTGCGGACTGGGCCTGCTGTTCGAGTACAAAGACCCGAGCCTGCACACCGATAAAGATCTAGCCTTCCTGGTCCCCATGCGGGTGCTGGGCACGCTGCCCATGATCATGACGCCGACGACATTCGCGGCCGAGAAGAAGAAGAAGAAGATAGGGTATGCGTGCGGGGCGACGGCGGCCGCATTGGCAATGGGAATTTTGGCGTATGCCTACCGGCGGTCGCCGGAAGCATTCGACATTCGAGGCTGGTTCTAAATGTATCTAGACTTTTTTGGCTTGAAAGAAAACCCGTTCAACCTAGTCAGCGACCCCCGCTTTCTTTATTACAGCGAGTCGCACTGCGATGCGATGGCGCACCTGCTCTACGGGGTGCGCGAGCGCAAAGGCATCATCCTGATGCTGGGCGAAGCGGGTACCGGCAAAACGACGCTGGTACGCGCCACCCTGGAGATGCTGAAGTCGACGCGCGTGACCACCAGCGTGATCCTGAATCCCATCCTCAGCAAGACCGAAGAGTTCTTTGAGGCGATGCTGCGCGGGTTCGGCTTGGACGGATTCCGCAGCAGCAACGTAGAGATGCTGGACGTGCTGCAACGCTTCCTGCGCCAGCAGCACCGGCGCAATCTGATCCCGGTGCTGATCGTAGATGAGGCCCAGGAACTGAGCCGACCGTTGCTGGAACAGATCCGCATGCTTTCGAACCTGGAAGCGGATGGCCAGAAGCTGCTACAGTTCGTGCTGGCTTCCCAGCCGGAGATGTCAGACAAGCTGGACACGTTCGAGCTGCGCGCGCTGCGGCAAAGGATCGTGGTGCGGTGCCGGTTGAAGGCGTTGAACGCGCAAGAGTCGTGGCAGTACATCCATCGCCGGCTGCTTTCCGCCGGCGGCGACGGGCGCTCCATCTTCCAGCCGGAGGCGGTGGAGGTGATGTACACCTTCTCCGGCGGGATCCCGCGGTTGCTGAACAGCATCGCGGACAACTGTCTACTGGCGGCCTATGCCCGCAACGCCACCGAGGTGGATGCCATCACGGTGCAGCAGGTGGTGGAACATCTCGAGTTGACCGAAGTGATGGTGGAAACCGCGTCAGCCGCGTCCGTGCATCAGGACGTGATGCGCGCTTCCAGTTCGTGGAAAGAAGTAGTCAGCGACCTCAAGTCCGGGCAGGTTCCGGAAGCGCTGAGGCAGTTCGTAGAGAACCTGCAGGCCCCCAATCACATGAAACCGGAAAAGGCCCTTTCGGCCGCGGTGCAACGAGGCGAGTAATGGGATTCTTCTATCAAGCGATCAAACGGGCCACGGGGCAACCGGTGGAAGAGGTCCAACCCCTTGCGGAAACGCGGGAAGCCTCCGTGGTTGCCGCTTCTGTGACTGCGGCCTCTACGGGGGCTGCGGCGGCATCCGTGGCCGTAGCGGACCAACCGGAGAGGGCGGCGATCAGGGTCCCGATCCCGGCGCGCGTAGTAGACGTCCCCAAACAAACCTTCACATTGAAGGGGCAGATCGAGAAGCTGGTCGCGTTCCTCACGCCACCAGTCCTGGAACCGAACATCATCGCGATGGAACAGTGCCGCGTGCTGCGAACCCGAGTGTGGGAGGTCATACGCGCGCGCAAGGTGAAGACGTTGCTGGTGACCAGCGCCATCCCGGAAGAAGGCAAGACCGTGCTGGCTGTAAACCTGGCGTTCGCGCTGGCGCAACTGGAGAACGTGCGCGTGCTGCTGGTGGATGCCGACCTGCGCAAGCCCAGCGTAGGTAATTTTCTCAAGATGACCCCACCGAAGGGCTTGAACACCTATCTGCGGGAGCATGCCAGCTTCCATGAAGTCTGCTGGAAGATCAATTCCAATCTGGATGTGGTGCCCTCACTACCGTTGATGGAAGAATCAGCGGAGTTGCTGCATAGCTCGCGAATGCAGACGTTTCTCCAGGAAGCGACTAAGCAATACGATATCGTGATCGTAGACGCGGCGCCGCTCATTCCCGTAGCCGACACCCAAGTGCTGGCGCCTCTGCTGGACGGTGCCGTGCTCGCCTGCCGGGCCCACACTACTCCCGCAGAACTGGTCAAGCAGTCGGCGGACATGCTCGGCTCCAAACTTCTGGGAACCATCCTTAACGGAGCCCGACGGCCTCCCCAGAGCCGCTACTACACCGGATATCTGGGCCAAAGCACGAAACGATGATCAAGGTCCTCAATCAATACTTTCCCGGCCGGCTCTTCGTGCTGCTGGTCACCGAGAACGTCCTGATCCTGCTGGCGATCTGGGCCACCCTGGCCTTTCAACTGGGGACTTCTGAGATCGCAGCCCACCCATCCTTGTTTCTCAAGGCGCTGGTGGTCACGGCGATCTGCCAATTGTGCTTTTACTACGCCGATATCTATGATCTGCGCACAGTCGCCTCTAAGGTGGAAGTATTTTTTCGCCTTTTGCAGGCGCTAGGCGCCGCGGCCATCCTGCTGGCGGGGCTGTTCCTGTTCTTCCCCGAGATGCGCATGGGCGAACGAGTGGTCGAGATATCCATCCTGGCGACGGTGTTCACCATCCTGCTGTGGCGCTTTTTGGTGGAATGGCTGAACCGCACCTATGGCGGCGGGGAGCGTATTTTGCTGGTGGGCTCGGCCGCCGCGGTGCAGGACCTGGCGCGCGAGATCAAAAATCGCCCGGATCTGCCTATCGAATTGCTCGGCACCGTCTCGGAAAACGAGGAAGGGCAAACGCCGATCGAGGGATTGAAAGACCTGGGAACGCTGGCCCACCTGGAATCGATCATCACCGAGACGTCGCCCGACCGGTTGATCGTCGCGCTGAAGGAGCGCCGCCAACAGCTGCCCATCAACATGCTGCTGAAAAAGCGCATGCAGGGACTGCTGATCGAAGAGGCGAGCACGCTCTACCAGAAGATCACCGGCAAGATCCCGGTGGAGAGCATCCATCCCAGTTCTCTGATCTTTTCCGAAGGCTTTCTGCAATCCCCTTTCCGCCGGGCATACGCGCGCATCTTCGGCTTCCTGGGCGGGGTGTTGGCGCTCATCCTTTGTGGGCCAATCATGCTGCTGGTGGCCATCGCGATCAAACTCGATTCCCAAGGGCCGGTGCTCTATCGGCAGACGCGGACCGGCAAGAACGGACGTCCGTTCGAGATCCTGAAGTTCCGCTCCATGCGCATCGACGCGGAATCCGTGAGTGGCCCAGTCTGGGCGCTGGAGAAAGATCCGCGCATCACGCGGGTAGGCCGCATCATCCGCAAGGTACGGTTCGACGAACTGCCGCAATTCCTGAATGTGCTGTACGGCCAAATGGGCTTCGTCGGGCCCCGTCCCGAGCGTCCTCATTTCGTGGAACAGCTCATCGAGCAAATCCCCTTTTACGACCTGCGGCACTCCGTCCGCCCCGGCATCACCGGCTGGGCGCAGGTCTCGCTGCACTACGGCGCGACGGTGGAAGATTCCAAAGAGAAGCTCGAGTACGATCTTTTCTACATCAAGAACGTCTCGCCTTCGCTGGACTTCATGATCCTCTTCCAGACCATCAAGATCGTGCTGTTTGGGAAGGGTGCGCGGTGATGAACCCGGCGCTGGGCGAACTGCCGGCTACTGTGGCTGGCGCCACGACTCTGCCGAAACGCCTGCGGGTGCTGGTGATGGATGAATATTTTCCGTACCCCCCGGATTCAGGCAAGCCCATCCGCACCTGGAACCTGCTACGCCGTCTGGCGACGCGGCATGACATCACTTTTCTTTGTCACGGTCACCTCACGCCAGAACAAGCAGCCGCCGCCGGCAGTGCTGGGATCAAGGTAGTGAGCGTGGATGCCATCCCCGCTGAAGCAGGACCGGCCTTGTATGCCAAGCTGCTGTGGAACCTCGTGTCTCCGTATCCGTATTCGGTGGCCAAGCATCACACGGCACGCTTCCGGCAAAAGCTGCGGGCCTTGCTCGACGGCACATCTTTCGACCTGGTCCATTGCGAATGGACTCCCTATGCGCGCTATCTTTCCGGCATAGGCATTCCTACTCTGATCGCTACGCACAACATCGAATCGCAGATCTGGGCGCGCCGCGCGGAACGAGCGTCTAATCTACTCGCTAGAGTCTTTTTCAGTTTGCAGGCAGCCAAGATGGAGCGCTTTGAACGCCGGGCACTCTCCGCTGCCAGTGCGGTCACGGGCGTGAGCGCCGCTGATGCGGCGCAGGCTTCAGCCTGGGGCGCACAGCATGCCCGCGTGGTGGACAACGGCGTGGACCTGCAACATTTCTCTCCGCACGAGGAGGGTGCAAGCGAGCGGGCGGTATTCATCGGCGCGCTGGAGTGGTTCCCGAACGTGGACGCGGTCCGGTTCTTTGTCGAATCTATCCAGCCGCTGCTGGATCAACGGCTGCCGCAGTTCCGCACCAAGATCATCGGACGGCGGGCACCGGATTCGCTGCAGCGCTTCCTCGCAGGCCGGAGGGGGATTGAATTTGCCGGCGAGGTTCCAGACACGCGGCCACACTTGGCTGAAGCCGGCATCGTCATTGTCCCGCTACGCATCGGGGGGGGCAGCCGGCTGAAGATCCTGGAAGCGCTGGCCATGGGCAAAGCCGTGGTCTCGACCACGATCGGCGCCGAAGGCCTAGCCGTGACGCATGACAAAGACATCATCCTGGCCGACACGCCGGAGGATTTTGCGCGAGCTATGGCGGAGCTAAGCGCGTCGGCAGAGTTGCGCAAAAAACTTGGAGACGAGGGCCGCTCGTTGGTCGAGCGTAGCTACGGTTGGGAGGCGCTCAGCGCAAAGGCCGAACAGGTTTGGCTGGAGTTTGCTGCGGACCGCGAGGCCGCGCCATGACGGCGTCCCGCGGCGTGTTGCATGTGCGTGCCAGCCGATTCGTGGGGGGGCCAGAGCGGCAGATCCTGCGCTACGCCAAACTTTCCGCAGACGCCGCGACCACCACGGTCGCCAGCTTTGCCGGTGACGACGAAGGTATAGCTTTGCTCGAAACGGCGCGCGCGCAAGGCACGGAAGCGATCAGCCTGCCTCATGGCACCGTGGCCGCACTGAGCCGGCTCGTCAAATTCCTTCGTACCACGCCGCAGGCGTTGGTGTGTACCCACGGCTACAAGGCGGACATCCTGGGCATAGTAGCGGGCGGCATCACCAGCACCCCGGTAGCGAGCTTCCTGCGCGGATGGACCGCGGAAGATACGAAAGTCCGGGTCTACGAAAAGCTGAATCGCTGGATGCTCCGTTTTTCTGATCACATCGTCTGTCTTTCCGAGACGCAACGCGCTCAGATGGATGCCGAGGGGTTTGCCGGGAAGACGCGGCTGGTGGGCAACGCAGTTGAGCCCGTGACCACCGACCCGGCGCAGTCCCGGCGCGAATTACGGCGACGCCTAAGCTTGCCGGAAGATGCGGTGGTAGTGGCGTGCGCGGGTCGGCTGAGCCCCGAAAAAGGGACTACATTTTTTGTCGACGCGGCCAAGGATCTGCTGGCTGAGTTCCCTCAAGTCCATTTCCTCATCTTTGGCGATGGCCGCCTGCGCAGCGACCTCGAGGCCCGTGCAAGCGGTTCCGCCCAGATACATTTCGCTGGCCATGTAAAGGATTTTCGCGAGCTGGTCGGCGGCGTGAACGTATTGGTGAATCCGTCGCTCTCTGAAGAAATGCCGAACGTGGTGTTGGAAGCGATGGCAGCGGGTGTTCCCGTTGTGGCCACGGCGGTGGGCGGCGTACCGGAGATTGCTTTACCCGCTCGGGTCATGGAGGTCGTGCCGCCGCAAAATGCTGATGCGATCGCGGCGGCCGTCGGCAAGCTGCTGCGCGACCCGTCCGCGGCCAAGGTGATGGGAGAGGCGGGCCGGGGGCGAATGATGGAACGCTATTCACCGACGCAGCAAAAGGAGCAGTTGCTGGACCTGTTGCGGCCCTTCCTGCCTTCCGCGGAAAAGCTGCCTCCATTGACGGCGAATCCGTTCCTCTCCATCGTGATCCCGGTGCGCAATGAAGAACAACACCTGGGCAGCGTGTTACAGCAGCTGGATGACCAGGATTACCCCGCCGACCGTTACGAGGTCCTGGTGGCCGACGGCAACTCTACGGACGGGACGCGCCGCGTGGTCGAAGAATTCGCCAAGAATGCGCGCTGCTCCATCCAAGTGCTGGCCAACCCAAAACAACTATCCAGCGCCGGAAGAAATGTGGGTGCGCTGGCCAGTCGGGGCGAGGTGATCGCATTCATTGATGGGCACTGCCATATCCCATCCCGCCAATTGCTGACGAACATCGTTGCACTGATGCGATTGACGGCTGCGGCCTGCTTGTGCCGTCCGCAGCCGCTGCACGTCGAGGGAAATACGCGATTCCAGGAGGCGCTGGCCCACACCCGCGCCACGGCCCTGGGACATGGCCGCGACTCCACCATCTTTGACATGGATCATG
>JBKKBM010000135.1:0-7190 GCA_046714215.1 Terriglobales bacterium | reverse complement strand
CTGCCATCGACGCTGGCAGCGTCCACGGTGTCGTAGTCCAGATAATGGTATCGACCTTCTTTCCCGCCAGCGCCTGGTCGATCTTTGCTGGATCGCTCGTCAGTGCATACTTCACATACACACTGGGGCTGGTGTGCATCGCGTACTCGACTTCCGCCTCCGCCAGCGCCGTCTGGTCGTAGATGCACCAATACACCGGGCGCAGACCTTTGTAGACCGAGCCACCCTCCAGGAAGTCGTAGAACATGCGCACGATGACCGACTCATACTCCTTCGTCATCGTCGAATACGGATTATCAAAGCGCCCGAACACGCCGATCCGCTTGAATTGTTCGCGCTGCAGGTCGAGATACTTCTGCGCGTACTCGCGGCACGCCTTCCGCACCGCGATGGGCTCCATCTCCAACTTCTTGCGTCCCAGTGACTCGTCTACCTTGATCTCGATGGGCAGCCCGTGGCAATCCCATCCGGGGACGTAAGGCGCGTCGAAGCCCGCCATGGTCTTGGACTTCACTACAAAATCTTTTAGACATTTATTCAGCGCGTGGCCCAGGTGGATGGGACCATTGGCATATGGGGGCCCGTCATGCATCACGTAGCTGGGCGCATCCTTGCGCGCCGCCCGGATCAGGTCGTAGATGCGGAGCTCCTCCCACCGTTCCAGCCGTTTCGGCTCATTCAGCGGCAGGTTTGCCTTCATCGGAAAATCCGTTTTGGGCAGGTTCAGGGTAGCTTTTAGCTCCAACGGCGCGCTCATTCATTCTCCAGCTGCGTTCTTAAAGCAGCAACACTCGCAAAGGTTGTATGAAACTTCAATTATAGAGGAGCACTCCACGATAATCGGTCGTACACCTTCTCCCGTGCCGCCCGGTTAACAATTCGGACCTTTAGTAGCACTCTTCGTGCCTATAAGGACAACGCCGCGCCCTCTCGCCGCGTCATATCAGCTCAAGTACGGAAGGGGGGATTAAGGCGATACAACTTGCCCGAGCCCAAGCACATCTGTACTAAACGGATAGGTTCTCACTTAACAAAACGGGAAAGACCCCATTCTCGAGAGCTTACGACCGAGGTCCCAGGTAGTATGACCAATCAGTTCATCAGTCGCCAGGTTATGTCCCCCGTCTTCGCCCCGAGATTTCTCGCGGAGGAGCAGCCTTCACTCCTAGCCTCCTTAAAAGAAAATCTGCTCGATCTTTTATTCCCCAAAAAGCTGCCGCCGCTCAAGGTCACATCGCGTCCGGTAGCCGTCCGCAGCATTTGGGAAAAGAAAGATCCCAAGCGCGCGGCCAGCATGTCGCTGATGGTCCACGGACTCATGATCGGCGCCGTGGTCGCGGCCACCCTCATGGGGGCCAAGGTCGTCCAGGGGACGCAGAAGAACACTATCGTCCTGGTCGCGCCGGACATCTCTGACTATCTCCCCATGACCAAGCCCGGCCCGGTGATGGGCGGTGGTGGTGGTGGTGGCGATCGTTCCAAGATCGAAGCACCGAAGGGCAAGCTGCCTAAGACTTCCATGACGGAGCAGATCGTTCCGCCCGCCATCGTCGTCCGCAATGAAGCGCCCAAGCTGGAAGTGGAGCCCACCGTGATGGTGCCCTCGAACATCCGACCGGCCTCGAACATGCCCACAATCGGTGATCCTACTTCGCGTGTCATTGCCGGCCCAGCTTCGAACGGCATCGGCTCCGGCGGCGGCATCGGCGCCGGCAGCGGTGGTGGTATCGGCGTCGGCACCGGTCGTGGTCTGGGACCGGGTGAAGGTAAAGGCTACGGCGGCGGACCCTATCGCGTAGGCGGCGGCGTCCAGGCGCCTCGTGCCATCTTTACTCCTGACCCTGAGTACTCGGAAGAAGCTCGCAAGGCCAAGTATCAGGGTGTGGTCGTCCTCTGGCTAGTGGTCGGCCCGGATGGCCGTCCGCGTGACATGCGCGTGCAGCGCGGACTTGGCATGGGTCTCGATCAGAAAGCGGTCGAAGCCGTGAAACAGTGGAAGTTTGACCCGGCCACCAAGGACGGCAAGCCGGTCGCCGTGCAGATCAATGTTGAGGTCAACTTCAGACTGTACTGATCCATTTGGGTCTGGGGAAGACGAACCAGGGAGAGGCCATTGTCACGGGCCTCTCCTATTTTTTTGCTACTAAGACCGATTCGTTGAGTATCCCCATCACCAACCCGCAACACGCCCCGCGCGGGATGGGGCTGCCATGCGGACACGTCTCCGGATGATTCAGGAACGTGCAGATACTGTCCGTCGCTTCCGGTGACAAGATGTGCTCGAACTTGCAAGCCTGTTGCTCCACCACCGCTTCGTTGGAGATGCGCAGCGTCTGCATGAATAGCCGCTCGGCTAGGCGATGCCGCCGCACTACGTCGCCCGCCCGCTGGCGTCCCTTGTCAGTGAACTGGATCGTCTCCAGCCCGTGCTCTGGTGTCGGGTGCGAAGGATGCAGCACCTCGTGACATCGGTTCAGCGTCACCTTATGGGTGTGCGGGTCTTCTTCGCTATGCGACCGCCGCGTGATCAGCCCCATGCTGACCATTTTTTCGACGGCTAGTGTCAGCGGCAGGGCACCATCCACATCCATGCGGCCCACTTCCGCGCGTTCGCCGTTCTCCATCAGGATCCATATCTCTTCCAGTACTTCGTCGAACTGCTCGGCGTCCGTCATCCCGAACATTTCGGTCTCGGTGATGCGTCCGTGGTGCAGTTCCACCCTCCGGTCGGCCAGCCGCGAGACCACCGTATCGTGCGTCACCATGATGATGGTCCGCCCTTGCGCGTGCAGGTCGCGCAGGATGCGCAGCACGATCTCCTCATTCTGCGCATCCAGATTTCCCGTTGGCTCATCCGCCAGGATGATGGCTGGATCATTGATCAGCGCCCGCGCAATACATACTCGCTGCTGCTCGCCGCCGGAAAGCTGGGAGGGTAGATGATGTACCCGGTCACCTAAGCCCACACGCTCCAGGCCCTCGCGCGCCTCTTTTTCGTCCGTCATGCTATGGAAATATTGCGCCAGCATCACGTTCTCCAGCGCCGTGAGGTAAGGGATCAGATGAAACTGCTGGAAGATGAAGCCGATCTTTTCCGCGCGTAGCCGATTCAGTCCATTGCCGGAAAGCGGCGCCAGTGCTTCGCCATCGATGGTGACCTCACCCGCGTCCGGACGATCCAGGCAGCCGATGATATTCACCAGCGAAGATTTTCCGGAGCCCGAGGGCCCCATGATGGCCAGCCACTCCCCTTTGTCCACCGTCAGCGTCACCTGGTCCAGCGCTCGCACCACGGACGCATCCGTGTCCTCCCGCGCCGGGTAAGTCTTGCTTACGTTTTTGATCTCAATGGACATAGGTCCCTAATCTCCCTTAAGCATCACCGCAGGCTCGATTTTTTGCAAGCGGGCTAGGGGCAGGGCCGCACTCAACAGCGCCACCAGCAACGCACCCACTAATACCGGTGGGAACACGCTCAGCCGCGGCATCACCGCCGCGTGAAAATTCAATCGGCCGATCGCGGCCGCCGCTCCCGACCCGATCACGAACCCCAGCAGGGAAGCACTCACGGCCAGTAGCAGCGCCTCAGCCAGGAACATCGCCCCTACCTTGCGCTGCGACGATCCCAACGCCTTCATCACCGCAAAATCTTTTCTCCGCTCCAGCACCGATGCCGTCAGGCTGGCGATCACGCACACCGTTACCAGCACTATGATCACCACGGTGCTTGCCAGCAGTACGGACTTCGTCTTGCCCAGCACCCGGGTCTCCGCCTCCGTTACCTGCCGGATGGGTCGCACCTGCGCGCCCGGCGCCGCCTGCTGCAACCGGCTGATCGCGGAATCTACCGTCGCCGCGTTTCCCTGAACCGACAACTCCACCACCGACGGACCCACGCCCGTCCACGCCGCAAACTGCGCCATGGGCAGATACACGCGGCTATCTTCCGGTCCGCCCGTCTGCAGCGTTCCCGCCACCGCCAACTCTAAGGCCTTGCCTTTGAACGTCAGCCGGGAAGCGTCTTCTTCTTTCAGCGCTGAAGCTGCCCGCACACCTGCTAACCCGGAATTCCCATCCCCCGGCCACGCCGAGACCGCCCACCACGGATTCGCCTTCCGCGCTGCTTCCATATCAATGCCCGCGACCACGATGGGCCGCCCACTCTCGGTCTTTGCCACCGCGAAGGCTACTGGCACCGCCACATCGCCGGACTGCATCCCGCCGCGTACCGCCGCCAGCGTCCCCCCCGATAGCTCACCGCCATCCGGCTGCGTGATCAGAACGTTCGCGCCCACCTTGCGAAACTCGTGCGTCAGCTTCGCTTCGAGGTCGACATACAAGTTCAGCATCGCCGTGGCCACGGCTGTCGCCGTCGTCAGCGCCAGCAGCGCGGTCACGGTGCGTCCCTTGCGCACGGTGAAGCTGCGCATCATCACCCGCATCGTCATGGTGGAAGTGAGGCTCATGAACTAAGACTCATGCCGCGTCTCCCCGCAGTACCACCGCCGGATCGATCCGCATCGCTCGCCGGATCGAACTCGCGCTACCCGCCAGGGTTACCCCCAGCGCCAGCAGCACCACATACGGCATCAACACCGGCTGGAACGTGATCTCTGACTGAAATATCGCCAGCCCGATCCGCTGCGCCATCAACATGCCTGCGGCAAATCCTACGAGTCCGCCGGCCAAGCCCAATAACGCAGCTTCCGCCAGGAACAGCAGAGCCACGGATCCGTTGTTGGCGCCCAGCGACTTCATCAACCCGATCTCTTTCCTGCGCTCAAACAATGTCGTCGCCATCGCCGCCGACACCGCTAAGATTGCTGCCGACAGCGCGCCGATCGTTACCAGCAGCATCAGCCCGGATATCTTCGACAGCAGCGCGCCTTCGTTCTGCGCAACTTGACGGATCTGCTCGGCGTGCACATTCGGCAGCGCCTCTCCGATCTGGTAGGCGATGGAGTTCGCATACGGAGAGCACGACCATCGCTCCAACATCTCCGGCGACATGCTCTTGGGATCGCGTCGCGCAAAATCATCCTCCGGCTTCGTCAGGGCGCTCACATACAAACGACGCACCGCCCCCGGTCGCCCGATCATCGCCTGCGCCATCGCCAGCGGCGTCACTACGGCGTCATCTTCCGGACCGCCGGTGGTGACAATGCCGCTGATCTTCGTCTCTTTGTGATTCAGGTAAACGTACCCGGGGCCGCTCCGGCCCAGCTTCCGAGCCAGCCGTTCGCCCAGGAGCACTTCGCTGCTCTCATCCTGCGGCCACGCGCCTTGGACCTTCCACCACGGATGCGTCGTGCGCACTCCCGTCACGAACGGCCCGCTCTTGGTCGTGAGCGCCTTGGCGAAATACGTTCCCACCACCGGGACCTTTTCTTCAGTGCCCGCGATCGCGGTCGTTGTCTGCAGCATCGGCGCGAAGCCCGCGATGTTGTGGGCCCAGAAGATCTGTTTCAACTTGGGCAGGTCCGACTCATTCAGGAACGCGCCTTCCGACGCCGGCTTCAAGTTCACGCCGCCGATCTCGACATCCAGCGTGTCTTCCGCCGGTGTTACCAGGATGTTCGCGCCCAGCGCCCGCAGCTCGCGATTCACCTTGTCTCCGACGTCCACCTGCACCGCGATGGTCGCCGTAACCACCGTCATGCCCAACACTACGGCCACACCCGCCAGCAGTTTGCGCCGGCGTTGCCGTTGGAATGATTGGAAAAGTAATCGCGGGAACACGCTCTACTCCTTGATCTGTCCGGCGGCGTTGCTCAGGGCCAACTCCGTCACCGTCACCTCGTCGGCCGCGATGGTCGCCACCAGCGGGATCGGGTTGCACCCGCCGCCATCCCCCACCGTGCTGGGGTTGATGGGCGCGTCGCAGTTCTTGCACGTCAGCCCTTGTGTCCCGGAGTTGTAAAAACCTACCGGCCCGCAGATCGCGCATGCATCCATGATCGTCACCACCGCGCCATCCGGCTTCTTATAGAGAAGGAAGCGGCTTTCCTGGCCCTTTACCGGCAGGGAATAGCGCCGTAGCTCGCCTTCACGCATCCCCGCGGTCGAGATCGTCACCTTGCCATCGACGAATGCCACCACCGTCGCCGGGGAGAGCGCCGTGGTGCTCTTCGCGTAGATGAACTGCGCCGTGACCAGAAGAATGAAGACGAACGACGACACATACACACTCGTCGTCCAGAGTCGCTCCCGCCGCGCGCTCCATGCGGCTTTGCGCGCCTCGGCTTTCGAACTCGCGGTGTCGTCCGTGACTCCGGCCCCACCCTGCCGCCGCCGCTGTTCGAATAACAACATCAACGCCGCCAACGCCAGCACCGTAATGAAAAAGAAGACGTCATTGCGCACGATGGGCCCGATGATCTGCATCTGCCGCTTACTCGACGGAAGATACCCACTCTCTGACAGTTCATGCAGCCCGGAGACCACCAACTGCACCGCGACAAAGCTCAGGATGACGGTCGTGACCCGGAAGAATTTGCCCAGGTCGACGCGCAGGCTACCGCGTACGAACATCACTCCGAAGGCCAAGGAAAGGCCCACTCCGAGCAGCGTGCCCAGAAAACCCATCAGGTCAGATGTCGTGAAGGACACCGCGGAGAGGATCAGCACCGTCTCCACACCCTCGCGCAGCACCAGCAGAAAAGTGAAGAGGAAGAGTCCCACCTTCGATCCCGTTGTGGAGAAGCGCTCTACCTTGCTCTCAATGTCTTTCTTCATGGTTTTGGCCGCACGCGCCATGAACCAGATCATGGTCACCACGAAGAATGCCGCCACCAGCATCACGATGCCTTCGAACAACTCCGGATTGAAGTTGGTCTTTTCCAGGGCGATGGCCGCCAGGATGCTCCCCACCAGGGCCGCTCCCAGCGCCGCATAGACGGTCTTGTGCAGGTCGCTACGGCCTATCTTGCGCAGATAGGTGAGTACGATCCCCACGATCAGAGCGGCCTCTACGCCTTCGCGCAGCGTGACCACCAGGGCCTGCAACATGGGATTCCTTATTGAAAATGAAATTCAATTTCAATATCCATTTTACGGTCTGCTGCCCCGCCCGTCAATCAGAGCGCCTATTGGGGGTCGAACGCGCGTCTACAGCGTCTTCAGAAACGCTTTAGCCTTGTCCAAGAGAGGGAAGAGCTTCTCTTCGGCGGCAAACTCCCGCGAGTGCACGC
>JBKKBM010000134.1:0-25849 GCA_046714215.1 Terriglobales bacterium | reverse complement strand
TCGTGGGCTCGGAGATGTGTAAAAGACACAGGGCCACCCCACTCCCCGACGACCAGCCGGATTCCGGCGGACTCACCGACGTCATCCGCCGCGTATTCGGCGGGTCCAGCGGCGACGGCGCCGCCATCCAGGTCAAAGGTCACGACGAGCTGCTCGTCTATCGCGCGCGCTGCTGCAATCCTATCCGCGGTGAAGACATCGTTGGCTATATCACTCGCGGTAAGGGCGTCGCCGTTCACTCCGCTGCCTGCCCTAACGTCACCAACCTGCTTTACGAACCGGAACGACGCATTACGGTGGAGTGGTCGAGTAAGGGCGAAGCCAAGACCAAGGGCGCGCTGGGCGCCGGAATTTATCCCGTGAAGGTCACCGTCTTTTGCGACGACCGCGCCGGCATGCTCAAGCAACTCACCGCCGTGATCAGCGACTCCAATACCAACATCCGTAATATCGGCACGCGCACCGGCGATGGCGAGGCCCAGATCGACGTCATTGTCGACATCGAAGACCTCAAACACCTCGAACGCATCGTCACCGGCATCCGCAAGATCACCGGCGTGAGGGAAGTGCAGCGCGTCCAGAAGCTGTAGTTTTGCTTCTGTCTGCTTCCGCTTAGCTCTTGCTTTTTCACATCTCGAGCGCAGCGAGAGATCCCTACCCTCGCGCGGCTCTTGATTCTTGTCATCCTGAGGCCTGCTTCCGGCCGAAGGACCTTGCGCTTGGATTTGCCCTGATCGGCGTTTATCTACGTCCATCTGCGGCTGCTTTTGCTTTCAACGCGAAACTTTGACAGTGGTACCCTTGTTCCGCCATGAAACCCCTCCTCGCCCTCCTTCTTCTTGCCCTCCCCCTCGCCGCCCAAACACCGCAAGACAAGATCAAGCAATACATTCAGACGAACCAGCCGCGCATCCTCACGGAATTTGTCGAGCTGCTCAAACTGGAGAACGTCGCCCACAGCACCGCAAAAGGTCACGCCGACATCCAGCGCAACGCCGAGTACATTGTGAAGATGTTGGGGAAGCGCGGCGTTACTGCGAAGATCCTCAACGTCGACGGCGGTTTCCCCGCCGTCTATGGCGAGTTGCTCACCCCCGGCGCCACCAAGACGGTTGTCTTCTATGCTCATTTCGACGGTCAGCCGGTGGATACAGCGAAATGGAAGACACCGCCCTTCGAGCCTGTCTTACTGGATAAAGCCGGCTCACCCGTTCCGTTGAACCTGAATCCGGGCATCGTTCCCGACCCCGCCCGCGCGCATCCCGCCGACTTTCGTCTCTACGCCCGCGGCGCCAGCGACGACAAAGCCGGCGTCGTCGGCCTCATCACCGCGCTTGACGCGTTGAAGGCTGCCGGCGTCACGCCTTCCGTGAATATCAAATTCTTCTTTGAAGGCGAAGAAGAGGCGGGCTCCGAACACCTCGGCGCCATCCTGGAAAAATATGCCGCTGAACTCAAGGCTGATCTTTGGATCCTCTGCGATGGCCCGGTCCACCAGAGCGGCCAGTTGCAACTCGTCTATGGCGCGCGCGGTGTTATGGGATTGGAACTCACTGTCTACGGCCCCAACCGCGCTCTCCACAGCGGGCACTACGGTAACTGGTCGCCCAATCCCGCGCTTGACCTCGCGCACCTGCTCGCTGGCATGCGCAATCAAGATGGACGCATCACCATCCCCGATTTTTATGCCAACGTTCGCCGGCCCACTCCCGCGGAACTCCGTGCCCTCGCGCAGTTTCCCGATGTTGACGCCGCCTTGAAGACCGAACTCGCCCTCGGCCGCACGCTCACCGGCCAGGAGCCCGTAGCTCCTGGTGCCGCGAACCAACGTCGCGCACAACGCATCGAGCGTAGCGTCATGGATCCCGCCATCAACATCCGCGGTATCCGTGCCGGCGGCGTGGGCAGCGGCGCTACCAACTCCATCCCTACTGAGGCCACGGCTTCGATCGATTTTCGCCTCGTCCCCGTCCAAACACCGGAAAGCGTGAGGGCGCAGGTCGAGCGCTTCCTCATTATGCGGGGATATGCGGTCACCAACCAGATCGGGCTGGATGCAGCCGCTCGCGGTTCGCATCCGAAGCTGGCTCTTCTCCAGTGGCAATCCGGCTATCCGC
Source organism: Terriglobales bacterium (assembly GCA_046714215.1). GTDB lineage: Bacteria > Acidobacteriota > Terriglobia > Terriglobales > Acidobacteriaceae > DATLCI01. The sequence goes on along the minus strand of JBKKBM010000134.1, from coordinate 23,732 downwards.
CGATGCGCACGTCCTTCGACGCGCCCGCTGCCCAGGCCATGGCCCGCACCATCGAAGCGGCATTTCCCGACGTCTATAAAGACAAGAAAGTCCTTCGCCTGCCCACCCTCGGCGGCAGCGTGCCCATGTATATCTTTGAAAGCCAATTCAAGGTCCCGGTCATGATCCTGCCCATCGCCAATTACGACAACAATCAGCATGCCGCCAACGAGAACATTCGCCTGGGCAATCTGTGGCAGGGCATTGAAGTCTACGCGGGCCTGATGGCGGAGCTGGGCAAGAATTGGAATTAGGTTTTTTTGTCATCCCGAGCGAGGCGCGAACGCTCGTGAGCGCCGACGAGGGATCCCTACCCTCGCAAGAGTGCCATCCTGAGCGCAGTGATGCAGAGTGTGTAGAGGCGTAGCTTGCTACGTCTCGGTGGGAGAGCGGGCCTTAAGGCCCACGTCAAGATCACGCTCCGGCTTCAGCCGTCACGCCCGGCCCGCGACAGAAAAGGACTGATAAGTCTAGAATCGTAACCTATGTCGGATCCCATCCTCATCGCCAAAACCTCCGCTAAAAACGTCCCCCTTGAGCTGCTACCGCAGATGGCCAACCGCCATGGACTTATCGCCGGGGCTACCGGAACCGGCAAGACGGTCACCCTGCAATCGTTGGCCCAGAGTTTTTCTAAGCAGGGTATTCCGGTATTCATGGCCGACGTGAAGGGTGACCTCGCCGGCATCAGCCAGCCCGGTAACGTGACCCCCAATCCCAAGGTCGCCGACCGCGTGAAGCTTTTGCAACTCGGCGACTTCTCCGCGCAAGCCGCGCCCGTCGTCTTCTGGGATGTCTTTGGCGAGCTCGGTCATCCGGTACACGCCACCATCTCAGACATGGGGCCGCTGCTGCTCAGCCGCCTGCTCAACCTCAATGAGGTACAGGGCGGCGTGCTCACGGTGGTCTTCAAAGTGGCCGACGATCAGGGCCTGCTCTTGCTCGACCTCAAAGATCTGCGGGCGATGTTGCAGCATGTGGGTGACAACTCTGAGCAGTTCAACACTGCTTACGGCAAGGTGTCTGCCGCCAGTGTCGGCGCCATCCAGCGCGGACTCCTCGAGCTTGAGCAGCAAGGTGCGGACCGCCTCTTCGGCGAGCCCGCGCTTGATCTCGAAGACCTGATGCAGACCGACTCCAAGGGCCACGGCGTGATCAATGTGCTTGCCGCGGAGAAGCTGATGCAGTCGCCCAAGCTTTACTCCACCCTGCTGCTCTGGCTGATGTCGGAATTGTTTGAGAACTTACCTGAGGTCGGCGACATAGAAAAACCCAAGCTTGTTTTCTTCTTTGACGAAGCGCATCTCCTCTTCAACGACGCACCCAAGGCGCTACTGGAAAAGATCGAGCAGGTGGTCCGCCTCATCCGCTCCAAAGGTGTGGGCATCTACTTTGTGAGTCAAAATCCACTGGATATCCCCGACATCGTGCTAGGGCAACTCGGCAACCGGGTACAGCACGCGCTGCGCGCATTCACTCCGCGCGATCAGAAGGCGGTGCGCTCGGCGGCGGAGACCTTCCGCGCCAATCCTGAACTCAGCGTGGAGAAAGTCATCACCGAGCTCGGCGTGGGTGAAGCGCTCATCTCACTGCTCGACGCGAAGGGAGCTCCCTGTGTCGTGGAGCGCGCGCTGGTGGTACCGCCTGAGAGCCAACTCGGGGCCATCACCCCGGCGCAACGCAATGCCATCATCCAACAGTCACTGGTGCGTGAGCATTATGAAAAACTCATTGACCGCGAGTCAGCTTACGAGATGTTGAAGGCCCGCGTGGAGAAGGCCGCTGCGCCGCAGAGCCAGGATGACGATGGTGCGCCGCCGCCATTGCCGCAGCAACAGGAATCGCGCGCTCCCGGACGCCAGCGCGAGACGATCCTCGAAGCTGCCACGAAGAGCGCAGTGCGCGCCGCCAGCAGCCAGCTTGGCCGCACGCTCATCCGTGGCGTGCTCGGTGGACTTGTAGGTGCCGCCATCGGTGGCGCTGCCCGGTCGGGTCGTAAAAGGAGTATCTGGTAACCATGCCTCCACGCAAGCCTCGCTCTACCAAGCCGCTAAAACCGCTCGACCTCAATCAGGCGCTCCCGCGTTTTTTTAGCCTGGAGCAATCGAAGCTATTGCAGAAGCGCGCGGAAAAAGTGATTCCCGGCGGCGTGGATTCGCCCGCGCGAGCGTTCAAGGCTGTCGGCGGCGATCCGCCCTTCATCGTGCGCGGCGCCGGCAGCCGCATGTATGACGCTGACGGCAACGACTACGTCGACTACGTCTGCTCCTGGGGGCCGCTCATTCTCGGCCATGCGTTTCCGCCCGTTGTCGAGGCGATTGAGAAGGCCGCGCGCGATGGCGCCACCTTCGGCGCGTCCACGCCCAGCGAAGCGGAACTCGCGGAGTTGGTCGTCTCCGCTTATCCTTCGATCGAGAAGATCCGCTTCGTCAACAGCGGCACGGAAGCGGCGATGTCCGCTATCCGCCTCGCGCGCGCTTTTACCAAGCGCAACTACATCCTCAAATTCCAGGGCTGTTACCACGGACACGCCGACGCACTTCTCATCAAGGCCGGCTCCGGTGGCGCTACGCTGGGCGTGCCTGATTCCGCCGGTGTTCCGGAAGAGTTCACCCAGCTCACCATCACCGCCGATTACAACGACCTGGACGCCGTGCGCGACGCATTTAAGCGCTACAAAGACAACATCGCCGCGGTCATCGTCGAGCCCGTTGTTGGCAATATGGGCGTGGTGATTCCCGCGCCCGGATTCCTCGAAGGCCTGCGCGACATCAGCAAGCAGAACGGCGCGTTGCTCATCTTCGACGAAGTGATGACCGGATTCCGCCTCGCCTTTGGTGGCGCGCAGGAGCTCTATCGCATCAAGCCGGACATTACCTGCCTGGGCAAGATCCTCGGCGGCGGCCTGCCCGTCGGCGCGTACGGCGCGTCTGCGAAGATCATGAACATGGTCGCACCGCTCGGGCCGATGTATCAGGCGGGCACGCTCAGCGGCAATCCGCTGTCGATGGCCGCGGGCCTAGCCACGCTGAATCACCTGAACCAGAATCGCGATATCTACGACAAACTGGAGTACTCGACCAACCTCGTTGCCGATTCCGTCCGCGACGCGGCCCGGGAAGCCGGCGTCGACCTCATCTTCAACCGCATCGGCTCCATGTTCACCTGGTTCTTTACCAAAGCAAACGTGTGGGATTTTCCGTCAGCGTCGAAGAGCGACACCGCCAAGTTCGCCAAGTTTCACCGCGCCATGCTGGAGATCGGCGTCTATCTGCCGCCGTCACAGTATGAAGCGGCCTTCGTCTCGGCCGCCCACACCCCCGACGACATCAACGCCACCATCGACGCCGCCAAACAGGCATTCAAGGCTTTGTGACAGATACGCCCATCATCCCACCCACCGTCACAAACTCGAATCCCTGCTCCTTATATCGACGGATGATCCGCTCCGTCGCCTCCACGGTGTGCGACCGATCCGTGCCCATGCGCTTATGTCCGCCATCGTGCAACAGGATCACATCGCCGCCGGTGATCCCACGCACCGCGTGCGCCTCAACAAGATCCGCTGTCGTTGCCTTCCAGTCGTAACAGGTTACCGACCACATCACCGGAACGTATCCCATCGCCCGCGCGACCCGCAGCGTCCCAGGACGACGCGCCCCGAACGGCGGACGAAAGAGCTTGACGTTCTCTACTCCCGCTCCCTTCAGCGCCTTCTCGCACCGGGTCAGTTCGTGTTTCACGTTGTCGCCATCACATAGCGAAAGCACCGGATGCATGAACGTGTGGTTCCCGATCTCATGCCCCTCAGCAACCATCCGGCGCACGATGTCCGGCCGCTGCTCGGCAAAACTGCCGATCACGAAGAACGTCGCCTTCACGTCATGCTTCGCCAGCACGTCGAGCAATTGCAGGGTGTACGGATCATTCGGCCCGTCGTCATAGGTGAGTGCCAGCTGTTTCCCTTGTCCGGGCGTGCCGATGAAGGTCTCGCCAAACACCTGCGAGCGCGGCGCCATGGAATGGTAAGCGGTGAAAGTCGCCGCGACGACGGCACCGCCAACGAGAAAGGGAAGCATGGCAGGATTCTAAACGGATTGACTCACCGAATCATTGATTGATTTACCCATTGAAGAATAAACCTCAAGCAATGAGCAAATGAGTCAATGCAGAAATGAATCACTGCTTCAACTCGGGCCGCTTCAAGTGGAAGTCTGTGGCATCCTGATACGCCTTAGCTACGGCCAGAAGTTCGGCTTCGCCAAAGAGTTTGCCTAGGAAGGTAAGGCTTACGGGAGTGCCCGGCCCGCCGCCCGCGGTCGGCCCCTCCGGGATCGCGGCATCGGCGGGCAAGAATCCGTTAGGCAGGATCACCGCCGGATGCCCCGTCAGATTCGTCATGCGCAATTGCGTCGACGTGGTCGGTGTCACGATCACATCCACCTTCTGGAAGAGCTCATGCGCCTTCTCCATCGCGATGGTGCGCGCGCGGTTCGCTTGCACATACTCCACCGCCGGGATGAAGCGCGCTGTACGAAAGCTGTTGGGCCAATCGAAGGGCCCTTGCGCGGTGAGCAGTTTGTCGCGGCCGCTGCGGGTCAGATCGTCGAAGGCTGCGGCCGCTTCGGCGCTTAGCACCACGTTCATCTCGCTATACGGCAACTTCGGCAACTCCACCGGGATCAGCTCGATCCTTAACTTATTGCGCAGCACATTGAGCGCGGCGTCTTCGAAGACCTTGTTCATGGCGCGGGCTTTGAGGATGCGCTCCCGCACTTCCGGCTTGGCATCCGCTGCCACGGTGGCTTCGCGTTCAAACTCTGACTTCAAGTAGCCGATGCGCAGCTTGCGGATGTCCAGTTCCGCATTCCAGGTGAACGGATACTGGTGATGGGCCGTGATGTCTTTTCCGTCCGGGCCATAGATCGCGTCCAGGACGATCGCGCAGTCTTCCACGCAGCGACACAGCGGGCCGAGTTTGTCCATCGACCAAGACAGGGCCATCGCGCCGGTGCGGGGCACGCGGCCAAACGTCGGGCGCAGACCGGTGGCGCCTACGCGCGTCGCCGGCGAAGAGATGGAGCCCAGTGTCTCTGAGCCGATGGCGAAGGCCACGCATCCCGCCGCGGTCGCCGAAGCGGATCCCGCCGACGATCCCGATGACCCCTGCTGCGGCCGCCACGGATTCCGCGTGCGTTCGCCGAACCAACGGTCACCCTGTGCCAGCGCGCCTAAAGTCAACTTTCCGATCAGCACTGCACCGGCCTTATCCAGGCGTTGCACCACGGTCGCGTCCTCGTCAAACTTCTGCTCTTCAAATCCGGCCGCGCCCCACGTAGTGCGATAGCCCTTCACTGCAATCAGGTCTTTGGCGCCCCAGGGGATGCCGTGCAGCGGCCCCCGATATTTTCCGGCCGCGATCTCGCGGTCTGCTTCCTTGGCCTGCGCCCGCGCCCGGTCCGCCGTCAGCGTGATCACAAAATGCAGCAACGGATCGTACCGCTTGATCCGGTCGAGATACATCTGCGTGAGTGCGGTAGAACTGACTTTGCGCGTACGCACCAGTTCGGCAAGTTGGCGCACGGTGTAGAACGCCACGTCTTCCAGTTTCTTAGGCGCGGCCGTCGCCACCATCCTGCTCATCCGCATGGGTGCTTTCGCCGTTACGCTGATCTTGAATTGCGGCAGTACCGGGTCGAACTGCACTGCGGGCGCCACCCGGTTGGGGATATGCAGGTCGTGGATCACGCCGTACCCCTTGGCATTGTCATTCAGGTCTTCGAGCATCATCTCTTTATATTCGTCTTTGATATCGACGCCCGCGATGCTCGCCGCCTCGTCGATCATCTCCTTCGTGACCTTGGCCGCCTCTTTCTTGGCGGGATCCTGACTCAGTCCCCACAGTACTCCGGGGAAGAGGGCGCTGCCCACGCCCAGAGCAGAGCACACGTTCAAGAAGTGGCGACGATTCAAGGCAGCGGTAGCGAGAGCATTTTTCGGTGCGCGCATAAGTGCCGCGCATTATAGCGGAAGCGCTGCGTCTTTCCATGTGGGAGAATCTGTACTCCAGATGAAGCTGCTGACCGGCAACCCCGGAAAAAAAGGAGAAACACCATGAATACTTACGGACAAGACCGCGTGATCGATTTCAGCTCATTCCCCATTGGCAAAGTAGTATTGGGCGGTCTCATCGCCCTTGTGCTGCTGATCCTCGTAGTCAGTTCCTTCACCACCATCCCCGCGGGCAGGGTGGGCGTCCTCACGTTGTTCGGTCGGGTCACAGGCGAAAAACTCGACTCCGGCATCCATGTGGTGAATCCGCTGAAGAAGGTGGTCGAGATGACGGTGCGTACTCAGTCGCTGAAGGAATCGGCGGACGTACCTTCCGCCGAAGGCCTGGTCATGGGCCTGGACACGTCGCTGGTCTTCAAGCTCGACCCCGAGAAAGCTGCCCAGGTCTACCGCGAGCTCGGACCAAACTACATCGACGCTATCGTCGAACCCACGCTCCGTTCGGCCATCCGCGAGGCCACCGCCTCGCATTCCGCCAACGCGCTCTACAGCAGCGCGCGCCAGGAAGTCCAGAATGAGATCCGCACGTCCCTCAAACGGGACCTGGAAAAGCGCGGCCTCATCATCGAAGACGTTCTCCTCCGCGACATCCGCCTGCCCATCGCCCTCAAAGCTTCCATCGAACTCAAGCAGCAAGCTGAGCAAGAGTCCCTCGCGATGAACTTCAAATTGCAGAAGGAAAAGCAGGAAGCCGAGCGCAAGCGCATCGAAGCGGGCGGCATCCGCGACTTCCAGACCACCGTCTCCCAGGGCATCAACAGCCAGTTGCTGGAGTGGAAGGGCATTGAGGCTACGGAGACGCTGGCCAAGAGCCCGAACGCGAAGATCGTGATCATTGGCGGCGGCAAGAACGGCCTGCCGCTCATCTTGGGTGGCAACTAAAGGCGGCAACTAAAGCGCGCTGTTACGATAGGCGGTGATGTCCGTACTCCTCACCGTTCGGGACTTGAATGTTCAATTCGCTACGGCCACCGGCCCGGTGCACGCCGTGCGCGACGTGGATTTTTCCATCGCGCCGGGCGAGGTGTTGGGACTGGTGGGGGAATCAGGGTCAGGGAAGTCGGTCACGTCGCTCGCCCTTATGCGGCTGTTGGCGCCGCAGGCGGTCATCTCCGGAACCATCGAGTTTGCCGGTCAGCAACTCACCACGGTCACGGAGACGGAGATGCGCAAGGTCCGCGGCGCGCGCATCGCCATGATCTTTCAGGAGCCCATGACCGCGCTGAATCCGGTGATGCGCGTAGGCGACCAGATTGCCGAGGCGGTGCGCGCCCACCATCCCGAGCGCAGTAAACACAACGCCTGGACGGCGGCGCTAGAGGCGATGCGCGACGTTGCCATCCCTGAGCATGAGCGCCGCGCCCGCGACTATCCCCACCAACTCTCTGGCGGTCTGCGCCAGCGCGTGATGATCGCCATGGCCATCGTCAACCGTCCGCAACTGCTCATTGCCGACGAGCCCACCACCGCCCTCGACGTCACCATCCAGGCCCAGATCCTGGAATTGCTGCGCGACCTGCGGCTGCGCTTCAACCTGGCCATGCTCTACATCTCCCATGACCTCGGGGTGGTGGCGCAGATCGCTGACCACGTGGGCGTGATGTACGCGGGACGCATCGTCGAGACCGGCAGTGTCCGGCAGGTATTCACGCAGGCCATGCATCCTTATACCCGCGGCTTGTTGCAGGCGGTGCCCTCGCTGAGCACGGACCGTACAAAACCGCTGCGGACGATTGAAGGCACCGTACCCGCGCCCCAGGCGCTCCCGCCCGGATGTTCTTTCTCCCCGCGGTGCGGGTTGCGCATCCCCGCGTGTAATGAACAGGTGCCGCCGCTCATTTCCGTAGCTGAGGGCCACGCGGCGCGCTGCATCGTGACTACCGCCTGACCTGCGTAACCCCGGCTCCTGAAGTAGTCTGCGTTCGGTTTACAGGCTAGCTATTTTTCGATCAGGCCCAGCACATCGTTGTAGTAGGAGAGCATCGCACGCTTCACGTTGGCCTGGCCCAGTGGCACCGTCTGTTCCACGCTGGTGTTGCCGGTAAGGTTGACCATCCCCAGCCGGGCGATCCGGCCATCACCCAGTTCCAAGTAGAGCGGCACCGGCATCTTGAAGTTGTCGGGCACCTTTGACTGCGTCACATTGAACTTCAGCACCGTGCCCTTGTCGTCCTTGCTCACGGTGTGTTCCAGCTTGTAGGTAGGCAGGGCAGTGCCATAGACGTACTGGTCAAAGAACCAGTCCATCTTGCGGTTGCCGTCCATGTCCATCTGCGGGGTCATATGTTTTTCCAGCGTCGCCTTAAAATCTTCCGTGGAAGCGGGGCGGTTAGAGTAGCTCTTCACGAAATCCCGCATGGCTACTTTGAAGCGCTCGTCACCCGCTTTGGGTTCCCACATCATCATGCGGATCATATGCAGGATGTATCCCCCTTTGGGGTAGACGACGTTCCGGTAGATGTCGTTGCCCGCCTTGGTGTTGTTGAGCCGAGAGCCCATGGTGACCGGCCCCACGTCGATAGGACGGTAGCCGAACCGGTTCTTCTCCGTCATTTGCTCCAACTCGTGTCCCAGAACTTGATGAAGCCCTTGTTATTTTTGGCGATCATCTGGATGATGAGTGACGCGGATAGTTCGGAAAACCCTTCACTCATCCACTGCTCGCGGTAAGAGGCCCAGCCCACAGTGTGGCCCCACCATTGATGCGCCACTTCATGCGGCCCCACCACCGTGAAGTATCCCTTGGGGTCAAAGCCGGTCACGCGGAAGCGCGTGCCTGAATCCAGCAGCGAGGTCAAGGGCAAAAACACCAGTTGAGGCCAAGCCTGGCCAAAGTTACCCGCCGTCTGCTGCGTCATGGAGATGCGCTTGAAGGATGTGGGTCCAAAATAATCGGTATAGAGCGCGAGGGAAAGCTCCGCCTCCGCCGCCGCCTTCTTCATCATCCCCGTGGTGTTCACCACCTGACTATCTTCCAGGCCCCGCAACCAGTCAGGCGTTGCCGTATTGGCGAAGGTCTCGATCTCGAAGCCGTTGCCCAACTTCACCGTCTCGCTCTTGTAGTCGCCGAAGTTGAACCCCGCCACGCTCTGGTAGGTGGTGCTCTGCCACTCCGTGAGGTTCCATGCGCCCTCGGTCACGTCTTTGGTGCGCCACCCCGTAGCTGCCATCTTCAGGCCCTTGGGAATGCGGAATACCAGATCGTACAGCGCGTAATCCCTGAGTCCGCCGTAATTGGGATACCAGTTATACCGGGCTATGGGAAAGTAATTTCCTCCGCCCTCGTTGCTCACCGCATCCTTGCCGCTGTACAGCGTGCGGATGCTGTACGTCTCCCCGGCCCGCAGCGCCTTGGGCAGTATCACGTACAGGTCCGAGTCATAATCTTTGTCTTCCTGGATGAAGTCCAGCGACTCCCCGCCCTGGCCGGTCACGCTCTGCACCCGCAGGGAACCGAACAAGTCGAAGGGAACCACCTGTAGGCCGCTCCGCAGTGCCATGAAGGTCGTGGTAGCGTCACCCGTCAGCTTGCCGCTGCGTTCGAATTGCGTATCCAGCTTATGCGCCTGCAGATCGATCACGCCGTTCTGCTGCGTGCCGCTGGCGGTGCCGTCTTTGTATTCCTGGGAATAATGGAAGGCGGCCCAGGTGCCGCGCTTGTTGTCGTCCCAGGTAAGGAAGACCACCTCTTCCGGGTCCCGTCCCATCGCGCCATGGGGATCCACCGCGAAAATCTCTTTCCCGTTATATTTTTTCCCGTCGATGAAGGCGAAGAATGCGCCGCCGGGCTCGTCACTCAGCACGTCCTGCAAGAGACGTCCGGTCAGGTTGTAGTAAAGCTTCCGCTTCAGCGCGTTATTGATCTCGCCCAGTTCATTCATGCCCCCGGGCGTACCCTGGCTCACGCCCCCGGCCTTCTTGATCTCCGCGTAAGTTTCGTCCGTGAAGCGGAAGACCGCTGTGCTGAAGGTCTCATGCAACTCCGGCTCCTGGGTCAGCAGGAAGATGCTCTTCTTTTCCATGGCCAGCGGTGGCGCCAGGGTGAAAGATGCGTCGCCCACGAACACCGCGCCCGTCACCTTGCCATTGACCGGCGTGAGGAAATAAAACGTACCAGACCGGAACGTGAAAGTGCCGGCATCCCGCTTCAGTACAAGGTTGTTGACGGAAGATATCTCACCGCTTGTCCCCGCGTTACGCAACTGCTGGTACATCGCGTGGGTATTCGCCACCTTGCCGGCGGCCGGCGTGATGTTCGGCGTGTTCGACGCGGGCCGGGTGGTCAGCTCCTGGGCGTTAAGGGTGAAGACAAAGAACAGAAAAAAACAGGCAAACACTGTGAACCTAAGAGTACGCATACTTCTCCACTTCAGCTTGATTCATTCCGGGAGCTACTAGATATCAGCAAGGGATGGCGGTGTCAATCGGCGAAAACAGCCCGAAGGACCGGCCACGGGCATAGTGTTCCCGGCAGGCCCGCCGCCTATTTCCACTGCGCCGCTCTCTTGGCTTGGAGCTCTGCGATCCGATTCCTGATGGAAGCAGGAACTGCCCACCGAACCGTGCCTTCGCGGTTGTAAATCCTCACTATCAACTCGACCTCCGCGGTTCCGGGAGCGATCAGGGGTTCGCCGTTGGCAGTCTGCAACGGGAACACTACCCAGAAACGGTCGTAGTCGTAGTTCCGTTGTCTCACCCCTTGGAGTGCGCGAGTGTTTCGCAGATGCTGGTTCTCCGTGCCGCGGACCGTCGCATCCTGGCTGGTCGCGCCGCTCGGTTGCAAGAAGGCTTCCCAATCCGGTGGGATGACTCCAGAACCTTGGTTGGGGTCGATCTCAACCATGATCACTGTGTCGCCGGCATTTTCCGCGTCGACGACCAACTTCCGGGTTTCATCGTCGCTCAATCGGCTGCGCAGTTGCGCGTAGCGCGCGGATGCTCGAATCACTTCCGGCGTGAACCAGGTGGCTCGCAGTTTGTAATTCTGGGCGCGTTCCTTCTTTAGGACTCGGGTATCGATCCCGGTCCAAGCCAACAAGACACGAGAGCCTACTTTTCCGTCCTGATATGTCGATTGCGCAGTGACATCCGCTTGTTGCAATGACCAGCGCAGGTAGCTGTCGTCCGGTGCCGGGGCTTGGCTGAAGGAAAATGAAGTCAGCGCACCCGCAAGCGCCAGAATTGCGCATCGGCGAAGGTTCATGACCGTTTTCTCCGCAAGATAGAGATTACTTCTGTCCCGCCGATCGTGCTTTCCCCTACCGTGACGCCCACAAACTCAAATCCCGCTGCGCCCGCTTCGAGCAACTCCTTCTGCATGGTTGACGTCTTCTTGGTTGCCAGCAGGCGGTATTCATACACCAGACGATTCTTGGTCGAACGATCGAGTTCCAGGATCACCACCACTTCTTTGCCGCCAAAAGTGGATTTATAGACCGTCTGTCCTTTGTACTCATATCCCGCATCGCCGGCTTCCTGCATTTCCTTCTGCATCGTGGAAGTCTTGCTGGTGGCCAGTAATTTGTAGGCAAAGCGGCCATTTTCCGAACCCGGCACCCGATGCATCACGGTCACAACTTCCGATCCGCCAAACGACGTCTCGCCACCCATGGTCCCACCGAATCTGAATCCCGCATCGGCCGCTTCATTCATTTCCTTTTGCGTGGTCGACGTCTTGTTCGTCGCGATCACCTTGTATTGGACTTCCTGGGCAACGGCATAGGAAAGCAAAAGTGTTAGACCGCAGAGCCCGGTCAGGCTCCTCAGGCGCATGTTTCCTCCGGTTCAAAATCCGTCAGTGATGATTTTGGCAGTAATGTATCACGAGCTTCTGGGGGAAGTCGGAAACGGCGGCCGCAGACCTCAGTACTTCGTCATCTTGGGGTCGATCTTGTCGGCCCACGCCAGGATGCCGCCCGCCAGGTTCTGCACTTTTTCGAAGCCGGCCTTGCGCAGGATCTCCACCGCATCGGCGCTGCGTTTGCCGGAGCGGCAATGCACCACAATGTGCTTATCGGGATCGAGTTCGCCCACGCGCGCGGGCAACTGTCCTAATGGAATGAGGTGGGCGTTGATGTTGCAGATCTGATATTCGTGCGGCTCGCGCACGTCGAGCACGAAGATGTCTTCCTTCGCGTCCAGCTTTTGTTTCAATTCCTGCACATTCATCTCGGGCATGACGGACATGGATGTCAGTTCTCCTGTTTGATGCGCTTCCGGAGCTTGTTGCACTTCTCCCACTCCGCAGAAGGCATTGTAATCAATCAGCCCGGTCGCCGTAGGATTCGCGCCGCATACCGGACACGCCGGATCCGGCCGCAACCGCATCTCCCGGAAGCGCATCGTCAGCGTGTCCACCAGCAGCAGACGGCCGATGAGCGGATCGCCCACGCCCAGGATCAGCTTGATGACTTCGGTCGCCTGCACCACGCCGATCAGGCCGGGAAGGATTCCGAGCACTCCGCCCTCCGCGCAGGAGGGAACCAGTCCGGGCGGTGGCGGCTCCGGATGATCTCCAGCGCGTTGGCACTGGTCAGCCGCGTCTCGAACTTGCGGATCGCGATGTGCGGATTGATCGCGCGCAGCTTCGTCTCCGCCGATTCCAGCTTTGATTTTCCCACATCCGCAAGTGAAGTGGATGATCTGGCGCTGCAGGCTGGGAAGGATGACTTTCATAGTTGACCGAACATGGGTTTTGTATTCTAGCCGCCCTACTGTGCTTCCACCGCCTCCTCTTCAAAGTGCTTCTCTTCTTCGCGACTGCCCCTCAGGACGAAAGCGTGAGTGAGTCCCGCCGCCCCGCGCTCCACGCTGGTGATCACGTAGGAGCATCCCAGCCAGTGCGCTTCCGCCAGATCCGTGGCTGACCAGCGCGCCGGGAAGTCAGGATGCGAATGATAAAAACCGACGATCTCCATCCCCGCCGCTCGTGCTTGTTTCTGCACTGCGATCAGCTCCTTCGGCGATATGCGGTAGCGGTTCTGGGGAGAATCAGTCTGCTCGTTGCCGCACTCCACCACCGCGCGCACCTCGCGCACGTCTGCGGCGCTGGTGCCCAGTAGTACTCCGCAAGCCTCATGCGGATAGGCGCGCTCACCATGGGCGCGCATGCGTGCCAGATCGGAGGTCGAGATTCGCAGCATGCAAGCATTCAAGCATATCGCGCGGCTGAATGTGAATGGCCGTACAGAAGATTGGACGTATAATCCCCGCGAGGTGAACCCCCTATGGCGATGACGAATCTGGCGGTCAAGGGCTTCTGGCTTGTGGCTTTTATTTGTGCGATGGCCGGCGCCATCATGATGGTGAAGGGCAACGACGCGGGCGCAGTATTTCTTGCACTCGGGGCTTTTTGGATGATCGTCGCCATCTCCCAGGGGAAGAAGCCGGGCGTTTGATCGGTTACTGGGCAGATTAAAGCCTTCACCTTGAAGATTGCCGAATCCCCGTCTCTTGTGCGACAGTGGAAGACTTCCGGCCCGCGACTGGAGACGGTCAACAACATCTGCGGCGCGCTTGGGTTTCTAAACTAGGTTCGACAAAAACAGTATCGAAGAAAATCATTATGGCAAAGATCAAAGAACGCACTTATGAAGAGACGCTGACCGCATTACGCGCGGGCGGCTTTGACGTCCTGGAAGCACCGGCCACCGCCAACCGCGTCTTCGTGAAGAAGATGGGGTGCTCGGCGGCCATCGAGAAGAATGCGGACAACGACGGCGTGCGCCTCTTCGCCAAACCTGGCTACCTGATCGGCGGCGAGATCTCGCGGCTGGTCGACAAGGGCTACCAGAAGTTCCTCCAGACAACGAAGACCGAAGTCCCGGCCACCGCCGACCACCTAAAGGCCATCCACGCATTCTCTGAAGAATTACGCGAAGCCATGGGCGCCACTAGCCTGTACAATGAGGCACTGGGCACGGTCAGCGACCGCTACGTCTACGACCGCATCGTCGATCGCGACCAACCCGAGCCCGCGCGTAAGAAGCGTCCGTGGGAAGCGCTCAAAGGGAAGACGAAAAAGGGCGCCTAGCCGTTTCTAGAAACTAGAAACCAGAAGCTGCCTCTCCATTTATACTCGCCGCCATGGAAGCCCTCCAACCCATCCCCGGCCTGGCTTGGTACGACGTGAGCGACCCCGCCTCGCCCGCGCTCGATGAACTAGCCAAACGCTTCCAGCTGCATGAACTTGACGTCGAAGACTGCCGCCACCGTCCCCAGCGCGCCAAGACCGACGAGCACGACCGCTACGTCTTCTGCGTGCTCAAACATCTCCACGGCGGCGAGCAGATGTCGTTCGATGACTTCGATGTCTTTGTCGCGTCAACGTTTCTCATCACCGTTCATGCCTCCGAATGTGCCGCGGTGGAGCGTGTGCGCAAACGCGCGGCGGAACAGAAGGAGCAACGGCTCGACCGTATCTTTTACTTCATCATGGATGAGATCGTGGATGACTACATCAGCGAACTCGACGAGTTCGCTGAAGAGACTGCCACCATTGAAGGTGACATCCTCGATGAGCCCAGCCCGGAGATGCTGCAAAGTATTTTCCAACTCAAGCGGCGGCTCATCGAATTCCGCCGCGTCACCAGTGGCATGCGTGAGGTGGTGAACGCCATCATGCGCCGCGAACGCGGTATCATCGGCGATGATCTCGACGTCTACTTCCGCGACGTCTATGACCACCTCATCCGCACCGTTGACCTCATCGAGAGTTATCGCGACCTGCTCACTGGCGCCATGGACATCTATCTCTCCGCCATTGCCAACCGCACCAACGAAGTCATGAAAGTGCTGACCGTCTATGGCACCGTGGCGCTGCCCTTGGTCATCATCACGGGATTTTTCGGGATGAATCTGCCCCTGCCATTGCAGGACCGTCCCCACGGGCTCGCCCTCGCCGTGGGCACTATGCTGCTTTCCACTGCTATCGTGCTGTTGTATTTCAAACGCAAGAAATGGTTCTAATGGTTCTTCGTATCTGACCTGCTGGAGGAAGTTATGAGAAAACTCTGCGCAATCCTGGCTGTATTCACCATGGTGGCGTCCCTAGCCATCGCCCAGACGGCGACCACTACCCCAGGCACGGGTGCCACCACAAAGAAAGAGACCGCCAGCGAAAAAACGAAGAAAGCGGCGAAGGCCACGGCGGAAGCGATTGAAACCGGCGCTAGGGCCACCGGTAAAGCGGTGAAGAAGGGCGCCAAGGCCACCCAGGAAGGCACCATGACGGCGGTGCACAAGGTCAAAAGAGATCTTATCGATCTGAACTCCGCCAGCGAGGCGGAGCTGACCGCATTACCGGGCGTGGGCGAGGTCTACGCGAAGAAGATCATCAAAGGGCGGCCGTACGCCAACAAGAGCCAGCTCGTGGCGAAGGGTATCGTCCCGCAGTCGACTTACGACAAGTTTGCCGATCAGGTCATCGCTAAGCAATAACGTTCGGGATTCGCAGCGAACCCAAAATGGAGCGCTTTTTGGGCGCTCCTTCATTTTCTGCAGCAGTGGTTCAAGGAGCGCTTTTCTGTCGCGCCTTCGCCAGCCAGCCCACATCAAACGCCGGCTGCGGCTCGGCTTTGCCTTTCAGCTTAAGCGGATTCATGGCACTCAACTGGAATCCCGACCCCAACTCCAGGGCGGTCGCCACGGAGATGATGATCTGGTCTGGCGCCGCCTTCGACATCAGTCGCGCCGCCGTATTCACCGTGTCGCCGATCACCGTGTAGTCCAGCCGCTTGGGTGAGCCGATGTTGCCGGCCGTCACCTCGCCGGTGTTGATTCCGATCCCCACCCGCAACTCCGGCCACTTACGCGCCGCTGCGTCCCGGTTCATCTCCGCCACCAGGCACTGGATCTCGATGGCCGAATTCACCGCATTCCGGCTGTCATTGCCTTTGCTGATGGGCGCGCCGAACACCGCCATCACCGCGTCTCCGATGAACTTGTCCAGCATCCCGCCGTGATCGAAGATCACGTCCGTCACCCGGGTGAAATATTCATTCAGCACCTCCACCACCTGCTCGGGTGCCATCTTCTCACTGATTTTGGTGAAGCCGCGGATGTCCGCGAACAGGATCGTGGCCTCTCGGTTCACCCCGCCCAGGCGCACCCCGCCCGGATTGGACGCGATCAACTCCACCACGTCGGGCGAAAGAAAGCGTTCCAGTGCCGAGCGCTGGATGGCGCTCTCCGCCAGTTGTTCATGCGCTAAAGCGTTGTCGATGGCTGCGGCCGCCTGCGCCGCCACCAGCGCAAATACGTTCAACTCTTCCTGGGTGAACGCGGACGCGCGTTTTAGATTGTCCACGTAGATCATCCCCAGCAGCCGGTGCGCTCCGATCAGCGGCGCCAGCATCGCCGAGCGCAAGCCGGAGATGCGCATGCTCTCACTTTCACTGAAGCGCTCGTCCGACGCCGCGTCCGTCACCAGGATGGGCTCTTTGTCCCGCTTCAATCGTTGCAGGATGGTCTGGCTCAGGATGATGGCCGGTTGCCCGCCCGCCGGCTCTGGCTTCCGCGTTCGCACCTCGCTCTGGTGCTGCACATCGCCGTGCTTGTCGAACATCATCATGAACCCGCGCTCCACCCCCTCGATGCGGAAAGCCAGGCTCATTACTTGTGCAGAGATGTCGTCCAGCGAAAGTTTGGAATTCAGCGCCTTGCCCGCATCGTAGAGCACGGTAAGCAGGTAATTCTCCCGCTCCAGCTTCTGGATGGCCTCCATCAACGCGGTCCGGCTGGTATCGTTTCCCATCGGTTGATGCCGCAGCGAGAGTTGCGCGTCTCCGCGCAACACTTCGCTGATCACCGGCGAGAGTCCCGACCTCTGGACGATCAATCCGGCGTCGTCCACATGCTCGAACCCAAGCGCGTACACGCCGAGCTTGACTTGATCCCCGTGTTGCAGCGCAGTCTCGCCGTCAATGCGTACGCCATTCAGCACCACCCCGTTGGTGCTGCCCCGGTCCGCGATGGTGAAAGTGTGGTTCTCCAGGACCTTTAGCACCGCGTGGAAGCGGCTGATGCTGGTGTCATTCAGCACCAGGTCATTGGCACTGCCCCGGCCCATCGTGGTCACCGGTTTGGTGATCTCCAATATCCCGCTCTTGCCGTCCGGTGCGGTGATGATGAGGCGCGCCATTAAGAGTTTCCCAATTTCTTGTCCGCAGGAATTGATGTCCTCAGGATCTGACCGGCCGCGTCAGTTCTTCTCCAGCGTCACATCCACGTCCACGCTCTTGCCTTTTTCTACCTTGAACTCATACAGCCGGGCCTTGAAGCCCTCTTTGCGGATCGTGACCTTATAGCTGCCGGGATCCATGGGGAATTTCGCCGGGGTCTGCTTCTCTACCTTCACGCCGTTATGGAAGATGTCGGCGCCTGCGGGGTTCGTCTTGAAGTTCACCATCCCCTTGCCTTCAGGGATCTTGTTGCCCCCAAAGAGTCCGCGGATGGCGCGGAAGGGGTTCCCTCCGCCGGCCTTGGCTACTTCCAGCTTGGGAGCAAACGTGTGGTTCTCGCCACTCTTTACCATCGCCGTGGTCCCCGCTTCCTGATAGCCGCCCTTGCGGAGTTCGACCTTGTGCTCGCCGCGGGCTACAGGGAATTGCGCTGGCGTCACTTTACCCGTGGACTTGCCATCGAGAAATATCTCCGCTCCCGGCGGAATGCTGTTGATCACCAGCTTGCCTGTGCCCGCCGTCTCCGCCTTGAGATCTGCGCCTACCGCCGACGCGCGTCCACCGATCACCCGCGCATTGCGCGTCAGCGAGGCGTAACCTGCCTTGCTCAGCGTGACCGAATAGTTTCCCGGTTCCAGCCCGGTCGCGGTGAACGGTGTGGTTCCGCCTACGGGCGTGGGGCCGGAGATCACGACCTTAGCGCCCGCGGGTTCGGAGCTGACCTGCAAGTTGCCCTTGTCCGCCGGAATAGCCACGGCCGCAGCGGGTGCGGGCACCAGCGAGGTCTTCGTCGCTTCCTTCTTTGCCGGCTTCACTGGCTCCGCCGGTGAAGGCTTCGCAGTTTTGGGGCCGGGTGCAGTCGCATCCATGGACTTGTTTTTCGTCGCTTCCGGCGGTGCTGACGCTGGGGTCCCTGCCACCGGGGCGGGTGACGCAACTGCCGATTCATCCGGCGCAGTCGCGGTTTGTGATTTGCGTGACCAGTTGAGCGCGCTTAGGAGCACCACTACTCCCAGCAGCGCTCCCCCCACGATCCCCGCAATCTTCAGATTCTTGTGCTGAGGGGGTGGCGGTACTTTCGCGTCCAGCGGCTTGTTCCCGATCCGGATGCCCACGCCGACCGTGCTCTCACCCGGCCGCCCGCCGACTGCTTTTGGGGCTGCGGTGCTGGGCTTTGGCGGCTGGGGCGCCGCCTGCGGCCCCACCTTCGCCATCCCCGGCATTTCTCCCGCTGGTGACACCAGACCCGGGGCGGTAGCGATGCCCTTCGGAGCCACCGCCGCGATCATCTTCGTCGACTCCGTGTCCGTCCCCACAGATTTGTAATTCAGCAGATCGCGCACCAGGTCCGCACCCGTCTGATACCGCTCCGCCGGGTTCTTGGCCAGCGCCTTCATGATGATGGTGCTGATCCCCGGATGCACGGACACGTCCAGTTCGCGCGGCGGGATTGCCGGCTCGTGGATGATCTTGTAGATGATGGTCGTGATGGTCTGGCCGGTGAACGGTTTTTCTCCCACCACCATTTCGTACAGCACCACGCCAAAACTGAAAATGTCTGACCGGCCGTCCAGCGTCTTACCCCGCACCTGCTCGGGAGACATATACGTGGGCGTGCCCAGCACCTGGCCGGTGGTAGTCATGTTCGCACTGGATTTCGCAATGCCGAAATCCATGATCTTGACCACGTTCTCCCCGGTCATCATGATGTTGGCTGGCTTCACGTCACGGTGGATCACGTTGTGCGAATGGGCGTAGTCCAGCCCCGCGCAGACTTGTCGCGAGATCTCTACGATGCGGTCCGGAGGCAGCGTCCGGTGGTTGTGCAGCAGCGTTTGCAGCGTGGACCCTTCCAGGTATTCCATCGCCATGTAGAAGACGCCGTCGAATTCACCCGCGTCGTAGATGGTGACGATGTTCCCGTGGTTCAACACCCCGGCCAGCTGGGCCTCATGCTTGAAGCGGCGCAGGATCTCCACGTCGTCTGACCCGTGAACATCCAGCCGCATGGTCTTCAGTGCCACCACGCGCCCGATGTTTGGGTCCTGCGCCTTGTAGACCTTCCCCATAGCGCCCTTGCCCAGTTCGCCGAGGATCTCGTACCGTCCTATGTGCTTCGGGTCATCCATGGGAGAGCCAGCATCCTGCCTTAGGATCGAGTGTGTGCCTTGTAACGCGTACCGCTGCAAATGCGTGCTTCTGTAACGCGTACCTCAGGGGGTAGAGAAAAAAGAGCGGAGAAGCGGGCCCCTTTGTTGACTCGGAAGTTACCTTAACTCCGGCTCTCCGTCAATCTGGCAGCACCCTTGGAAACCGGGCCAAATCGCCTTACCTGCTCACTCGGCGTTGCCTCCGTGGAAGAGTTCGGTCAGCGTGTCGGCGCCCACGCGGTAGATCACGAACTCGGCGGAATTCTCGCGGATGCGCCGGAACAGCAGTTCGCCCCGGCGGTCGCCATCGGCGTCCACCGCGTCCACCAGCTCGAGCCGCGGCGAGACGTCCAGCCGGTCACTGCTGGTGACTACAGAGAAGAGTTTGCGCGGATTGCCATTCACATCCGTGCGCGCCACCAGTGTGACGAAGAGAGTTTTTCCGCTGTCGAGGCTATCGAGGCGTGCCCGCCCGGTGAAGACCAGCTCCGCGGAGTTGTTGGCATCCAGGTCAAGCCCGGATAACTGGACGTCGGTGAGGTCGAGCGGAGGCGTGGCCGGCGCCTGCGTGGTCCCGCGGCGTGCGCCCTTCGCAGTGATCGCGCTCTTGGTTGCCCTATTCGGTTCACTCGTCCGCAGGAATTTGGCTACCTCCACCTGCACCAGCGTACGCATCCGCGCTGTCACGTCCTCGCGTTCGCTTTCCGTCCAGCGGAAGCGGTAGTCCTGCCGGAATTGCGCGTCCTCCGCATCCGATATGGCAACGGCCTCAAAGGTCCGCGTAGCAAAGCCGTTGGCCTGCCTGGCCCCCGCTACCACTTCGCCGCGTGCTTGCACCCGCCCCGGCACCGTGGTTCCCGCACTTTGTCCGCTTTCGCTGATGCCCGTCTTTTGCTGGCCCCCTCCGCCGCGCCGCAGGATCGGACGGTTCGGATCATCGTCACTGGCCTTCGGAGTTGGTGTCGTCGAAGCCGGTGCCGCTGCTGGTGTCGTCGTCTGCGCTCCCGCCGGTTGCTGTCCCGCAGACCCTCCGCGCTTCAACCGCGGACGGTCGGGATCATCATCCGCGCTCGCCGGTGCCGGTACTTCTTTCTTTTTTGTTGGCGGCGCCACCTGCGGCAGCCGATCAATGTCGCCCTGCTTCCGTTTCAAGGTTGGGGGAGCATCGTCGTCCGGCTCCTGCCCCGCCGGGATCTCCCGTCCCTCTTCGTCGTATACCGTCGCCTTCTTCTTGATATCGCGGTCGTCCACCGGCTCGGTGAATATAGGGCTGGTTGCCCGCTGCCCGTCTTTCACCACCTCTGCCGTCTGCGGGCGGTCGCGCAACTCCAGTTCTGTGCTGCTGCGGGTACTGCTCTGCCATTCACCCAACCCCACCCACTGTCTGGTCGTGGCATTACGCGTGGCGTTCTGCACCGTGAAGTAGCCCAGCAGGTCGCCCTTGTCTTGTCCCTCATAGACCACTCCGGGGTCCAGCGCCATGGGACGCGGCGTCGCGCGAAAGAGGCTGGCGTCGTAGTACTTGCCGCCGTCGAGGATGGCGACCGGCAGCAACCGGGCCACAGCTTTGCCCTGCGCATTCGGCTGCCAGCGGATCACGCCGATCGCCCGTGGCCCCTTGGGTGGCTTGGTCGTCCGCAATTGCGCGGCCGAAGGCACGGCCAGAATCGTTATCAGAATTCCCGCCAAAGTCTTGGCCAAGGTGGGGCGGTATAATCGCCGGGCTATAATTCCGCGTTTGAGGAGCTCTACCATCATGACCTTGGATGCGAACGACCCGGCTCCTGACTTTAAAGTTCCTGACCAGGACGGCAAAGTCGTTTCCCTTAAGGATTTTAAAGGACAAGCCGTTGTCCTGTTCTTTTTCCCTAAAGCCGATACCCCCGGCTGAACCGTAGAAGCGTGCGGGTTCCGCGACGCATTCCAAAAGATCCAAAGGGCCGGCGCCAGCATGGGCGCAGGGCAAAAGCGG
Source organism: Terriglobales bacterium (assembly GCA_046714215.1). Taxonomy (GTDB): domain Bacteria; phylum Acidobacteriota; class Terriglobia; order Terriglobales; family Acidobacteriaceae; genus DATLCI01. The sequence continues at coordinate 2,319 of JBKKBM010000134.1, read as the reverse complement.
GCGGGTGAGAAATGGTCAGGTGGCATCACCGTGCTCGGCATCTCCGCCGATACCCCCGAAAAGCAAAAGAAGTTCAAAGAGAAATACGACCTGCCCTACACGCTGCTGGCCGATACGGACAAGAAAGTCTGCCAAGCCTACGGCGTGATCAAAGAGAAGAATATGTACGGCAAGAAGGTGATGGGCATCGAGCGCACCACGTTCCTCATCGATGGTCAGGGCAAGATCGCCCGCATCTTCCCCAAAGTAAAAGCCGACGGCCATGCCGAAGAAGTGCTGGCCGCTTTGTCGAAAGCGTAGCGATCCGACTCGCGCTACTTACTCGCATTAAACACGGCTTTCCCGGTGGCGAAGTCCGCTGGTACCGAAACATGCTCGTGCACCACCACCCACTTGCCCTGAACCTTGCGGTAGATGTCCGTTACCCGCAACACTACTTCGACCTGCTCGCCGGATTTCATCGTACCGGTCACTCGCTCGGTGTTGTGGCTGTAAGCGAGGTCGCCCGAGATGGCTAACGTAAAGTCAGACACTTCAGCCCGCAGTGGCCCCTCGAACATCGCGAAGAACTCTTCGTAGTTCTTCTGGTAGGCGTCCCATCCCACGTATTGCAGCGGCGGTACCACGTCAAATGCCACCAGCTTCGGACTACGGTGGTACAGTGCCATCACCCCGTCCACATCCTTGGCTTGGAACGCGACGGTCCATTTTTTCACCAGGGCGCGGATCTGCTTCTCGTCTTTCGTCTGCGCGTACGTGTTCGCTGTCGCAGCCGCGAACAGCAGCGTCAGGATCAAGGTTCGGATCGTCTGTTTCGTCATCGAAGTCCTCCACATTACTAGTTAAAGCCACTCACCACTGTTCACTTATAAAACCGCACGTTATCCAGCTCCAACCATCCCACTTCACCCGGCTTGCGCGCCACTTCGAACATCAGCATCAACGCATCCGTGCGCTTCAGCGTTCCGAACTCGATCTTCACCTTCCTCCACGCCGGACCCGCCTGAAATGCCGACTGAAAATGGTTGTTGTCGCGCACGCTGCGGGTCGGGACTATCAGCTTGTACTCACCGTCGCCGCGCGCCTCAAAGCTCACGCCCCGATAGCCGGAGATGTCCACAGGCTCCACCGCGCCCGCACTCAACGGCACCACCAGCCGCGCGTAGGGCCGGTCCTTTTCCGACATTCGCGCCATCATCGACAGGGTGTGGTCTCCGTTCTTGCGCTGCATCCGCCCAAACACCATGCGCGAGTTATCCAAACCGGCATCGGTCGCGTTGACCCAGAGCGTGCCCAGCGTGCTGCGCCCGTCCGTGCTTTCGAAGTCGTCAACCTTTTCGCTAACCTTGATCGACGCCAGCGGCGACAGCTCCGCCGTTGCGATCTCTCGCGCCAGCCGCTCACGGTCGATCTCCTTCCCGCCGAGAAACACCCGCGCGATCTTTTCCATTTCGCCGATATTGCGCAGCGGCGCGCCATTCACCAGCACCAGGTCCGCCAGCCTGCCCGCGGCGATCGTGCCGCGTTCGACGTCGACGCCCAGCGCCCGCGCGCTCGCGCCCGTAGCCGCGGTGATTGCTTGGAGCGGCGTCAATCCGCCTTGCACCAGTAGCTCCAATTCGCGCAGCGTCGCCCAGCCGTGATGCGTGCCGGTAACACCCGCGTCCGTGCCGACGCCCACCCGCACTCCCGCCCGGTGTAGCGCGCCGATGTTATGCAGCATGTACTTCCAGCGCTGCGCCCGCAGCCGACGTAACTCCGCCGTCCGCGCAGCATTAGCGAAAGGTGGATTGGTGGACGTGCCCTCGGCCTCCGGCGCAGCCCCGCCGGGCGCCGGCGGTGTCAGCGGCGGGCGGATCGCATTCCGCACCGCCGGATCCAGCACCGCCGCCAGCATCGGCGTCAGGATGGCGCTCCCCCGCGGTTCATACACCGCCAGCGTGGGCGCGTAGGTGGTTCCCTTTTCTTTCATGATGGCGATCAACTCCGCGTCCACTTCCGCGTTGCCGATGCCGTGCGCGATCACGTCCACGCCCGCGCGCGCCGCTACCTTGGCCTTCTCCAGCGTCACCGTGTGGGTCAGCACTTCCAGTCCGTTCTTGTGAGCTTCATCCACCAGCGCCGCCAGCGTCGCCTCATCCATGCTCGACATGTCGGGTGCGGTGCCATAGCGCCAGCCGTCGGTGAACACTTTGAGGATGTCCGGTTTGTAGGGCAGTACTTTCTGTACGGCGGCGCGCGCCTCCCGCGGCGTCAGCACTTCCAGGGTGAAGATGTCAGCGCGGCCGCCTTCGGCGCCATGCCCGCCCGGGGTGGTGA
>JBKKBM010000133.1:0-7044 GCA_046714215.1 Terriglobales bacterium | reverse complement strand
CGAATCTTCCTTACACGCCGACCGTATTCCCAGGGGGCAAGCGTCCGCCAGAAGATGAGCCTAGTCAGCGTAGCTAAGAGATTGGTTTCTGAGGGCATTGGAACAGTTCTTCCATGAAAGATGCCGGGAGATGGCAGAGGTGCTGCTGACAAGGCAGTCCTTTTTCTATTAGAGTGCGCACGATCGCTTACAGGGGGGTTCATGCGAAGCACACTCGGGCTGGCTCTAATGCTTTTTGTTCTCTCTTCAGCTTCGGCCGCCCACGACATGTGGCTGGTGGCCGGTGTGCCTGGCGCGGAAGGCAAGATCTGTGCGCGCATCGGCGAACGGTTCCCGGATACTGTCAATGCCCCGACCGTCGACCGGGTCACCGCTTTCCAGGCGCGATTTCACGACCGAACCGAGAAACTCAACGGGACTTTTCTGGAGAAGCAATTCTGTGCGCCTTCACCGGCGGGCAAGAACGGTATCGTCGAGATGATTGTCCAGCCCAGGTTGAACAAACTCGACCGCAAGCGATTTTCCGAGTTTGTGCGCGGCGAAGGGCTCCAACATGTCATCGCACAAACGGGAGCTGGCGCGGGCAGCGAAGTCAACTATTTGTATTCACGTTATTCGAAACTGATTCTGGGCACGCCCAAGCTTGAGATGCTTTCTGAACCGATTGGGCATGCACTTGAGATCGTGCCGTTGAATGACCCCTCCGCGTTGCCGCAAGTCTCAGGTTTTCGTGTACGAGTTTTATTCCGCGGTAAGCCCCTGGTTAACGCGCAGGTCGCGGCAGTGAATGAAGGAGCTTCGCCAGAAGCGCACCAGTTCCCGGTAGTCACACGAACAGACAAGGACGGGATCGCCGAACTGAAGCTGACAGGGCAAGGGTTGTGGTACGCCCGCCTCATCCACTCGATCCCTGCGGATGATCCCGAGTTTGAGTGGCATCACTTTTTCGCCACCATGACATTCCACGCTGCCAAAGCGAACGCCGGCAAATAGATTTTACGCACTGGATCAGGGCCTCGGGCCTGGTCTGGTGGTGAAGCAGATGGCGGACAATCGTCACTTCCTCAAACCTGCGGCCCAATTGAGGATTACGGTCGGCGGTGGCTGCCTTGTCGGAAAAGAGGTCGGTGACTGAGCCAAAGATTTGGTGCTACCTTCCACTGCAAAGTTACGTCTAATAGAAACAACATCCCCCTCTTTTGACGTGTTAAGGGGATTGGGGTAAGGTCTACTTAGTGTTCTGGCTGGCCCAAAATCGGCGATTGGTCGCGGTGCTCATCCTTTCGTGGGCGCTTCTGGATCTCACCGTCCCAGGCTTTTGTGAGACGGAAGCCGACACTCACAATGTCCCAGCTCAATCCCAAGACTCCCAAGTCTGCTCCCTCAAGTCACCGGAGCCGTTGATCTCGGTGGAATCATCGCCTGTCGTGCCTGAATCATGCGAAGGAGATGACTGCTGGTGCTGCTGCGCTCACGTGACGCCTACGCCTGCGTTCGAGGTTTCAACTGAACTGGTGGTTTCCGTGCAAGAGCCCGCCTATCGGCCTAGTTTCGTTACTGCCTCGATTCCCGCCCCTTATCACCCTCCTCGTAGCTAACCCAACGTAGTTGTGTCCTTCCCCGGATGCTTTCCGGGGCGACGTCTATTTGCTGCAATCCACCGCAGCTTTACGTTTTGGGTTGGTGAAATATGACTCACGTCTATGCAATACAGGACTTTCACGAGTTCTATGGTCGATGGGCTCCCTCCGTTCTCACGTACTGCCAGCTGTTTCTTGGCGACCAGGACCTCGCTGAGGAAGCCACCTCTAACACTTTCTTCACTTACTTCAGCGAGGTTGGGAAGCTATTCAACGGAATCAAGGAACTTCCTCTGGATCACCTGCCGTTGTCGCTGCTGCGGACCGCCATGCGCGAAACAAGACGGCGCTGGTCGACTCTCAGTCCGACTGCAACTGGTGGTTTCGAGCTCGAAGATACGTTGGCCGATTTGCCCATCACCGAAAGGTCGGTCTTCATCCTCCGCGGTCCCTTGCAGCTTGATGCGGAAGAGACCTCTGCGGTAACCGGCTTCACCAAGGATGATGTGCAGGCACTCTGGGTGCGAGCCCTGCTGCGCGTACAGGAGATCTGGCTGGACGGGCGGAAGGATCACGGCTCTAGCCGAACGCCGACTGCTGATGCCTGTCTGAGATCTGAGGGAGTGTAGCCATGAGACCAGACTTGGGTTTGGATGGCCGCGCTCTCTACGACTTTGGCTTCGCTCTGGTGGGCGATCACGAGCAGGCCGAGGCTTTGGCATTGCAAAGCATGTGCATAGTTTCTGCTGATCATGCAGACCGGCACGGACGCTTGCTTTGCTCATTGCGTCGCTTATGGCAGCGGGTCAGCAGGTCCGGTCCGACCGAATTCCGTTCTACGAGACGCCAGGATGACTTCTTGCGCGTACTGACGCTCGAAGAGAGGGCGGCGGTCGCGGGCCGTTTCTTGCTTCATCTGACACTCGCCGACCTGAGCTCGTTATTTGGGAAGTCTGAAGCGGACGAGGCGAAGATGCTGAGTGGTGCAGTGCAGCGGATTGCCGAACTATCGAAGGGAAAGACGCAATGAGAATTCTGATTGCCGTGATGACGATGCTTTCCGCCAGTGCATTGGTGACCGCTCAGGAAGGCGCTTTGACCCTGGAACAGGCGCTAGATCGAGCGCGGAACCGTGCTCCCTTGATCCTCTCCGCTCAGGATCGAATCGAAGAGGCACGCGGTCGATTGCGGGGAGCTTCTGTGTTATTTCAGAACAACCCGCAACTCGATGGCGCGGTGGGACGGCGCAACTCCTTCGGCACAACCAGGACCGACGCCGAAGTCGGGTTCAGCCAGATCTTCGAAACGGGAGGGCAGCGCGGTGCACGCATCGCGACCGCGCGGGCTGGCATAGACCGCGAGACCTCCGCTAAGCAGGAAGTGATCAGACGACTCCTGGCCGACGTTGCCCGTGCACACGCAAGGGCACTTGCGACCCAGGAGAGATTGCGACTGGCACGCAAAGCGGATGAAGTCGCTACATCGCTCCAGCACAGCATGGACCGACGGCTTGAGGTGGGTGATGTGCCGCTACTGGATGCCAATCTTGCCCGAGCCGCAGCCGCGCGGACCCGAGCTGAAGTCCGGGCAGGCGAAGCTGAGCTCGCACTCGCCTTAGGCGACCTGAAGTTATTTCTGGGGATGGCTTCATCGGAACCGATAGCCGTGACAGGGGCTGTCCCTTGGGCGCAGCCCTTCGACCGGGAGGCCTTGATCACGAGTGCAGAGGATCGGCCTGAGATTCGTATCGCCGCTGCTGAACTGCGCCAGGCTGAATCCGAGATTCGTTTGGGAAATGGATTGGCAAAGCCGGACGTTGGAGTCGGCGGACGCTACGAACGGGATGATGGAGCAAACGTCGCGAAGGCAACCGTCTCATTCACCCTTCCCATCTTCAATCGCGGACAGGAACTGACGGCAGTCGGGTCGGCCAAGGCAACCAGGCTGCGACGTGAGATCGACGCAACAAAACGCGCGATCCAGGTTGAAGTTGAAACCGCGCTTGACGCTTACAAGCAACGTGCCGACGCGGCCACCGACCTCCAACAGAATGCTCTACGTCTTATCGACGAGAACGAACAACTAGCACAGCGCAGTTTTGAAGAAGGCGAGATCAGCTTGATCGATCTGTTGCTGATCCGACGCGATGCGCTTGAGATTAGAAGGCTGCACGCCGATACGCTGCTGGAAGCCGCCTTGGCTGCAATAGAAGTTCAATCCCGCGCAGGAGTACTGCAATGAGAAAGCTGGCGCTGCTGGTGATGACCGCAGTCCTGATTGTTGGTGGTTGCAATCGAACCGAGCCACCGAAAGCGGAGGCGGAATCACAACGCCCCGATGAACACGCAGCCGAAAAGGCTGAGGCTACACCTGGCGTTCTCCGGGTGAAGGCGGAAATGCTCCGCGACCTGAAGGTCACGACCGCAGAAGTAGAAGCTCGCCCGGGGGGTGAAGGCTCGACCCTTCTCGGAGAACTGCGAGTCAATGAGAATGCCTACGCCGAGGTGGGTGCGCCCATCCCCAGTCGGGTGATTAACGTGAATGCCGGCATTGGAGATAACGTCCGAGTCGGTGAGGCGCTTGCATTGCTGCAAAGCACGGAACTAGGCAGGTCCAGGGCTGACATCATCACCGCGCAATCTAGAGTAGAACTTTCGATGCAAATCCTGGAGCGAAAGAAACGCTTGAGCTCGGAGAGGATTGTCGCGCAAAAGGACGTACAGGAAGCCGAAGCCAATGTAGCAACCGCGGAGGCCGATCTCCGGGCGGCGCGAGCCTCAGTTCGCGCGATGGGCGCAAGTGCCGGCGAATCCAACGACTCCTCGCAATACTCATTGCGATCACCGGTCAGCGGAACCGTCATCGAACGTTTTGCGATCAAGGGCAAGATGGTCGGCGCTGAAGAAGTGCTCTTCAAGGTGGGAGACCTATCGAACTTGTGGTTGAACGTCCAGGCTTACGAGCGCGACGCCGTGCGTATCAAACGCGGTTCCGAAGTCCTGATCACCTTGCCCGCTCTACCTGGGCGAAGCATTTCCGGCAAAGTCGATCTGGTGGGTCGATCAGTCAATCCCGAGTCACGGACGTTGACGATACGGGTCGTGGTTGCGAATCGGGATGGGGTACTCCGGCCCGGGATGTCGGCAACTGCTTGGGTCACGCCCGGCGACGCAGGGGCAGCGACCATCACCGCTCCCGCGGCGTCGCTGCAGCGACTGGGCAACGATTGGGTCGTGTTCATTCCTGGCAAGCAGCCGGGAGAGTTTGAGATCCGCAAGGTTGGCCGGGGCCGCGATCTAGGCGGAGAGATTGAAATCCTGAATGGCGTAAGCGCACGCGAAAAGGTCGTGGTCGAAGGGGCATTCTTGTTGAAGGCAGAAGCAGAGAAAGCTCGCAGCGAAGGCGGCGAGCACCAGCACTGAGGAGATTTGCATGATCGAAAGACTGCTTCGCGCTTCATTTTCCCATTCGGCACTTACGTTGATCCTGGTCCTGGCCGCCTCAGCGATGGGGGCCATCTGGATGCAGGACCTCAAGCGTGACGTGTTTCCGGACCTCTCCGCGCCAGTTTTCAACGTGATCGTCCAGAACCCTGCGATGGGCGCTGAGGAACTGGAAACCGGCGTGGCGATACCGATAGAAGTTGCGCTGGCCGGACTGCCGGATGTACGCCGAGTGCGCTCGAGTTCTCAGCTGGGCGTTTCGCAGATTACGGTCGAGTTCGAGTCCGACGCTGACTACTACCGCTCCCGTCAATTCGTGGCCGAGCGAATCACACAGGTGGGAAGTCAGCTTCCTCTGGGAACTGATCCACCGCTGATCTCGAGTCTCACGGGACGCTTGAACGAGATCTTCGAGTTCACTCTGGAAGCGGAATCTGGCACTGCCGATCTGATGCAGCTACGCGATCTCGGTGAGTTTGAGATTCGTAACCGCTTGTTAGCTTTGCCTGGAGTGGCCGCGGTGGAAGTCCTCGGGGGCTATCTCCGTCAATTCCAGGTGCAGATCGATCCCGATCGGATGTCGGCACGCGGCGTCTCTCTGGATGACGTGATGCATGCGGTCGAGGGTGCAAACGTTAACGCAGCCGGTGGCTTCATCGTTCAAGGATCGACGGAATGGACCATCCGCGCGATCGGTCGTCTTGAGAATCTTGCCGATCTGCGCAACACGGTTGTAGCCGTGCGCGGAGGCACCACCGTCCTCTTAAACGACATCGCAGACATCGTCGAAGCTCCCGCAGTGCGGCGCGGGATCGCCCACCGGCTCAAGGGAGAGGTAGTGAGCTGCCGCGTCACTAAACAATTCGGCTCCGATACGGTCGCGGTATCCAAAGGCCTGCGTGAGGCGATCACAAGCCTGCGGGAGAACTTGCCCAAAGGTGTTCAACTTCGAGTGGTCTATGACCAGGCGGAACTGGTGTCCAGCGCTCTCGGAGGCGTCTCCCGCGCAATCTTGATCGGGGCGTTTCTGGTGATCCTCGTGTTGCTGGTCCTCTTGGGTGATTGGCGGGCAGCGTTGGTCGTCACCCTCACGCTCCCTCTCTCCATCCTGCTTTCAGGGCTCCTTCTAAAGCCAGCCGGGATTGGCATCAACACTATGACGTTAGGTGGGCTCGCCATTGCGGTGGGACTGTTGGTGGATGCCGCCATCATCATGACGGAAAACATCGCACACCGTATAACGGTACGTCGCGATGAAGGAACGCAGCGCGAGCTTGCGTTGTCGGCGGCGATCGAGGTCGGAAGGCCGATCGCGTTTGCCACTCTGATCGTCATGGCTGTATTCCTGCCTCTATTTACGATGTCAGGAATCGAAGGCCGAATGTACCGGCCTCTCGCCGCGGCAGTCATTGCAGCAATCGGCGCTGCTCTGGTGCTTGCGCTGACCGTGGTCCCCATCGGATCCGCGCTTTTCTTACGGCCAAAGCCCGTAGGCGAAGATGAAGACGTCTGGTTGATTCAAAGATTGAAGCACTGGTATGCGCCCATCCTGGACAAGGCTATGGCCCACCGCCGCATCACCATCCTTCTTTCCTTCGTCATCACCATTCCCGTGCTTGTGCTCGGGACCTACGTAGGTTCGGATTTCATGCCCAAGCTGGATGAAGGCGCGCTGATGATCACGACCTCGCTGCCACCGGAGGCGTCTCTAGCTGAAGTGGACCGGGTGAATCACCACGTTGAAGATATTCTGCGGACATTCCCGGAGGTAGAAGACGTTGTCCGTCGCACAGGGCGCAGTGAACGGACCGAGGACCCCATGTTGCATACCTTTTCCGACGTGCTGGTTGTCCTGAAGAAGGACCGGAGGCGGTCCCCGGAAGAGCTCGAAGCCGCGATGCGCGAAAAGCTCGAAGTCGTGGCGGGCGTGACGATCGCATACACCACGCCGCTGCTGATGCGCATCGACGAAGGGCTTGCCGGTACGCCTGCGGACATTTCGGTCCGTATCTTCGGCCCCG
>JBKKBM010000132.1:0-14976 GCA_046714215.1 Terriglobales bacterium | reverse complement strand
CAGTCTACCAGTACAAATGATTTAACCCACAAACAGCAATCCCCGGCAGCTGTTTAGCTGTCGGGGACGCTTGTACCATCTGATCCCGCTTCCACCACCGCACCGTTTCCCCCAGGATTTAATGCGGCTGCTTCTGCGAATTCTTCCGGATTGGGTTAAGGTGAGAAGAGTATGCGACGATTCCATTTTTTGCGGAATGCACAGGAAGCCTTAAGCGTGCCGCCAATTAGCCTTAGAGAGGGCGCTAAGGCCGATTCGCTACGGGCGCCGCGCCGGGCGCGGGCTGGGCGCGGCCCTTCAGCCAGACTATGACCCGGTAACCGAGCAACAATGCCAGGATCCCGGCGAAGAGTTGAGGCTCAAAGTAATCGGATTTCACTCTCCAAAAGAAGTGGATCACTCCGGCGATGGCGCTGATGTAGACCAGCTTATGCAGCCGATTCCAGTTCTTGCCGCCCAGCTTGCGGATAGACCAGGTGGTCGACGTCACCGCCAAGGGAATCAGCAAAACGAACGCAACGAATCCGACTGCGATGAACGGGCGCTGCGGAATGTCCTTGAGCGCCGCGGCAAGATCCAATTCCTGGTCCAACACTAGATACGTTACGAAATGCAGGCAGACGTAGAAAAAAGCAAATAGCCCGACTAACCGGCGAAAACGGATGAGCCAGTTGAGTCCGGTGAGGCGGCGCAGCGGCGTGATGGCCAGGGAAGAAAGCAGCAACGTGAGCGTCCAGAAGCCGAGGCTGTTCAGCACCTTCTCGATGGGATTGGCGCCGAGGTCGCTGCGCAGCCCGCGGAAAACCAGCGCGCCTACGGGCGCCAGGCAGAGTATCCAGACGAAGATCTTAAGCAGAACAATGCGTTTTTGGGTCACGGGCTTGTGGGTAAAGGTCAGTAGTTTTTCTTGAGGTCCATGCCGCTGTAGAGGCTGGCCACCTGGTCGCCATATCCGTTGAACATCAGCGTGGGGCGCTTGAAGAATTCTCCGATGCGCCGCTCCTTGGTCTGGCTCCAGCGCGGGTGGTCCACATTCGGATTCACGTTGGAGTAGAAGCCATACTCGTTGGGCGCGGAGATGTTCCAGGCGGTAGGGGGCTCACGGTCGGTGAGGCTGAGCTTGACGATGCTCTTGATGCCTTTGAAGCCATACTTCCACGGCACCACCAGGCGCAGCGGCGCGCCATTCTGATTCGGCAGCGTCTCGCCATAGAGACCCACCGCGAGGATGGCCAACGGGTGCATGGCTTCATCCAGGCGCAGACCTTCCACATAAGGCCAACCGAGCACTTCGCGACGCTGTCCCGGCATCTGTTTGGGATCGAGCAATGTGCGGAAGGCGACGTACCTCGCCTTGGGCGTGGGCTCAACCGCTTTGAGCAGCGCGTGCAGGGGGATGCCGATCCACGGGATCACCATCGACCAGCCTTCCACGCAACGCATGCGATAGACGCGTTCTTCGAGCGGACTCAGCTTGATGATGCTGTCGATATCCAGCTTTTGCGGCTTCTTCACCAGGCCGTCGATGACTACGGTCCACGGACTGGGGCGCAGGGAGCCGGCGTTCTTGGCGGGCTCGTCCTTACTGGTGCCAAACTCATAAAAATTGTTGTAGGTGGTCACGTCTTTGAACGGCGTGAGCGCTTCACCATGGGTGCTGAGGTCGCTTTTCTTGAATTGGAGCTTGGCGCCGGCGTTGGCTATGAGCTGCGGGTCCACCATATCGGGGAGCAGTTGGCCGGCGGCCAGGCCCAGGCCCGCCACTCCCGCGGCCGCCATGAAGGTGCGGCGGCTGAGGTACAGGTCTCTGGGCGTGATTTCCGAATAAGGTATGTCGGCGGGCTTCTTGATCAGCATGGTCCCTTCACCTTCTACTACTGGTACGCGCCAAACGGGCAAAACGGATGGTCACTTGCGCTGGTTAGATGCGATTCGCCAGCCGGCGAAAGGTTTCACTTATTCGTAGCGCAGGGCCTCGATCGGATCCAGCCGCGACGCCTTGCGGGCCGGGTAGTAGCCGAAAAATATCCCGATGGCCATGGAGAAGACTGCGGCCACCACGATGGACATGGGCGAAACCAGCACGGGCCAGTTAAACCGCGAGGAAATGACCCACGACGCGCCAATACCAAACAATATGCCGATGAATCCGCCGATGGCGCTCAATACGAATGCCTCAATGAGGAATTGGCGCTGCACGTCTTCTTCGGTGGCGCCCAGGGCGATGCGGATACCGATCTCGCGGGTGCGTTCGGTCACTGAGACCAGCATGATGTTCATGATGCCGATGCCGCCGACCAGCAATGACACGCTGGCAATGGAGGCCAGCAGTACGGTCATGACCTGGCTGGCTTGGGCGGCCTGGTCGGCGACGTCCTTCATGTTGCGGACGAAGAAATCGTCATCCTGCCCCTGGCGGATGCGGTGGCGGTCCCGCAGAATCGATTCGATCTGCTGCTGGGCGGCGCTACTGGCCTCGAGCGACACCGCGGAGACAGTGAGAAAGCGCAGCCACGTGTCACCCGTCAGTTTTTTCTGGTGCGTGGTGTAAGGGATGAATACCTGATCGTCCTGATCGTCACCCATGCCGGAGGCGGAGCTACCCTTGGGTTGCAGCACGCCGATGACAGTGAACGGCAGATTCTTGATGCGGACGGTCTGGCCCACTGGGTCGGTGGCGGCAAAAAGGTTCTTCCGCACCGTTTCGCCGATGACGGCGACGTTCAAGTTCTGCTCCACCTGGGACTGGTCGAAGATGACGCCGGAAGCCAGAGGCCAAGTACGAATCTCGAAGTATTGCGGCTCAGTGCCGATGATGCGGGTGCCCCAATTATCATTGCCATAGACCACCTGGCTACTGGTCATGGTGCCGGGCGCGACGGCGGCGACGGACGGGGCTTCCCGCAGGATGGCTTGCACATCGTCATAGACGAGTGTCTTGGTAGCGCCGAAGCCGACGCGCAAGCCGCCGCGATTCACTGACCCGGACATCACCATGAGCATGTTCGACCCCATGTTGGCGATCTGTTGCTGGATCTGGCGGTCAGCACCCTGCCCGATCCCTACCATGGCAATGACCGCGCCCACGCCGATGATGATGCCCAACATAGTAAGGCCGGAGCGCAGTTTATTCCGCGCCAGCGCGCGTAATGCCAGTCGCAATGTGGAAAGAAAATTCATAAGGCTTTCTTAATCCTCGAGTTTGGGCATGGCATCCAGTACGTCCGCCGCGCGTAAACCATGGGTGATGGGAGCGTCCACTTTGACCAGACCGTCGCGGAAGATGATCTGGCGCTTACCGAACTGGGAGATGTCATGCTCATGGGTGACGAGCACGATGGTCAGGCCGCCATCGTTGAGCCGTTGGAAGATGTCCATGACCTCAACCGATGTGCGGCTGTCGAGGTTGCCGGTAGGTTCGTCGGCCAGCAGGATGGAAGGCTTGTTCACCAGCGCGCGGGCGATGGCGACGCGCTGTTGCTGTCCGCCGGAGAGTTGCGAGGGGTAGTGGTCTTCGCGGTCAGCCAGGCCAACCAGCGCCAGCGCTTCCTTGGCCCGCTTTTCGCGCTCCATTTTGTCGACTTTGGCGTAGAGCGTGGGCAGTTCCGTATTCTCCAGGGCGGTAGTGCGGGAGAGCAGATTGAAACCCTGGAAGACAAAGCCGATGCGCTGGTTGCGGATCTTCGCCAACTGGTGCTTGGTGAATCCGGAGACGTCTTCGCCGCTGAGGTAGTAGTTACCCGTAGTCGGCTTGTCCAGGCATCCCAGCAGGTTCATGAAGGTGGACTTGCCGCTGCCGCTGGAGCCCATGATGGCGACGAACTCGCCCGGATGGATGTCTAGGCTGACGCCGCGCAAAGCATGCACGCGGGTCTCGCCCATCTCGTAATACTTGTGCAGGTCTTGCACGCGGATCACCGGCTGCAGCGGTGAACCGTGCGCGCGAATGTCCGGAGCCTGAAGGGTGGCCATGGTACTAGTTACGGCGCTGGCCGCCCCCGCCTGGTTGCCCACCGAGGCGCGGCGGTCCGCCGGCGCGCGCGGTGGAAGAGCCCGTGATGATCTGGTCGCCTTGCTTGACTTCGCCTTCGATCAGCTCGGTGACGGTGAGGTCGGTGATGCCGACCTTGACCTTGATGGGACGCAACGACTTATCCTCATTGAGCGCCCATACGATGGCGGTCTGCTCCGGACGCGGACGCGCGCCGCCCATGCCGGCCCCGTCCTGGCGTTGACCACCAGCGCCTCCCGCACGACCCGCACGTCCTGTATCGCCAGGAGCACCTTGTCCTGAAGCAGTGGGGACACCTTCCGCGCCGCCGCCGGGCTGTTCACCACGGCCCATGCCGCGTCGGGCGCCGCGTCCACCCATTCCGCCGGGTTGCGAGGAACCGTTTTTCGCCGCGGGGGAACCTTCGCTGCCCGGGGCTTTGGTTGCGACTGCGCCTGCTTCCAGCGCGCCTGCTGGCTCGCCGGAACCAGCATCGGCATACTGGCGTTCGCCTCCGCCACGGGATTCATGGATCCCATGTTTCTCATAGAGTGCCCGTATTTCTTCGGGCTTCAAGTCGGGCCTGAAGCGCAGCGCCGCGTTGGGGATCTTCAACACATCTTTGGCAGTGGCCACCGGGATGGTGACATAGGCGGTCATGCCGGGAAAGAGTTTGCGCTCGGGATTGTCGAATTCGATGACCGTGTCATAAGTGACGACGTTCTGCACCACGGTGGCATTCATGCGGACTTCGAGCACGCGTCCGCGAAAACCTTCGGTGGGGAATGCGTCCACCTTGAAGGTGACGGGTTGACCGGAGCGGATGCGGCCGATGTCAGATTCATCCGTCTTGGTGTAGACCAGCATCTTGGTGAGGTCCTGCGCGATGGTGAAGAGCGTGGGTGCAGAGAGGGAGGCGGAGACGGTCTGACCGACGTCCACGCTGCGATTGATCACGATGCCGTCCACCGGCGCCATGATGGTGGTGTGATCGAGATTGGTCTTGGCTACGGAAACCGCGGCGGCGCGCTGGTTGACCTGCGCGTTGGCCTGCGTGACTTGGGCCGCGGCGGCGTTGACTGAGGCTTCAGCGGATTCAGCGGCGGCTTTGGTCACCTCCAACTGTTGCTGGCTGAAGACTCCTTCTTTCGCCAGTGCTTGCGTGCGGCCATAATCCGCTTTGGCCTGGACGGCCGCGGACTTCGCTTTTTCCAGGTTGGCGCGGGCCGCGGCCGCGTTGGCCCGGGCATTCTCCAGGTCTGCGCGCGCTTGCAGCAGATTGCCCTCGAAGATGGAGGCGTCAATCTGCGCGATCACTTGCCCCTTTTTCACTTGCGAGTTGAAGTCCGCATTCAGGCGGGAGATGGTGCCGGAGACCTGCGAACCCACCTGAACCGTGGTCACCGCATTGATGGTGCCGGTAGCCTCCACCAGCGCGCGGATGGTGCCCCGGCTGACGCTGGCGGTGGTGTAGTTGGGCGCTTTCGTGCTGTTGCTGCGGAAGGCGGCAAAAGTGGCGACCACGGCCACCACGGCAATCACAATCATCCAATTACGTTTGCTATTCAAATGTTTGATCCTGAGGTTCTGGGGACCGAGGCTGGGACAACGTCCTGAGGCTCATCCTTATTCTACAAATATAACCCCGTTTGAGCGGGGAAGTCGCTGTACGGGACTGCGAGTGCCGGGGGCTAGGCAGGCGAGGCTCGATATATCGTTATAAATCGTATAGAATCGCTAGATGGCAAACCTCCTGAAACCCCGCGAAGCGGCGCTGCGCCTGGGCATCAGCTATCCCACCATCAAACAGTGGATCCTGAAGAAAAAACTAAAGACGGTAAAGACCTCGGGCGGACATCACCGCATTCCGCTCGGTGAACTTGACCAGTTTCTGGGCGCCACCCGCTCCAAGCCGGTGGCGGAGCGCCGCCAGAACTTTCGCCATATCAGCGGACGCAATCAATTGGTGGGGCGCATCGTGGAGCTGAAAGTCAGTGGTCTGATGGCGCAGGTAAAACTTTCCATCGGCGGCCAGGTCATTACCTCCATCATCACCGCGGACGCCGCGCGCGAGATGGGACTGAAGGTGGGCGAGACCGCCGCGGCGCTCATTAAGTCCACGGAGGTGATGATTGTCCGCCCGTAGACTCACTGTTCGTGCGCTCATCGGTTTTCTGCTGGTGGCGCCGCTGGGCGTTGCGGCGCAGCAGGGTAGTGGCCAAGTCCTGACCATTGCCGCCGCCTCGGACCTGCAATCGGCGCTTCTCGAGGTGGTTACGGCCTATGAAAAAAAGACCGGGAATAAAGTCCGGGTAATTTTTGGCTCGTCCGGGAACTTCTTCGCGCAAATCCAGAACGGCGCGCCCTTCGACCTGTTTTTCTCGGCCGACGTGGACTATCCGCAGCGCTTGGAGGTGGCTGGCCTGACAAAAAAAGATTCTCTCTATAGGTACGCGATCGGCAAGATCGTGGTGTGGGTGCCCAATGATTCGGCCTTGGACTGTGAACGGTTAGGCCTGAAAGCATTGACCACGCCCGGGGTGAAACGGATCGCGATTGCGAATCCGGCGCACGCACCCTACGGACGCGCGGCCAAATCAGCGCTGGAAAATGCCGGAGTGTGGGAGGCGGTCAAGGACAAGATGGTGATGGGCGAGAACATCGCCCAGGCGTCGCAGTTCGTCGAGACCGGGAACGCGCAGGCGGGCATCATCGCGCTGGCGCTGGCGCGGTCGCCCCGGTTGCAAGCAGCAGGGAAGTATTGGGTAGTCCCGCAGAGGCTTTATCCCCCGCTGGAGCAAGCCGCGGTGGTGCTCAAGCGGGCCCAGCACCCGCGCGTCGCGGAAGAGTTTCTTCAATTCCTGAAGAGCCCCGCCGGGAGTGAAGTGATGCAGCGCTTTGGCTTGGTGGCGCCCACCCCGCAAGCAGCAAAGGACAAACGATGAACTGGGTCGCCATCGCTTTGACATTGAAGTTGGCTTCGCTGGTTGCGGCCATCCTGCTCGTCATTGGATTACCGCTTGCCTATTGGATCGCCTTCTCGCGCTTTCGCGCCAAGTTTCTGATGGAAGCAGTAGTCGCGCTGCCGCTGGTGCTGCCGCCGACGGTGTTGGGTTTCTATGTGCTGGTGGCGCTGGGTTCGCGCAGTCCGATCGGCGCCTGGTTTGAGCGCGCCTTCGGTCATTCATTTGCTTTTAGTTTTGAGGGCCTGTTGCTGGCGTCCGTGCTCTACAGTTTGCCCTTCGCGGTGCAGCCCTTTGCCGCGGCGTTCGCCGCCGTCGACCGGCGCTTGCTTTCGGCTTCGGCACTGCTGGGCGCCACGCGCGCGCGCACGTTCCTGCGGGTGATCGCGCCGTTGTCCTTGCCCGGCATCGTGACCGGTGTGGTGTTGAGCTTTGCCCACACCGTAGGTGAGTTCGGCGTGGTGTTGATGGTCGGAGGCAATATTCCCGGCGTGACCCGCACCATCTCCGTCGACATCTACGACCGCGTGCAGGAGTTGGACTACGTCAGCGCTAATCAGACGGCGCTGGCGCTGCTACTGTTTTCTTTCGTAGTGCTCTCCGCCGTCTACGCCACTAATCGCACCCTGGGGAAGGTCTGGCTCGGGCGATGAGCGTTAGCTTACATGCGCGCGTGACCCAGACGCACCGGCAGCGCAGTGCTCCACCATTCCAGTTGGACGTGGATACAGACTTCGGGCCGGGGGTGACCGCCATCTTTGGAGTTTCTGGCAGCGGCAAATCCACCTGGCTTGAATGTATTGCCGGATTGCAACGGCCGGACAGCGGCGTCATTACGCTGGGTGACGTGGTGTTCTTCGATTCCGCAAAAAGTCTCGATGTCGCACCCGCTCGTCGCGGCATCGGATACATCTTTCAAGGCGCCGCGCTATTCCCGCACATGACCGTGCGGGCGAACGTGGAGTATGGACTCCACGCGCTGGCCGCCGCCGAACGGCGCGCTACCGCCCAACGCAGCCTGGACGCCTTCCACATCGCCGACCTGGCGGAGAAGAATGCGGGCGCTATCTCCGGCGGCGAACGCCAACGGGTGGCGCTGGCGCGGGCGCTGGTGCGCGATCCCCGCTGCCTGCTACTCGACGAACCCTTCTCCGCGCTCGACTATCTCACCAAGCTCAAAATCATGGATGACGCGTTGGCGTGGAACCGCGAGCGCCAGATACCCATCCTGCTGGTGACCCATGCACTGGAAGAAGTTCTGGCCATGGCGGAGCGTGTGCTGGTGCTGGAGCAGGGCCGGGTGACCGCCGCGGGCGACCCGCAAACCGTGCTCGCGCCGCAAAGGGAGCGGCTGTTGGCGCGGCTTACCTCCACATCGTCGCCATCACGCGACCTGCTGAGCTAAACGGATGCTAAGCTAAACGGGAATGGTGATCGAAGAAAATGTGCCGCTGGCGTCGCTGACCACGCTCGGTGTGGGCGGGCCGGCGCGGCTGTTCGTCCATGCTGCCAGCCAAGCTGACGTGATCGCGGCGGTCGAGTACGCGCGGTCGAATCATCTGTCCCTTTTCGTGCTGGGCGGTGGCAGCAACCTGGTCGTGGCTGATGCCGGCTTTAACGGCCTGGTACTGAAGATTGGCATCGCCGGTGTGAAAGTGCAGGATGGGCGCGGCCGTCGTCGCGAATATGAATTGGGCGCCGGCGAAGATTGGGACGCCTTTGTGGCGCGCACGGTGGCGGAAGATTGCGCCGGAGTGGAGACTCTGAGCGGCATCCCCGGCACCGTGGGTGGAACGCCGGTGCAGAACGTCGGCGCCTACGGACAAGAAGTGGCGGAGACCATTCAGTCAGTGCGCGTGCTCGATCTGCAGACCATGGATGTGAAGGATCTGAGCAACGCAGAGTGCGGCTTCTCTTATCGCGCTAGCATCTTCAATAGTTCCGCGCAAGGCCGGTACATCGTGCTGGGCGTGACCTACAGTCTGGAAGTGGGCGGCGCGGCGCGGATCACGTATGCCGATTTGAAGAAACAGTTTGCCGATGCTGGGGGGCATCCCAGCCTGGTGCAGACGCGCGATGCCGTCCGCGCCATCCGCCTGAGCAAAGCCATGCTCATCGTACCGGACGACGAAGATTCCCGCAGCGCAGGGTCGTTTTTCAAAAATCCGATCGTCGAGATGGCAAAGTATGAAGAGATTGCCGCGCTGGCGGCGCAGCAGGGCAAGGACGCGCCGCCGAAGTATCCTGCGGGCGATGGCAAAGTGAAGTTGTCAGCCGCTTGGCTGGTGGAGCATGCCGGCTTCCCGAAGGGCCATGCCAAGGGCAACGCGGGCATCTCCCGCAAGCACTCACTGGCCATCGTTAACCGGGGCGGGGCCACCGCGGCGGAGATCATCGCCCTCAAAGACGAAGTGCAGCGCGGGGTAGCGGAGGCTTTCGCGATCCAGTTGCATCCTGAACCGGTGATGCTGGGCTTCTGAGATTGTCATTTCAATCACGAGATGGCACAATCTTCCATCTCTTCCATCTGGCAATGATGAATGCTCTTTAACTCGCTCGAGTTCTGCGTATTCCTGATCGTTGTCACCCTCCTTTATTACCTGCTGCCCTGGACGTGGCGTTGGAAGATGCTGCTGGCCGCCAGTTGCATCTTCTATATGGCGTTCATTCCCGTTTACATCCTCATCCTGTTCACCACCATCCTGATCGATTACTTTATGGGCATGCGCATCGAGGATGCGCAGGACTCGCGGCAGAAGAAGCGGCTGCTGGTGGTGAGCATTGTCGCCACCTGCGCCGTGCTTTTCGTCTTCAAATATTTCAATTTCTTTGCGCACAGCGGGAATCAGTTGCAGATGATGCTGGGACTGCCCGCCACCCTGCCTATCGCGAACATCATCCTGCCCATTGGCTTGTCGTTCCACACATTCCAGAGTTTGAGCTATGTGATCGAGGTCTATCACGGAAAGCAGACGGCGGAGCGCAACTTCGGGATCTACAGCCTCTATGTGATGTTTTATCCGCAACTGGTAGCCGGGCCCATCGAGCGTCCACAGCGGTTGCTGCACCAGTTCTATGAGCGGCACAAGTTCCAGGTAGAGAACCTGGCCAACGGGTTGCTGATGATCGCGTGGGGCTTCTTCAAGAAGATGGTCATCGCCGATCGCGCAGCCGTCTACGTGAACACCGTGTATGGCGAGGGCTGGCAGGGCCAGCCGGCGCCCGCGCTGCTGCTGGCTACGCTGCTGTTTGCGGTGCAGATCTATGCCGACTTCTCCGGATACTCCTCCATCGCGGTGGGCTGCGCGCGGCTGATGGGCTTCCAACTGATGCGGAACTTCCACCATCCCTACTTTGCCCGGAGCGTGGCTGACTTCTGGACGCGCTGGCACATCTCGCTCTCCACCTGGTTTAAAGATTACGTTTATATCCCGCTAGGCGGGAATCGCGTTTCGGTGCCGCGGCATTACGTGAATCTGCTGGTCACATTCGCCATCAGCGGCCTGTGGCACGGCGCCAATTGGACGTTCGTCGTCTGGGGCGTGTACAACGGCGTGCTGCTGATCGTGGAGCAGGTGCTGTCGCCGATCTTTACCCGCGGCGCGTTCTTGCGTTGGACATGGCGCGCCATCACGCTGGCGGCCGTGGTGTTGGGATGGATATTCTTCCGGGCGGCCAACATGGACCAGGCGACGACCATCCTGCGGCGGATATTCTCGCCGTGGCACCTGGACCGGGCGATGTTGCAGACCACCGTGCTGCAGTTCACGGGGGACAACACGGCGCTGGCGGTGGGCGCGGTGACGATGATGCTGATCGGGGCCATGTTCGTGGTGGAATGGTGGATGGAATACGGCGGCGGAACGCCGAAGATCGCGCCGCTGCGCGGGTCCTTGGTGCTGAAGGGTGCGATCACGGTGCTGCTGTTCCAGTTGATCATGCTGTTCGGCGTGTTGCGGTCTTCGTCGTTCATTTATTTTCAGTTCTAGGTATTTTTCAGTTCGGAGTTTTGTAAGGACGAATGCGATATCTGTTGGCAGTCACGGTGATCTCGATAGCGGTGCTGGCGGCTCTGACCGGGCTGCGCTTCGCGGGGTCGCAGTACTTTGCGCCGACGGAGAGCGGTGTACATGGCCTGGCCGCGCACGCGCCGGTGGATGTGCTGTTCATCGGATCGTCACACACGCGGCAGAGTTACGACGCGCGGTTGATGGAAGAGAAGACCGGAAAGAAGGTATTCCTGGTCGCCTACAACGGAATGGATCCGGTGAACATGGTGCCGGTGCTGAAGAGCGTATTCGCGGGGAAGGACAAGCCGAAGCTGTGCGTGGTGGAAGCGTATGGCGCGATACTCGGGCGTCCCCATGCAGTGCAGGATTCGCGGTTGTACTTTGAGTCTGATCCCGGATTGAAGCGCGAACTGCTGGCGGAGTTCCTGCGCCCGCCAAAAAGTCTAGACAAATATCTAGATGCGTTCTCGCTCCTGGCCAATCGAAATAATGAAGCCATGGTGGCTTATCCACTCAACCGAATGTTGCTGCCAAACCTTTCCTACCGCGGGGCGTATGCGGACAAGTTCGTCCCCGGATTGACGGAAGAGCAGTTCCGCAAATTGCGAGTGCCGCTCGAAGGGGAAGTAGGCGCGGACCCGGAGCAAAGGGCCGCGTTGCGAGAGATCGTGCGGCTGGCGCGGGCAGCGGAGGTGCCCATCGTCTTCGTGGAGTCGCCGATGCCGGGTCCGGTGGCGGCACTGCCGGTGATGCGCGGTCTGAAGACGAGTTTGAAAAGCGCGCTGGAAGAAGAAGGGGTCGCGTATTTTGACGGCGAAGAGGGATTCCCGCTGGATGACCCCACGCTCTTCGCTGATAGCAACCACTTGTCGACGAAGGGACGCGCGCTGTTCACCGAGCGCGTGGCGGCGTGGCTGGTGGAGCGTCCGAGGCTAAAGCCCTGAGTTTTAAAGTTGAACTTTTCACTGGCCTGAAGGCCAGTGCTCCCACCGGAGACGTAGCCAGCTACGTCTTTACAAAATCGCCGCGGCCTACGGTTTTCGCAAGGAGACGACCATGGACTTCCAAATATAAGGAAGGCGGCCGGCGCCGCGGAATTCGACAACCTGAAATCCGGCTGCGCGCGCCATGGTTTCCAAGGTTACCCGCGAAAAGAATTTGATATGGCCGCCGTCAGAAGCAACATCATGGTGCCGGTCCCAGGCGCCCCACAGCGACAAGGCCAGATTCTTGAAATATCCGTGATAAGGCGTGGATAGGATGAACATGCCGCCGGGTCGCAGCGACGCGTAAGCCTTTTCAAACAGCGCCAGCGGTCGGTAGAGGTGCTCCAGCACTTCCAACGAGACCACACAATCCACTTGGCCGAGATCCATCGGATCATAGACGGAACCCACCACAAACTTCGCCTTGCCGGACGTCCGGGCGATCTCGATCCCGGACTCGGATGCATCGACGCCGGTGACGGTGTGTCCTTTTTCTGCGAGCAGGTTGGTGATGGCGCCATTGCCGCAGCCTAGATCGAGGATGCTCAGCCGACCTGGCGGTAACAGCTCCAGCAGCGCGGGCACGAGGCACGCATGCGAAGGGGGAGCCGCCGCCGTCCAAGTCTGATAAGCGTATTCCATATTTTTTATGAGTCTAGGTTTTTATTCTATCGCTGGAGTCCCATTTTACCGCTTTCCCATTTCGACCAGCCGGAGTACGGCCCTTTCGAGCTGGCCAGCAGCGGCGACCGTGTCTTGACCAGCGGCAATCTCGCGCGCGGCGGCGGAATATCGTTGATAGGCAATCGCATCGCTGCTCATCGATTGCAGCGCCTGCGTGAGCGCTTTCACGTCGCCGCAGGGATATACCAGCGCATTCCCCCCGGGGCGTGCGGTGTCGTGTTCCCCGATGCACCCGACCGCGTCGCTGGCGATCACCGGCAGCCCGAAGACGGCGGCTTCCGTCACGATCAGCGGATGCGGGTCAAAAGAAGAGCTGACCACCAGAACATCTGCCGCCACATAATAAGAGGGAATGGCGGTCTGATTCACAAAACCAGTCAGCGTAACATTGCTTACGGCATGGGATCTGATATGCGCTTCCAACTGACCGCGCAATTCACCTTCACCTACGAGAAGTGCCCACAGCGGTTTTTTCGAGACGCCAGCAACGGCACGCAGAACATCCAGCGGCCGTTTGCGGTCGATGAATTTTCCGCAGAAGAGCGCAACCAAAGCATCTTCAGGAATGCCATGCTTTTGACGGATCTCTCTCCGTGCGCGGGCCGCATCGGGGACCGCGTTGGTCAAGCGTTGGCGATCAACCGGCAAGCAGCCCGCGAATAAACGGTCGGGAGGGAGGCCGAAGAAGCGATGGTAGGCCAGGTTGTTGTCGCCCACAAAAAGCGCGCCATCCACCTTGCGATAGAACGCGCCTACGAGCGGACGTTTCAAAACCGCCTTCCAAAAAGGCTGAGCTTTGAGGTTCGAGTCCGAGTAGAGCAACAACGGCTTGCGCCGGAGTTTTGCCCAGACGGCAACTCGCTTTGTCGTCTTGTGGGAGTAACCGAAGACCTTGACGACGTGAGGGTCAAAGGCATCCAGGCGCTCGCCGACCGTGGGATTATCCAGCTTGGGGTCGTCGACGAAATCCGCGGCGGGTTCGGCGGGCAGGAATTCATGTTCGTATCCCTGCAGCAGCGGGACATCCCATTTCAGCGAGACGCCAAAGCCGGGATCGGTGGCTCCGGTAAGTCCCCACTTCGTATAAAAGAAGACGCGCAGGTCCAAACCCGGGAGTTTGGCGGCCTCCGCATGCCACGGTGCGAAATGTTGAATGGGATGGCTGACCATGATGGCCAACCGGGTCCGGGAGGTGGTCAAAGTTTCCCAACGCCTCGATCAGAGATATTTCTGAAGCTTACCATGCGGCAGTAATGCCGCCGCCGTGCGCGAGGAGCAACATTGAGAAAGGTTACAATCCATTGCCTATGGTGCACGGCATAAAACAAGTGCTGAAGCGACATATCGGCGCGGCGATCACGGCTCCGGCAGTGGGGAGGGCCATCGCGTTGCTCACGGGTGATACCTTCCGTAGCCGCGGCCTGCGCGTGAATACCGCCCATCCGGCGATCAAGCCGGTGGTCAAGGCGATGCTGTTCTGGAACATGTATGAGAGCGCAGAGATCCGGTTCGTCCAGCGCTACCTGAAGCCGGAAGTCGATGTCGTGGAACTTGGTTCCAGCCTGGGCGTAATGGCTTGTCAGATCCGTGCACGCCTGGAACGCGAACGCAAACTGGTTT
This sequence comes from Terriglobales bacterium, assembly GCA_046714215.1. Classification (GTDB taxonomy): domain Bacteria; phylum Acidobacteriota; class Terriglobia; order Terriglobales; family Acidobacteriaceae; genus DATLCI01. The sequence continues at coordinate 722 of JBKKBM010000132.1, read as the reverse complement.
GCGTGGAAGCGAGTCCGCAACTCGCCGCGGTGATCCAGAAGAATCTGGCGCTGAATGGCTTCGAAGACAACACGACGATTGTTACTGGAGCCATCGACTATTGCGGAGAAGAATCGGTGCACTTCGCCGAGGGTGGGAACACGCTGCAAGGGCAAAAAGTGGAGGCGAGCGGCCAAACAACGAAGACGCCCGCGCTCACCCTGGAGAAATTACTGGCTGACCACCACATCAAAGACTATGCGCTGGTGTGCGACATCGAGGGGGCAGAGGCGGGCATCGTGTTTCAGGGCGGAGGCAGCTTGGCATCCTGCCGGCAGATGGTGATCGAGTTGCACGATGCAGAACTGAACGGCCGGCGAGTGAACGTGGACGAGATGATCGAGGCATTGGTGCAGCGCCACGGCTTCCGCCAGGTTGACCGCTACGGCACCGTTTGTGTTTTTGACCGCGCCTAGTCCCACTTCAATCAGCTTCACACTAAGCTATAATGTCAGTATGTATCCAGAGCCGATGATCGCGCCGTTTCGTGAAGAGTTGACCCGTTTTGGGATTGCGGAAGCACGCACAGCGGCCGCCGTAGAGCAAGCCGTGACCACGCCCGGCACCGTGATGGTGGTGGTGAATTCGGTGTGCGGATGCGCGGCAGGCAAGATGCGTCCCGCGGTGGGCCGGGTCATGGGCCACGGCACTCTCCCGGACCGCAGCATCACCGTGTTTGCCGG
>JBKKBM010000131.1:0-5563 GCA_046714215.1 Terriglobales bacterium | reverse complement strand
CGCCGCTTTTTGCCGCCGTCGCCCGCGACATCATCCGCTGGGTGGACGAATGGCTCAGCGACCGCGAACGCGGCGGCTTCTACGCCTCGCAGGATGCCGACCACTCAATGGACGACGATGGCGATTTCTTTACCTGGACACTCGACGAAGCGCGCGCCGTCCTCACCGCCGATGAGCTTCGCGTGGCCGCCGACTACTACGACATCGGCGCCATCGGCGAGATGCATCACAATCCCCACAAGAATGTGCTCTACGTGAAGGTTGACATCGAAGCCATCGCGAAGACGTTGGCCAAGTCTGAAGCCGATACGCTCTGTCTGCTCGGCTCCGCGCGCCAGAAGATGTACGCCGCACGCCTTCAGCGGCCCATGCCCTATATCGACAAAACGATTTACGTTGGCTGGAATGGCATGATGATCTCCGCTTATCTTAAAGCGGCGCAGGCATTTCATTTAGACGACGCCCGCCACTTCGCGCTGAAGTCGCTCGACCGCATCCTCGCTGAGGCCTGGGATGCCGATGCCGCCCGCCTCGGCCATGTCATCGCCTACTCCGATCCCAAAGCGCAAAAACGCCAACTCGCCGGCGGACTCGATGACTATGCCTTCACCGTCATCGCCTGCCTCGACGCCTACGCAGATACCGGCGTCCTTACCTACTTCACCTTCGCCCGCGCAATCGCCGACGCCATGCTCCACCGCTTCGCGGACAATACCGCCGGTGGATTTTTCGATACCGATTCCACCACCGACCCCGCCTCGCTCATCGGAGCGCTCACCGCCAAGCGCAAGCCGCTGCAGGATTCGCCTACTCCCGCTGCTAATCCCGCCGCCGCCATCGCCCTCATCCGCCTCTACCACTTCACCAACCACGCGGCCTACAAAGACAAAGCCGAAGACACGCTTGAGACCTTCGCCGGAGTCGTCGACCACTTCGGAATCTACGCCGCCACCTACGGGATCGCTCTAAGACATCTCACCACGCCGCACACCCAGGTCATCGTCATCGGGAGCGGCGAACATGCGGACGAACTCTACCGCGCCGCCACCGCAACATTTTCATTCTCCAAATCCGTGGTCCGCCTGGGTGAAGGTCAGGCGGTCGCGCAAAATCTTCCACCGGCATTGGCGGAAACTATTCCCAACCTCCCTGGCGTGCAGCAGCAAGCGACCGTTGCCGTCCTCTGTTCTAACTTCACTTGCCAGCCACCTATCACCTCGGCGGACGAACTCCGCGCTGCGCTGAAATAGAACTTCGCCCCCTATGTCATCCCTAGCGAGGCGCGAGCACGCGAGCTCTGCCGAAGGATCCCTACCCTCCCGCGACTCTCTCTCCATGCGCTCTCGTGTGCATTTCGTTCCCTTCGTGAACAACGGCTTATTTTCGCGATCCTCCTCAAAAAGAGCTCTCCTCTGTGCGACTCTGTGCTCTCTGTGGTTTTGTTGTTAACGCCCCCGAAATCCCTTGCATCCACCCAGGTCCCTCCGCCATCCAACCTTATGAGGCTCAAATATGGCTAAAGCAGAAAAGATTCTCCGAGTTCCCCGCAAAGACACCGTCCTGTTTGATAGCAGCATCAACATTCCTGAGGACAAGCGCGCCCAAGTCATCACCATCCTCAACCAGCGCCTGGCCGACGTCATCGACGTCCAATACCAGGCTAAGTTTGCCCACTGGAACGTCAAAGGTAAGGATTTTTACCAACTGCATCTGCTCTTCGACACCATTGCTGAACATCTGGAAGAAGCGGCCGACGCCATCGCCGAACGCGTGACCGCCCTCGGTGGCCGCGCCAATGGCACTATCCGCCAGTCCGCCAGCCGTTCATCCATTCCCGAATACGACACGGAACTTACGGACGGCATGGCCCACGTCGCCACTTTGGCTGATCGCCTGGCCACCGTCGCCAATGCCGGACGCGACACCGCCGAAGAGACCGACGAACTCGGCGATCTCGTCACCTCTGACCTGTTTACTCAACTAGTCGGCACCGCCGACAAGGACCTCTACTTCCTGGAATCGCACTTGCAACGCTGATTCAGATATCACGCACCCCCCTCGAAAGAAAAGCCGGCCTTTGTGCCGGTTTTTTCTTTTCTCCGCGTCTCTCCGCGCCTCCGCGCTGGAAAACCGCTCTTACTGACGGCTGATGGCTGACGGCCCCCCTTTGCTACAATCCACACCCATGGAGCAGAACGAGAAGATCCATCCCCCCAAAGCATTCAGTGAAAAGGCCGCGGTCCCGTCCATGCAGCGCTATGAAGAACTCTATGCCGCCGCCGCCCAAGATCCGGACAAATTCTGGACCGAGCGCGCGCAAGACATTGACTGGTTCAAGAAATGGGACAAAGTCCTCGACTGGTCCAACCCGCCGTTCGCCAAATGGTTCGTCGGCGCCAAACTGAATCTCTCTTACAACTGTCTTGACCGTCACCTCACCACCTGGCGCCGCAACAAAGCCGCCATCATCTGGGAGGGTGAGAATTTCGAGCAGCGCACGCTCACTTATCAGGAACTCCATCGCTTAGTCTGCAAGTTGGCGAATGCGCTGACGGCGCTAGGCGCGAAGTCCGGCGACCGCTCCATCATTTATATGCCTATGGTGCCGGAGGCAGCCGTCGCCATGCTCGCGTGCGCGCGCCTCGGCGTGACTCATTCCGTAGTCTTTGGTGGATTCTCCGCCGAAGCCTTGAAGACCCGCATTCAGGACCTCGACGCCTCGCTCGTCATCACCGCCGACGGTGGCTACCGCCGCGGCAAAGAAGTCCTGCTCAAGCAGGCGGTGGACGAAGCGCTCAAAGAGTGTCCTACGGTCAAGCACGTGGTCGTCTATAAACGTACCGGCACCCTCATCACCATGCAGACCGGACGCGACCACTGGGCAAACGATCTCACCAACGGCATCTCTGAAGTCTGCCCCGCGGAGCAACTCGACTCTGAGCATCCGCTTTACGTCCTCTACACCTCCGGCACCACCGGCAAGCCCAAGGGCGTGGTCCACACGACGGGTGGATACGCAACGCAAGTCCTGATGACCATGAAGTGGGTCTTCGATCTCAAGGAAGAGGACACCTACTGGTGTACCGCTGACATCGGCTGGGTTACCGGACACCCCTACGTCGTCTATGGTCCACTCGCCGCGGGCGCTACTACCTTTATGTATGAAGGCGCGCCGGATTGGCCCAAGCCCGACCGCTTCTGGCGCCTCATCGAAAAGTATCGCGTCACCATCTTCTATACGTCGCCTACCGCCATCCGCTCGTTCGTGCGTCAGGGCGACGATTGGCCCAACAACCGCGACCTCTCTTCGCTGCGTCTGCTCGGCTCGGTCGGCGAACCTATCAATCCCACCGCGTGGCATTGGTACAACAAAGTCATCGGCAAAGAGCGCTGCCCCATCGTCGATACCTGGTGGCAGACCGAAACGGGCAGCATCATGATCTCGCCCCTCCCCGGCGCAACACCCGCTAAACCGGGCTCGGCCACGCGTCCGCTGCCGGGCGTCGCCGCTGAAGTCGTCGACGACCAGGGCAATCCGGTAAAACTCGGCAAGGGCTTCCTCGTGCTCACGCGCCCGTGGCCCTCGATGCTGCGCACCATATATAAGGACCCAGAACGCTTCAAGGCCGGCTACTGGTCGCGCTATGAAGGCAAATATTTCACCGGCGACGCCGCCACCATCGACGAAGACGGCTACATCTGGTGCCTGGGCCGAGTGGACGACGTGCTTAACGTCGCCGGGCACCGCCTCTCCACCATGGAAGTGGAATCGTCGCTCGTTCGGCATCCTTCCGTCGCCGAGGCCGCCGTCGTGGGTGCGCCCCACGAACTTAAAGGCCAGGCTATCCATTGTTTTGTGACACTGAAGCAGAGCGCACAGGAAAGTGACTCGCTGACCAACGACCTTCGCCAATGGGTTGCCACGGAGATCGGCGCGCTGGCCCGTCCGGAGAAGATTCACTATGTGGCCGCGCTACCCAAGACCCGCAGCGGCAAGATCATGCGTCGCCTGTTGCGCGAGATCGTCACCACGAGGTCCGTCGCTGGTGACACTTCAACCCTCGAAGACTACAGCGTGATTTTGAAGCTGAGCCAGCAAGGCAAAGAAGAAGAGGAAATTCTGGGCGAGAAGAAGTAGGCGCCAGCTTCAATAACACTCTTCCAACATTTCCACCACATGCCGCACCGGTAGATTCTTGCCGCGCTGCTGTAACCCCACTCGCAATTGCAGCATGCATCCCACGTTGGCCGTCGCCAGCACGTCAAACTCACCGGCCGCGTCTACGTCGTCCAACTTCGCGTCCAATATCTTCATTGACAACTCATGCTGGGTGACGTTATACGTGCCCGCGCTCCCGCAACACTGCTCCGGATGCGGCAACTCCACCAGCGTCGCGCCCACTGCCATCAATAACTGTCGTGGCGCGCTACGGACCTTCTGCGCATGATTCAAATGACACGGGTCTTGAAAAGCAACGCGTCCTTTTAGGCGATGAAGCGGCTCGCGCAGCCCCAACTCGGCCAGATACTCGGTCACATCTTTGACCTTGGCTGAAAACTCCTTCGCCTTCGCCGCATACTGGGGATCATCCTTCAGCAAGTCGAGATAATCTTTCAAGTTCGATCCGCATCCCGCGGCATTGGTCACGATCGCATCCAGCAGGGCCAACTCCCGGCCGAATGCGTCGATGTTCCGACGCGCCAATAGCCGCGCATCTTCGCGAAAGCCGGCATGCGCCTGCAAAGCGCCACAGCAGCGTTGCCGGCCCACGATGTGGACTTCCACGCCATTGCGCGCCAGCAGCCGCACGGTCGCGTGGTTCAACTCCGCGAATGCCAGGTTAGCGATGCATCCCGCGTGAAATCCCACCCGCGCGCGCAACTTCCCTTCCGCCGGAATGAGCATCCCGATGTTGGTAAAAAAGAAGACCGGATCCATCGCCGGCGTCAGCTTCTCCAGCTTGGCCAGGCCCAACAAGTGCAGCACACCGCTCGCCCGCACCAGCTTCTGCAGTCCTGACTTCTGGTAGAAACGCAGCGCCTTACCGCAATCCGAAAGCAATTGGAAGTCCCTTAGCGCGCGCGTGAAAAAGAATTTGCGGATCGTCCGCTCCATCCACGGACGCTTATAGTGCGTCTCGATCTGCGCTCGCGCCCGCTCCACGATGTGTCCATACTGCACGCCCGAAGGACAAGCTGTCTCACACGCCAGGCATCCCAGGCAGCGGTCGATATGCGTAACGAAGGAATCGCCAATCGGCAGCTTGCCCTCATCCACTTGCAGTACCTGGTAGATGCGTCCGCGCGGCGAATCCATCTCCGTGCCCAGCACCCGATACGTCGGACAATGATTCAGACATAGCCCGCAATGGATACAGGTCGAGTACAACTCCCACGTCGGCTTGTCCTGCCCGGAAAAATTCGATACCAGGCACGCCTCCGCTCCTGCCGCCGTTCCCTTGCCCCCGAGTTGTATTAATTCACTCATCTCTTGATCCCGACCAACCCTTGCTCCCGTGGCACAGGCATTCTTGCCTGTGTCTCGCTTTCAAAGCCTTTCCTC